>JAXDQI010000253.1:0-5133 GCA_034667965.1 Gammaproteobacteria bacterium
ATAGTCCAGAAACGTCACATCGATAGGTGGCGCGTCGGCATTCACCGTCACCATGTAGTCGGCCAGGTTGCTGTTAATAGGTGCGCCGTTCTGCGTGTCGTAAGTGGTTTCTTCGAACAGGGCCATGCCGATGCCCATCACCACCGCGCCCTGGATCTGATTTCGGCCTGCGAGTGGGTTCAAAATCCGGCCGGCATCCATCACCGTCACCACGCGGCTGACACGCAAGCGCGCGATCTCAGGTTGCCACGTTACCTCGACGAAGTGGCAGCCGAACGAATGCTTGGAGAATTTCGCGCCCGGAACAAAAAATGTCTGCTCGCCTTTGCCGCTGCCAGTCACCAACCGGGCGTTGGCGCGCCGGAGTAAGTCACCAAACGGGAGACCTTTCTCAGGACCTTCAGCCTTCACGAATACGCGGCCATCGGCAACCGCAAGATCGTCGGGCTTGTGTCCGAGGAACGGCGAGCGCGGATTGGTGGCGGCAATAATTAACAGCGATGCGATCGCGTCATTAGCTGCTCCGAACACCGCTGGGATCAAGGACTCGGTGGCCATGGAGGCGCCGGAGATTGGACCATCCGGCAGTGAGCTATCGCCCAACACAACCTCGACCTTGTTGAGTGGAACACCTGTCTTCTCGGCCGCAAGCTGCGCCATGATCGTATACGTACCGGTGCCGATGTCCTGTGCCGCCGAGGCCACGCGGACAGTACCGTCGTCACGCAGTTGCACGTTCGCTTCGGCGGCAAACCGATCCGCCGGCCACGCGGCCCCGGCCATTCCCCAGCCCAACGTAAGACCATCGCGTCTCATTGAACCCACCCTCGGATTGCGCTTTGACCAGCCGAACTTCTCCGCGCCCACATTCAGGCATTCGAGGTAATGGCGAGAGGAGAAAGGAAGACCATTCGATTCGTCGAGCTTCGGTTCATTAAGAATTCGGAAGCGAACCGGATCGATCTTCAACTGGTCCGCCATCTCGTTCATAGCCGATTCCGTCGCATATAAGCCAGGGACAGCACCCGGACCACGCATGTCGGCAGTCGCTCCGATGTTCCGCCTTGCACGCCCGAAGCTCACGCGCAGATTCGGCGTGCTGTAGTGAAATGGCGTGGCGTCTCCACAGTCTTCGTGATAATCGTCGAGCACCGACATGTGGTAAACGTAATCCTGCATGAGCGAGATCAACTTGCCGTCGCGAGTCGCGCCCAGACGCAGGCGCTGTTGGGTACGCGCACGATGTCCGACCGACTGAAACATCATTTTGCGGCTGACCACCAGTTTCACCGGCTTGCCCAGTTGCCCCGCTGCGGCGACGGCAAGCGGAACGTGCGTCCACGGATAGAGTTTCCCGCCAAATCCCGATCCCAGAAACTTCGAAATTACCCGAACACTCTCTTTCGGCAAGCCGAACATTTGCGCTAGCACGCTGCGCGCATTGACTACGCCTTGCGTCGAGTCATACACCGTCAGCATGTCTCCATCCCAGAGTGCGGTGGTGGCGTGCAACTCGAGCGGGTTGTGCGTCTCCGCCGGCGTAACGTACGTTTCGTCGAGCTTAATCGGCGCGCTGGCGAACGCTCCTTCGGGATCTCCGCGTTTGCTTTGCTCCCTTGGCACCGGTCCGTAGGTGGTGAGCACCACATCTCGATCGGGACCGGCTTCAAGCCTGGCCTCCACGTTCGGCTTTTCTTTGGTGTAGGTCGCGCGCACTGCATCAGCTGCGGCTTTGGCCGCTTCGAATGTCTCGGCCACCGCCAGCGCGATGTACTGTCCGTAGTAACGGATCACGTCGTCTTCGAATGGTGGACGACGCTCTTCGCAAACGCGATCGAAACCCGGAGCCTGGGTTGAGCGAAAGATCTTTCCAATATTCGCGCCATGAAACACGGCGCGCACGCCGGACATCTTCTCAGCCGCAGCAGTATCCAGCTTGCGCAATTTCCCATTTGCGATCGTCGCCTCAACCGGAACGGCGTAGAGCATCCCAGGGAAATGGAAATCGGAGGTGTACTGCGCCAAACCCGTGACTTTGCGCGGCCCATCGACCCGAGGTGTGTCTCGGCCGATTGAAGAAGTTGTAGCTGTTTCCGTCATGTATTACTCCTTCGCCTGCTTTGCCTTCAAAGTCAGATTTACCTGGTCAGGACTGTTTTGTTCGTGTTTGATTAGTGTGATTTCGCGGATCGTCCTTGTTTTCCTTAAGGACAGGAACGATCCACGAAACCACACGAACTAACACGAAACTCATTCCTACGTTAATGACTCTTGAGGCAAAGCCCTTCGCTTCACCTCATCGAAGCCATTCTTAGCGCGTGTGTGAGGCACCTCCTGGCCAATTCGATCTTGAAACCGTTCTCGCTTTGCGGCTTGGCCCCACGCATCGCTGCCTCGGCTGCTTGGCGGAAGGTGGCTTCGTTTGCGGTTTTGCCGGTTAGCGCACGCTCAGCCTCCGGCGATCGCCACGGTTTTGTGCCGACGCCTCCGAGGGCAATGCGGGCACGCGTGATTCTGCCGCTGGCAATCGTGAGCACGACCGCGGCCGACGCCAACGCGAATTCGTACGAGGCGCGATCACGAAGCTTCAAATACAGTTGCTTGCTTCCAACGACAGGTGGTGGCAGCGTGACGTGGGTGATCAGATCGCCCGGCTCCAAAACAGTTTCCCGCTGCGGTGTGTTGCCGGGCGGAAGATGAAAGTCGCCGAACGGAATCGCGCGCGGTCCCTTTGGACCTTGCACGTGGATTGTTGCCTCCAGCGCCGCCATCGCCACGCACATGTCGGAAGGGTTGGTCGCGATGCAGTGTTCACTGGCGCCCAGAATCGCAAGCGTGCGATTGTGACCAGTGATCGCTGGACACCCGCTACCTGGTTCACGTTTGTTGCAGGGCATGGCCGTGTCGCGGAAGTAGACGCAGCGTGTGCGCTGCAGCAGGTTGCCGCCAACCGTAGCCATGTTGCGGATCTGAGCGGAGGCGCCGTTCAGAATCGCCTGCGACAAGACGGCGTAGTCTTTCTGCACGTTCGGATGGTTCGCGAGATCGGAATTGCGAACGGTCGCCCCGATCTTGAGTCCGCCATCAGGCGTCGCCTCGATCTTATCAAGCGGCAAACGATTGATGTCGAGCACACGGTCCGGTGTCTCCACGTTCAGCTTCATCAGATCGATCAGCGTCGTACCGCCACCCATAAACCGTACGTCCGCGCCCTGCTGGGCCGTTTTCGATTGCGCAGCGGCCGCAATGGCAGCTGCGGAATCTTTTGGTCGGATGAATTCGAAGATATGCATCGAGGGCCTCCGCTCGCGCTACGCGCGTTTTCGAACCTGTTGAATGGCGTCGACGATATTTGCGTAGGCGCCGCAGCGGCAGATGTTGCCGCTCATCAGTTCCTTCACCGACCCGTCATCAGGACCGCAGGGTTCCTTGAGCAGGGCGACGGCCGACATGATCTGGCCGGACGTGCAGTAGCCGCATTGATAAGCGTCGCAGGCAAGGAATGACGCCTGCATCGGATGCATTGCTTCTGGCGTGCCCAATCCTTCGACGGTCGTGATCTCTTCACCATCGTGCATCAACGCGAGATTGAGGCACGAAAGCACCCGCCGGCCGTTCACATGCACGGTGCAGGCGCCGCATTGCCCGTGATCGCAACCCTTCTTGGTTCCAGTGAGCGCCACTGTTTCGCGGATGCAATCAAGCAGCGTGGTCCGCGGATCGACGTCTAGTTTGTGGTCTTTGCCGTTGATGCGCAGCGTGATCGGCACTGCGCCCTCGATGTTTGGCCCGGCACTAGTCGGAGCCGAGTCACTCCCTCCGGCAACGCTTTTCGCGGCCGCCGGTACGTAAGCGGCAACCAAGCTTGCTGCCACACTACTTCCAGAGGTCAAAAGAAACTTGCGTCGGGTGGGACTTGGCGGACGCGTTTTGGGATCGTCGTCTGACATAGAGCCTCCGTTCGAAGCAAACTTGTCTGTTGAATTGCACCTACCTTACACGCATGTTGGATCAACGTCGAACAATTCTTGATCTCACACGGCTTCGAATCGTTTCGATTTGATCACGGTCATTTCCTCACCGGCGAAATGGTGCCCGGGTTGGAGAACTCAGGTCCGAGCATTTTCTCAATAGAGATCGGCAACGAGCGGAACCGCGTGCCCGGGGCGTGATAGACCGCATTGGCGATCGCGGCCGCCATTCCGGTGATGGCGAGCTCCCCGACGCCCTTGGTTCCGAGCGGCGTCATCGCATCGGGTTGTCCGACGAACCGCACGTCCACATCGCGCACGTCGGCGTTCACCGCCACGACGTATTCAGCCAGCGACGTGGTTACCAGACGTCCGGTTCGATCAGACACCGTCTCCTCCAGGAACGCCATGCCGATTCCCATCGCGAGGCCGCCGATGATCTGACCGCGGGCCGTCTTCGGGTTAAGGATTCTGCCGCCATCGATGGCTGACACGACTCTAGCGACTTGGATCGTCCCGAGGTCCGGGTCGACATGGACCTCGACGAAGTGCGCTGCAAATGCACCGGCGTGCGCGCGTCCGCCCGTTGATGGAGTCGTGAAGTGAAACGCGCTATGGCTCTTTATTCCTCTCGCGGCGGGCTTGCGGCCGCGCTCTTTTACCCACGAACCTGATGATTTGATCGGCTACGGCGCGGGGGGCTTCTTCGGGCATATAGTGCCCACAGCCAGCAAACACAGCACCCCGCACATCCGTCGCGACTAAGCGCATCGTGTCGGGCAGCGTTGCTCCGGCTCCGCTCTCCGCGCCGACAGCGAGTACCGGCATGGCGAGCTTGCGCTCGGCTCGGGCCCGAGTGTGCGCGATTCCTTCGGGCCCCAGACCATGTCGTTGATAGGCAAGCGCCGCCCGCGTCGCGCCGGGGGCGGCGTTGACGCGCACATATTCATCGAGATCCGCCGGCGTAATCGTCCAGGTGCGAGTGGATTTGGCCCTGAACAGCCAAGTCAGAAGCTCCCGCTCGCGTCCCTGCAACAGGATCTCCGGCAGGTCATCGAGCCGGTTGAAGGCCAAGTGCCAGGTCCTCACATTCGCCTCCGCCGAGGGAATGCCGGCCGGAGGCGGCGGGGTGATGCCGGGCAGCGCCGCGTCGAACACGGCG
>JAXDQI010000254.1:0-3449 GCA_034667965.1 Gammaproteobacteria bacterium
CTCCCGTGGCGATTGCATTCCTGTTCCTGGCGGCTACAGCGATTTCTGATCTGAACGCTGAATCGCCTCGGCACACGAGCCGCGGCACCGTGGGGACTTCGGGACTGGAGGGTGACCCCGTGCCTGCGAGCATGTCGCCGACCGAGGCCGACGGCGACTGGCCGCACTGGGGACGCACACCCGGCGGTCTGCGCTACTCGCCACTCACTCAGATTACGCGGGAGAATGTGAAACATCTCGAGGTCGCCTGGGTCTATCACACCGGAGCCACCATTAGGCCCGGCGAAGCGGGACTCGCTCACGAGTTCAATTTCGAAGCCACGCCGCTCAAGGTGCGCGACAAGCTCTTTCTGTGTACGCCCCATGCAGAGACAATCGCCATTGAACCGGAGACCGGCAAGGAGGTCTGGCGATTCGATCCGCGCGCGAACGTGGAAGACGATGAGCAGCTTAGTTGCCGGGGCGTTTCCTACTATGAACTTCCGGGCGCGACGGGCGTGTGCGCACACCGCATTCTGACGGCGACGCTCGACGCGAAACTGTATGCGCTCGATGCGGACACCGGCCAACGCTGCCACGACTTCGGGAGTAATGGTGAGGTCGATCTCACCGAAGGCATGGGCCTGGTGAAGCCGGGCTATTACTACGTCACGTCGCCGCCCGCGATCGTGCGCGGCAAAGCCGTTGTCGGGGGCCTGGTGGTCGACAACAGGGAGCGCGGAGAGCCATCGGGGGTCGTGCGCGCGTTCGACGCGGTGACCGGCAAGCTCGCGTGGGCATTCGACGTCGGCCGACCGGACCGCACCGGACCGCCAGCTGCGGGGGAAAGCTACACGCGCCGGACGGCGAATGTCTGGGCGGTAATGAGCGCTGACGAGGCGCTCGGGCTCGTCTACCTGCCCATGGGCAACGAAACCCCGGACTTTTTTGGCGGCGGGCGTCTCGAGTCTTCGGAGAAGTACGCGAGCGCGATCGTCGCAGTCGACGCCGATACTGGCCACGCACGCTGGAGCTTCCAAACGGTCCACCATGATCTCTGGGATTTCGATCTGCCCGCGCAGCCCGTCCTGGCCGACATCCCGGAAGGACCGGGCGCTCCGCCGACACCCGTCGTCATTGTGCCCACCAAACAGGGGCTGCTGTTCATCCTCGATCGTCGAGACGGCCGCCCGATTACGCCGATTGAGGAGCGTCCGGTTCCGCAGGGTGCGAGCGACGGCGACTGGACCTCCAAGACGCAGCCGTTTCAGACCGGCATTCCGTTCTTCGGCCCGCCGGATCTGACCGAGGCGTCGATGTGGGGAGCGACGCCGCTCGATCAGCTGGCGTGCCGCATTCAGTTCAAGTCGATGCGGAACGACGGCCTGTACACGCCACCGTCGACCAGGGGATCGATTTCCTATCCCGGCTCGGCTGGTGTCTTCGAGTGGGGCAGCGTCTCGATCGATCCCACGCACATGCGGCTCATCGCGAACACCAGCTGGCTGCCGATGAAAGTCCGTCTGGTTCCACGCGACAAGGCCGGGGTCGATCCGTCACGCATCGGCCCGGAACAGTATTTCTTCGGCGGGCCGGCGGACGGCACGCCGTATCTGGAATTCGTGAGTCCCTTCATTTCGCCAGCCTTCATGCCATGTCAGGCGCCGCCGTACGGGCATATCACCGCCCTCGATCTGAACACGCGCCAGATCGTCTGGCGCCACACCTTGGGTACGTCGCGCAATCAAGGTCCGTTCGGCATCCCCAGCAACCTGCCGATTCCGTCTGGAGTGCCGAACATGGGCGGGTCGGTGACGACGGCCGGCGGGCTGATCTTCATCGCCGCGACGGCGGACTCGACGTTCCGGGCATTCGATCTCGAGACCGGCGCCGAGGTGTGGCACGCCGATCTGCCGCGGGACGGCATCGCGGGGCCGATGTCCTATACGGGCCGGGACGGGCGTCAATACGTCGTCATTGCCGCCGGCGGCCACGGAGGCTTGACGGCGCATCCCGGCGATGCCATGGTCGCGTATGCGCTGCCGAAATGAGGGGTGACCATGGATCTGCAGCTAGCCGATAAGACAGCCCTGATCACCGGATCGACCGCGGGCATTGGACTCGAGATCGCCCGCACACTGGCGGTCGAAGGTGCCAGTGTGATCCTCAGCGGGCGGAACCAGGAAAAGCTGGAGCGGGCCCTTGCCAGTATTCGCGCCTCAGGCGGTGCGGACGTTCGCGGAGTGCTGGCCGACCCGGCGACGGCGGAGGGCGCGGACACTCTGCTGCGCGCCGTGCCGCACGTCGATATCCTGGTCAACAACCTGGGTATTTACGAGATCAAGAGCTTCGCCGACATCAGCGATGAAGACTGGCGAAACTATTTCGAGATCAACGTGCTCAGCGGTGCGCGGCTGGCGCGGCACTACTTCCCGGGAATGTTGAAACAGAATTGGGGCCGCATCATTTTCATTTCCAGTGAGTCCGCCCTGGTCGTTCCAGGGCCGATGATTCACTACGGCATGACCAAGACCGCACAGCTCGCCATCTCGCGCGGCCTTGCCGAACTGACCAGAGGCACCAAGGTGACCGTCAATTCCGTGCTGCCCGGTCCGACCCGTTCGGAAGGCATCATCGGTTTTCTCAAGAGCATCACCAGCGATCCAACGGCCACGGACGCGCAGATGGAAGCCGAGTTCTTCGCCCGCGCTCGCCCTTCGTCGCTGCTGCAGCGCATGATTGAACCCGAGGAAATTGCCAGCCTCGTGGCATATGTTGCGAGTCCGCTGTCCTCCGCAACAAATGGAGCCGCCCTGCGCGTGGACGGCGGCGTGACGCCCACCATCGGGTAGAATCGCCCACTCCTTCCAACCCACCCTCGAGACAGCGATCCACACTCCGCATGCTGACAGGGCCAACCGGCCGTCACCCGGTTGGCTGGTTGGCACTTCCTTCGATGTCGCAGCGCGATTGATCAGGCGATCACGCGCGTCAAACTGCGGCAATTGCAGCTGATCGCTTCGATTCCACCCGTACGCTTCCCGTGGCGGCGAATTTGCCCGGCTCATGTTCGTATGAGCAAACACGATCGCTGTGGGTTCGACAGAAAGGCTTTCCTCTCTCTCTCCGTCGTCATGATGTTCGCGTCCGCTCATGCCGTGTTCGCCCAGGAGACCGACGCATCGAGTCTGCCGGCGGGTTGGGTCACGACGACGCCGACCGGCCTCATCGCGGAACCGGCGCTCCTGAGGAAATTGGTCAACGCCTCAGACGGCAGCAGGAATGGCGGCGGGGATGGCAACGACGGACCGTACGTGGAGTCCGGCAACATGATCACCGGTGCCGGGTGGATCTCCGCCGGGCCAGGCTACCGTCGCCACGTGCTGGATGGTCGCGCCATGATCGACGCCTCCGCTGCCGTCTCGTGGAACTATTACAAGGTCGCGCAGGCTCGGTTCGAAGTCCCCCAT
>JAXDQI010000255.1:0-13883 GCA_034667965.1 Gammaproteobacteria bacterium
GTCAGGGTCGGTGTGGAGATTCATGCGCAAGAATGCATAACCCGGGCTCAAGGTCCAGCGATCGCTCAACCGCAGTTTCGCGCCGAACTCGAGGCCTTCGGTCGAACCGTGCACCTTGTTGCCATGATAGAGCGGAATTTCCGTGTAGGGCACGGGGGTTGTCAGGGACCGAGGCGCGCCTTGCTCGAGGCTTCTCAGGTTTCGGTATTTATTGAAGAATGCCGCCACGTCGAGGGACACCCAGTCGCTCGCCTCGACTCGATAGCCCAACTCTTCGGCGAGCAGATACTCCGATTTCTGCCGCGGATTTCCTTCGATCGTCGGCACCACGGGCGCCCCATTGGGCAGTGAGAACGCCCCAATGTTGAAATCGGCATTGACATCCCGCAGAGCCGGGGTTCGGGCCGAGTCGGAGACCGACGCCCACCAGGTCTCGCGGGCGCTGGGGGTCCACGCGATGCGAACACTGGGCTCGATCTCAAATCCGGTAAAATCATTGTGTTCGAGCTTGCTGCCCAACGTCAGCCGAAGTTGTTCCGGACGCAGGGTGATCTCATCTTGAATGAATGTGCTGTATAGCGCCAACCGGGCGTCAGCGGGGTCGAAAGCCTGATCGATCGTGCCGACCGTTCGATCCGCTGCGTTTCGATAGTCCACACCCCACACCACCTCGTGGTGCGAGCCGATACGCGCATGTTGATGAAAGTCCAGGTCGAAGGTATTGCAGGCTTCGCTCATTTCGGGACCGGAACGAACATACCGATCGAAATAGATTTGCAGTGTCGTGTCGAAGTTGCTCGACACCACGTGGTTCCATCGTCCGAGGACGTTACCGCCTGACAACGTCGCCGTGCGGGCGATATCCTCATTGTCCGGCGGGGCGATGGACACAATATGCCCGATGATGGCGCCCTCGTGTCCCGAATAGAGATCTCCCTGAAGCGTCAGCGAATCCGCGTCGGCGATGGCGTCGTCCATCCGGAAGCCGCCATGCAGTAGATGCCGGGCATCGGCCCCGTCGCCGCCGCCCACGGCCGGTAGGCTGTCAATATCGAAATACTTGACGAAGGTTCGGTAGGTGACGCCATCGGCGACGGTTCCGCCGTACTGCGCCGTGCCGAATCCCGGGTGGCGGGTTCCGGCGCCCGCCGTCACCAACCCACCTTGCGTCTCGGTCGTAGATTTCGTGATGACGTTGATGACGCCGTTGACGGCGTTGGTGCCCCATACAGTCGCACCCGGTCCCCGAATGACTTCGATGCGCTCGATGTCGTCGAGCGGAACGTCCAGCGTGTCCCAGTTGACGCCGTTTTGAGACGGTGTGTACACCGTGCGCCCGTCGATGAGCACCAAAAGCTTGGACGAGAACTGATGGTTGAAGCCGCGCGCCGAAATGGCCCATGTGCTGGCGTTGATCTGCGCCACGTCCAGGCCCGGCACCATCCGCAATAAGTCGGGAATATTCAAGGCAGCCGAACGACGAATATCATCCTGATTGATGACAAAAATGGCCGCCGCAACCTGTGACATTTTCTGTTCGCGTTTTGAGACCGAGGTCACCTCCATGCTCATCAGATCCTGAAGACTGATTTGATAGAGGTCTGCGGCGGAGTCGGTCGATGGGGTCTGCCCGGCGTATGCCGATGCCTGCGCCAACGTCAAGGCTAAAGCGAGCCCACAGCGCCTCGATGGTCCATTGAGACGCGACATGATCATTCCTTCGGATGTTGAACGGGTGCCGACCTCGGTTGCCACAGGCAATCGGCCATGGCGATGAATACTTGATTCACCGGACATCCGGCACGCCGGCAGTTGGTTTAGAGCAACGAGGGCGCCGACCCGTTATTCTGAGCTTCGCGCGCGCGGCAACGGGGTTCCCACCCTCTCGCGTAGGTGTTTTCGCACCCGCAATTCGTGGTATCCCCTAATGCATATGCCTAGGCTGTCTCGTTCGTCCCACTTCCCCGCAGCGATCGCTGTGCCTCGAGCCAAGGAGCGCCCAAGTACTCCCGTAACTGTTCGATCTCGATATGGTGTGCATTCCAGTACACGTCGTGACAACTCGCGTAGAGGCGGACGGGTCGGCCACTGATCAGTGCGGCGGCGACAAAGCCGATTGGCAGAGTCGCGAGTATTTCTTGCCGACACTCCGGGCAGACCACTGGAACCCTAACCGACGGTTCGTTCATGGCGGCAGATCCCTATGTTTGTTTTTATTCCAAACGGATGTTAACGCCGTGAAGCCAGGATAGGCAATTTCCCGTGCATACCTCCCCGCTATTTGGCACCGAGGTTATTTAACTTAACCTGGCTGCGCGGGCTGGCTCTGAACGTCGGGGGACGGACGTGAGCCGCAACGCCACAATCCGTTTACTGCGATTTGCCCGGGTCCGCGATGAGCCCGGCTGACTCGATGGCGGCAACTACGCAAGCTTCGTCGTTGTCCGCCGTATCGCCGCTCGCTCCGCACGCACCAAGCACCTCGCGTTCGCTGGACAATATCAGCACCCCGCCCGGAACCGGAACTATCCGACCGCCCGAGAGAGCGGCCAAGCTGTTGAAGAACGCCGGGAGTTTTTCCGCGCGCGACGCGAGATTGCGTGTCCCAATCCCCATGCCAAGCGCCCCCCAGGCCTTTCCCTGGGCGATCTCCGGCCGGAGCAAACTCGAGCCGTCCTCGGCTTTTAGCGCAATGGTGCAACCGCGGGCATCCAACACCGCAACCGTCAGGGGCGCAAGCTTGTGGGATCGCGCGTAAGTCAGCGCGTTGTCCACGATCGAAGAAGACGCAAGCAGCTTTATCATCGTCGCTCCTAGGCGCGGGAATGCACCATCACGCACATGATCATGCACGGCTCGTTCGACCGATTGCTCCACGCATGATTGACTCCCTGTACGATCGCACTGTCGCCCGACCTCAGCAAAACCTCGTCCGTGTCGGTGACGAGGTAAATTTCGCCACGGGTGATCGTGAACATATCCAGGGTATCCGTCCGGTGCATGCTCGGGTGACGCTCCATATCTTCCCGCGTTGGCACGTGCTTTTGGCTTACCTCTTCATGCAGCTTCTGCAGGACCTCGATATGATTCTTCCGATCGGTGATGTCCGGAGGAATTTCCAAGGCGCGGAAAATCAAACCGTCGCCTTCGGGTTCACGTTGTATAACGCCTGCCGCACGGTCACCCTCTATAGCGTTGTCGACGGGCAGTTCCTCCGTAGCCCATAGCGTCGAACGCCAGAAAAATCCTGCTACCTGCTGCTCATTGGTGGAGTCGCCGTGAAGCACGGCGGACTTTTGCTCTGCGTTCGGTCCGATGACGACGCGCTTCACTTTACCCATGTATGTCCCTGGTTGCCATTTGCTGTCTTCTCAAAGATCGCCGGCTCGAGCGTCGAGGGCGGCCGTCGCCGGACGCTGAACGCACCTACACCGCACTTTCGAGCCTCCTGATTGCTCGGCGAAGGGTCGACACGGATTCGCCGCCGGTCGTCGCCAGAACGTCACTCACCAGCCGCCGCGTGTGTTCGTGATAAGCCGCGGCCCACGATGCCGCGAGATCGGGATTTCGCGCCTGAAGGGCGCTGACCAGCTCCCGCCGGTCCGACCTGAGTTTTATGGCGATGGTTTCCCAGTTGCGGGGAATACCGCCGATCTGCTCGTTGGCAACTTCCACTTGCAGCACCATCATGAACCGGCAAAACACGGCCAAAGGGACGTTGTGGGAAGCCCTCGCAATGAGATCGAGGAATGTCTTGAGATCTTCGAAAAGCTTTTCAGCCGTCTTTCTCTGATCGAGCTGGTCCAGAGTCTTCGCGATGACTCTCAGTTCCTCTTCGGTGGCGTGTTCGCACGCCAGCGTGACTGCCTTGACGTAAAGCGCCTCGGAGACGGCCAATACGTCGAGCAGCTGAGCTTTCTCGAGCTCCAATATTCCACCGAGTGCCGAGGCGAACATCGCGTCCGTCGCCGCGATCACATACACGCCCATGCCCTTGCGCATGCGCACCAGATTGGTCGCGGCCAGTCCTCGCAATGCCTCGCGGATTGTCGGCCCGCTTACCCGATAGTACGTCGCAAGTTCGCGCTCCGACGGGAGCTTCGCCCCGCGCGGGTAGATGCCTTGGCAAATCCGGTTACGCAGATCGCCCATGACCTGCTCTGCGGCTCCCTGGCGCAATACTGAGAACGAAGGAGGCTCATCCGGATTTTTGATCATTGTGGTACCGACTGGAGAAATGCGAACGTTGAACAGGGGCTGATGTGGTCAGCCAGGGGCCGGCCGGGTGGCTGCGCGCCATTATAAGGACCGGGTCGATCAAGGTGAATTACCTCCGCACGATGCGCAGTTGTGACGATCCTCTGCATATCAGAACTTTATTCCAACCGTGACGCCGAAGGTTCTCGGCGCGGCATAACCCACGGCGGTCGCGGTCGGAGCCTGATTCACACTGATGGGAACGATTATGTTCGTGATATTTTTGGCCCATACGCTGAGCAGATACTGCTCATGCGCCCAGTATGCCGAGCCGTTCACCACGGTGTAGGGGCCTTGCCGGTACTCGTTGTTGGGCGCGTAGAAATATCCGCTGCTCGACGCGGAGTTGACATCCAAGTTCAGCTCGCCCACAGACAGCGGAATGCGGTAGTCGACATTGACGGTGACAGACGCATTCGGCGCTTGAGGCAGCTGCTTGCCGGTGGCGGAGAGACTGCAGACCGTCGGATACGGTGTCGCGCAACTGTTGAAGAAATCCGCTTTGGCAAAGTTCGTAAACTCGGTGTGCAGCAATTCAAAACCGCCGGTGACGGAGAATCGGTCGGTGATCCGCGTGGTCAAATCCGTATCGAGGCCGTAAAGTTTCGCGGCGCCGCCGTTGTAGACCTGAGGGGAGCCATTGATGAAGCGGGAGACCTGGATGTTGCTGTAGTCATAGTAGAAGCCCGCGGTATTCAGCGTGACGCGTCGATCAAAAAACTGCGTCTTCAGGCCGACTTCATACGCATCGAGTTTTTCGGGCGAGTATGGCGCGAGAGTCGGAGCGGTGACGTTGTAGCCCCCGCTCTTGAAGCCACGATTGTAGGTTGTGTAGGCATGGATTGTATCCGTGAAATCATGATCCAGCGCGACGCGCCAGGTCGGTGTGTGCGTCGTTACACTCGTATCGACATTGGCCAGCGTAATGGGTACGACGCCGTTCAGATAAGCGATCTGCAAGCCGTTGAGGCTCCGTTTTTCGTTCGTATACCGCGCGCCGACGGTAAGCTTGGTTCGAAAGCCCAAATCGACGGAACCTTGTCCATACGCCGCCACCGAGTTGGTCTCTTCAAACGTCGTGTTGTGAACGAGAGTTACCGGTTTGAGCGGATTGACCGCCGGCCCGCCGAAATTGACGATCTGGGGATCGTAGCCATTGTCAGCGTAGTAGTAAAAGAGGCCGAATACCCAGGATAATCGGGATTGGGTGAGCGACAGGAGTTGCAGTTCGTCAGTGAACTGCTTGTCGATTTGGTCAGGCGTGTTGGTGGAGTAAGCGTTGGGTCCGAGGTCGAAATCGACGTTCCAACGATACGTGCCTCGTCGGTACGATACGATGTCGACGAACGACGCGAAGCCGAGATCTTGGTCGAGTTGAACGCTGACGCCGCCGTCCTGCAAGTGCCGTTTGGGTTGCGAATCCAGGTCAACGTCGTATTTCGACAAGGTTTGAAGCGTGCCGCCCGGGTAGAAGAAGTTCGGCGTGTTGCCGTAATTCTGGAGTGCGGACGTGGAAAATTGCACATCCGCGTAGTCGAAGATGACCGTGACCTTCGTCGAATTCGTGGGTCGAATGAGCCATTTCGATCTCACCGATAAATCGAGGTCCGTGGCGTTGACGTCTTGCCCGGTGGCGACATTGACGCCCCAGCCCTGGTTCTGGTGACTCGCTTTCACGGCCACATCCCCCGCGATCAGATCTGATCCGCCCGTGAGGTACAGATCGCCGGACGTCGTCTGGTAATTGGCATAGCCTAGATCTGCAGAGCCGCTCACTGGCCCCGCCTTCGGGTCCTTGGTGGATACCTGGATCAAGCCGCCGGTTGCATTGCGGCCGAACAAAGTTCCCTGAGGACCCTTTTCCACCTCAACAGCGGCAATGTTGTTGAGCGCCATCGCATCGGACGATGACGACCCTCGGTAAACCCCGTCCACGTAGAGCGCGACGGAATTCTCAATTCCAGGGCCGATGGCCGTGATTCCCACTCCGCGGAGGTGCGGCAACGTGTAGCCCGCCGAAGTGGGCATGGTCATGCCGGGAACCACTCGCGCAAGATCCGCGGCGTTGGTGACACCGGATGATTCCAAAGCCTGCCCTGAAAATGCCAGCACGCTGATGGGGACGTCCTGAAGATTTTCGCGACGGCGCTGCGCCGTCACCACGATTTCCTCTATCGAGGTATCGGATTGGGGTTGTAGGGCCTGTGCCTTCCCATAGGCCGGACAACAGAGCAGCGCTGCGGCACACACCACGTGCCAAATCCCGAGGCCAGCTTGCCGGTTCATATACCACTCCCCGTCACCATCCAGTAAACCTACCAGGTAGGCTGGTACCATGGCAACAGGATTTTCTTCAATCGCGCCTGTGTTTGGGCGCCTATTTGATGGAATTAGCCTTGACGGTCTGCCGTTGCTTCGGCTAGGGTTACCAGGTAACAAGGGGACTAACGCTGGAGGTTACGGGCATGTCGGGTATAGGCGGGCTTGACCGTGCCCTCGATTCCACCAAAGTGACGGCGTTTCAGTCCACCATCATCGGTCTCTGCGCCGTGATGGCAATGATTGACGGGATGGACACGCAGGCGATCGGGATGGTGGCGCCGGCGATCGCTTCCGATTGGCGCGTCCCCGCGGCGGCCTTTGGACCCGTGTTTGGTTCCAGCCTATTCAGCGGACTTATCGGAGCGCTTGTGGTCGGCCAAGCGGGTGATCGCTTCGGGCGGAAGCCGGTTCTGATCTTTTCCGTCCTGGAGTTGGCGCTGGGTTCGTTGGCAACGCCATTCACCCATTCGATATCCGCCCTGCTCATCGTCCGTCTGGTGACGGGCTTCGGACTCGGCGGAGCGCTTCCGATCATCATTTCGATCACTTCGGAATTCTCTCCGAAGCGACTGCGCCTCAACATCGTTGCTTTGATGTACTGCGGGTTCCCGTTCGGATCGGTACTGGGTGGAGTGCTCGCGGCACAACTCATTCCAAGATTCGGATGGACCAGCATCTTTTATATCGGCGGCGTGCTTCCTTTGATCCTGGTACCGACGTTCGCACTCATCATGCCGGAGTCCATCAGTTTTTTAGCCTCGAATGGCAGGCGGGACCAAGTCGAGGCACTCTCCCGGCGACTCAGGCTGCCGGCAGACGATCTGACGGTCGTTCAGGGCAATCCACCGACCCGTGCGACCGTTCGCCGTCTATTTGCCGAAGGCCGCGCGATCGGCACATTGTTTCTATGGACGACGTTGTTTCTCAGCCTGCTGCTGACGGTCTTCCTGGTGAATTGGATGCCGCTCGTCACGCATCACGCAGGTCTCGGGATCAAGAGTGCCGTGTTGGGTGTCGCCGCCCTGAACTTGGGCGGCATCGTCGGCTGCTTTCTCATCGGTTGGATCAGCAAACGTTTCAGATCGATCGTGCCCATCGCGGTTGCCTACGCTCTGGGCGGGGCGGCGGTGGCGCTGATTGGCCTTGTCGTTCAATCGGGCCAGGCACTGCTCGCAGTATCTTTTGTGGCCGGAATTCTGACGGTGGGCTCACAGATGTGTGCGGTGTCCCTGTCTGCGAGCTACTACGAATCGGCGTTGCGTTCGACAGGCGTCGGTTGGGCGTTGGGAATTGGGAGGATGGGCGCGATCATCGGACCTGTAATCGGCGGCGTCCTCATCGCACGGCAGGTGGCCACGCCGACCCTCTTCTTGATCGCCGGCGCGGTGTCGCTCGGCGCCAGCGCGGCCGTTTTTGGAATTGCACGGGTCACCCGCCGACGCAATCCCACTCAATTCTTCGCGGCACAACAGACGGTTGGGAGTTAATCCGTGCTTTCGCATCGCGCCCTTCGAAGCTTATTGTTTGTGCCCGGAACGCGTACGAACCTGCTGCCAAAAGCGCTCGCGAGCGGTGCTGATGCCATCATTTTGGATTTGGAGGATTCAGTCCCGCCGGCGCAGAAGGAGGAGGCGCGGACGTTGGTCGCCGCTGAGCTTGCCCGCGCGCCGGAGCGGCTGACATTTCTGAGGATCAGCAACCCTCGCCTCGGAGATCTGGACAAGGACTTGGCGGTGCTTGCGCCGCACAGCGCACAAGCCGTCATGGTTCCCAAAGTAGAGGGCACGCGCGATATCGAGGAAATCGACGCGCGCCTTGCCGCGCATGAACTCGACGCCGGCCTCGACGCCGGCGCCATCAGCATTGTCGTGGTCATCGAGTCGAGCATGGGCTTACGGCATCTATTCGACACCGTATCCCACACGAAGCGGGTTCGAGGCGCAGCCCTTGCCACTGCCGAGGAAAGCGACTTCATGTGCGACATTGGCGGCAAGTGGACCGCCACGGGCGAGGCGCTCACCTATGCTCGCGGTAAATTCGTGTGCGAAGCACGAGCGGCGAAAATGACATGGCTGATCGACGGTGCCTTCATGCAGCTGGCCGACGAGCCGGCGCTCGAATGTGAATCCCGACTTGCGCGCACGCACGGCTTCAATGGCAAGGTCGCCGTGCACCCGCGTCAAGTGAAAGCGATCAACCAGGTTTTTTCGCCCACCGACGCCGAAGTCGAACGCGCTCAAAAACTCATCGACGCCTTCCGTGGGGCCGAATCTCAGGGGCGCGGCGCCATTCAGTTCGAGGGAATGATGGTCGACTACGCGAATGTTCGGTGGGCGGAGCAGATCCTATCGGTCAAGCGCCCGTGAGTCCCATCGCCATCGTTCCCGGCACTGCGGACGTCGAGCTGCTCGCGCGGCCGTTACGCGACCTCAGTGACATCGAACGCATCGAACGTGTTCCGCTCGACGACCGGTTGTCGATCGTTGATTTCCATCAAAGAATCGCTCTCGCGCTCGCGGCGCGCAACCGCGATGACACGGCCATCCACTTCATCCCGGACGGCGACATAGACGGAATCGTCCATGAGACGACATTCGCTGCGCTGCGCGGAAACATCGAGCGTGTAGCCTCCCTTCTTCGAAGCCGACTCATAGAACGCGCCGACGTCGTCGCCATCGTCCTGCCCACGATGCCGGCTGCCTACTGGTCCATCATCGGCACCATGGCGCAAGCGGTGCCCTTCCCGGTGAACTGGATGCTGGAGCCTCAGTATCTTTTCCGCTTGCTGTCCGAGGCGAACGTGAAAGCAATAATCGCCCTCGGTCCCACCCCTGGATTCAAAATATGGGAATCCATCATGTCGATCAAGGATCAGCTGCCTTCCAGCCCGCCCGTCTGGTCGGTGGCCGCTCCGGGGAGCACGGTCCTACCCGAATCCGACCTTGATCTGCAGCTCCTTGATCAAAATCCGGCGGCCCTGGATTCAGCCGGCCCCGCTCGGCCTCACGACGGCACTGATGTTGCCGCCTATGTGCATTCCGGCGGCACTACGGGTCTGCCTAAAATCGTCAAACTCTCGCATCGGAATATTTCTTATCGGCACTGGACACTGCAGCTGGCCATGCAGATAGCCCTGGGCGAGGTGGTCCTGCAAGACACGCCGATGTTTCATGTCGGTGGTTTGGCGGGACGATGTCTGCCCATGTTGGCCTGTGGCGCGAGTCTGGTGATCCCAAGCCTCATGGGGGCGCGCGACAAACTCTACATCGCGAATTACTGGAGATTTATCGACCGGTTTCGAGTCACGCGCCTGTCAGGTGTGCCAACGACCTTCTCCGTCTTGGCAAAGTCTCCGCCACAGGGAGAAGACCTGTCCTCCCTAAAGCGAAATTTCGTTACCGGCTCGACTGCATTGCCGATCTCGGTTAAACGCGAATTCGAGCGTGTGTCGGGTGTCCGGATGTTGAATTCGTACGGCTTGACGGAAAATACCGCGAGCGTAGCCATTGAGCCTCGAGATGGACTATCGCGTGAGGGGAGCTCGGGTGTCCCTGTTCCTTACACGCGAGTCCGCGTGAAAAGTCTCGAAGACATGGCAATGACCTCGGAGTCCTGCGGCCCCGACCAGACGGGCATGATTCAAGTCAGCGGGCCGGGCGTGACTTTGGGCTATCTCAACGAAAGCCACACCCGCGCCTCCCGTACCGTCGACGGCTGGCTCATCACAGGGGACCTTGGGCGCATCGATGCGGATGGCAATCTCCATGTCACCGGACGTTCGAAGGACATCATCATCCGTGGCGGACACAATATTGATCCAGGCCTCATCGAAGATGCCCTGCTGCAGTCGCCCGAGGTCCTGCTCGCCGCCGCCGTCGGCAAGCCCGACGCGCATGCCGGGGAACTTCCGGTCGCCTACGTTCAGCTGGTTGCAGGCTCCCAAGTCTCCGAGGCCCGCCTCCTCGCCCTCGTTGCCGCACGCATCCCGGAACGAGCCGCGATCCCGAAGGATATCTTCGTCGTCGATAGAATTCCGCTCACGGATGCCGGCAAGCCCGCAAAAGTGAGCTTACGTCATGATGCCGCTGAGCGTACATTTCGCGCCGCGCTGTCGCACATTCCCGGTCTTTCAACCACCGTCCGCCGTCTACTGGTGACGGCCGGCTCGCATCCTCTTCACGGAACGCTCGTCACTATCGCGCTGACGACACCCGCGCGCTCCGATGCGACGGCGCTGGTCGCCGCGATCGATGACCTCATGTCGCGATATTCACTCGCATACGTCGTGAACGTGGATGCGTCAGGCGAATAAACATCAAATCCTCTCATGCGTGAAACCCTACAGTTCTCCGAGCGGCTGATGCCTCCGGTTTGTTGCGTTCGCGCACCCTCGCCTGCTCGGATGCCAATTCATGCTTCGGCGCTCGCGAAGTTGTTTCTCGAGAACAACAGATCGCTATGCGCGTATCTGCGGGTGCGGGTCGCGAGCGTTCACGAGGCCGAGGACATCGCGCAGGAAGCTTATGCGCGTTTATTGCAGCACGATCAGCCGCGCGCCATCTCCTTTCTGCGCGCCTACCTTTTCAAGGTGGCGGCCAACATCGCAAGCGACCGCGCGCGCCGGCGACGGCTGTGCTTACGCTTCGATCTGGCGCACTCATTGGAAGAGCAGATCGAATCCGCCACCCCGGATCAGCAGGTGCACGCCGCGGAGCAGCTGTCGTTGCTCGCGCGGGCTCTGAGCGAACTTCCCGAGAAGTACCGGCGCGCGTTTCTGCTCTGCCGAATCCAGGAATGGGACACCAATCAGATCGCGGCGGATTTGGAAGTTGGTGAGCGAATGGCCCGCCATTATGTCAGCCGCACCGCACGGTATTGCAGGTTGAGACTGGATGGCGCGACGCCGTGCGACGCGCGACGTGAGGTCATGCCCGCCACATGAGGGCATACCGTGGAGTTCACAGTTCCGCTTATCGACTCTCGTGCGTCTATGCGCAGTCGGTTTGCAAAACTCGAACCGGCATGGACCACCAACAACGAAAGAACGTACGGGAGTATTGCGGTGACACATCGAGGAATAGGCGCGTGTATTATCGGGGCGTTCGCACTGTGCGGAGCGGTTGCGTTTCCCGGCATGCCTGCGTGCGCGCAGAACGCCGGTGCGACAGACAGTCAAGGACTCGAAGAGATCGTCGTCACGGCTACGAGGCGGGAAACGGACCTGGAAAAGACACCGATTTCGATTTCGGTCCTCGGTGCCGCCGACATTGAGAAGAACCATGTCGTTGACCTGACGGACGTAACGCGGCTGACACCGAGCCTCGTCTACATGCCCCGCGGCGGCTCCGAGGGGTATCTCTCGCTCCGAGGCGCGATCATTTTTGACGATTCTCCCGGAACTGATCCCGCAGTCAGCATGTACGTCGACGATGTAGTAAGAGTAAGCGTCGCCGACGTGCAGCCCGATGTTTACGATATTGACCGGGTGGAGGTTCTGAAAGGACCTCAAGGAACGCTCTTCGGACGCAATTCGATCGGCGGCGTCGTATCGATGTACACCAACCAGCCGACCTTCAAGAACGGCGGTACGGCGGAAATCACCTATGGCGAGAACAATCTGGTGGAGGCGAAGGGAGTCTACAACGCCGCACTCATCGACAACATATTGGCCGGCCGCATAGTAGTGTCGGATTCCTCGGTCAGCGGCAATGTCAGAGACATAACGACGGGCGGCGAACTCAACGGCGAACACCAGTTCTCAGCCCGCGGCAAGCTGCTCTTCACCCCGACTGATGACTTCAAGCTCGTGTCGAGCTTCGATTATCTGCACAAGCGAGGCACGCAGGCGGAATGGCTGCTGGGCAACTTTCAGCCGGCCTTGGTTCCGGGCCTGACATACGATCCGGAGCAAACGGCGCAGGGTAAACCAGGCGAGTACGGACAGACCAATTGGGGGCTGACCGAGCGCGCTGATTGGACCATGGGATTGGGAACATTGACGTCCATCACCGGTTACCGACACCTGGACTCCAACAACACCAAAACACTCTTTCCGGTGGATGCATTGATCCTGAACGCTTACGAGCACGACAACCAAGTCACGCAAGAGCTGCGAATGGCGTCACCGGTGGACCAATCGCTGACGTGGATAGCCGGCGTGTACTATCTTCACAACTACAAGGACCGGCCGGTCGACGCGTTCCAGAACTATCTGGCGGGGTCGGCGTTCGCACACAAGGCGGCTGGTTTTCCGTCGCCGATTCTGTACCAGAACGTTCAGGTGGCGCACACGACGAGTGCCGCGCCGTTTCTCGATGTCGCGTATAGCGTGACCGACAAACTGAAAGTGGATTTCGGCGGCAGATACACCTGGCAAGACAAATCCGGTAGCGCGTATTTGAACTCGACCGGAGGGGTCATACGGGGCTCGAACCTTCACGCCGCGCAGAATGCTTCTTGGACCGCGTTCACGCCTGCCGCGACGCTCACCTATCAGGCGACGAGCTCGTTGATGTCCTATGCCACCGTGTCGCGGGGATTCTTGAGCGGAGGCTTCAACGCCAACAGCAGCACCGACAAAGGCTTGGCGATTCCCTTCGACTCCGAGTATGTCTGGAATTATGAGGTGGGCGCGAAGTTCAACGGCCTCGACAACCGCCTGCGCGCCAACATCGCGGCTTTTGTCGACAAATACACGAATCTACAGGTAATTCAGCTCGATACGACCACGCAAGACGTCATCACCACCAACGCGGGCGCCGCCCGTGTAGGAGGCATAGAGACTGACCTAGAGGGCGCACCGACCAGGTGGCTGACCTTGGGTTTGAAGTACGACTACCTCGACAGCAGATTTACGGAATTCCTGATCAATAATGGTGACGGCACGTACACGAACGATGCCGGACACAAAGTCCCGTTCGCGCCAACCCACCGGGTTACCGCCAGCGTCGAGGCCCACAGCGATTTTTCCATTGGCACTATCGCCGTGGGCGGCGATTACACGTATAGAAGTACCCAGGAATTTACCGCTGAGAACGACACGCCGCAGGCCATTCGCGATCTGACCGCGTGGCGCGGCCTCGTCAATTTGCACGCGTTATGGTCTTCGAGCGACGACCGGTGGGAGGTGTCGCTCTGGGGTAAGAACATCACAAATTTGCACTATGCTGTGTTTGCCCAGAGCGCGAAGGTCTATATAGCGACCGGCTCGGAATTCAACGACCCTTCGAAATATCTTTATGAGATCCAACCCGGTCCCTACCGCTCTTTCGGGGTGACGCTTAGAACGAAATTCTAGGCCGTAT
>JAXDQI010000256.1:0-72911 GCA_034667965.1 Gammaproteobacteria bacterium
GGTCAGCCATCGTCAGCTGAGCGGATTCTATCCGCGGCTCGGCCTGGCGTCTGGGCAGCGCTTCGCATCGAAAGGCGGGTACCTGGTGCGCTTTACGGAGCCGAGCGGCCTCGCCATCGTGCCGACGACCGACTGGATCGTCCCCTGAGGGGTTGGACGAGCATCGCGGTCACGACGATGCTGGATACTCTGATTCCCGTGCTGCGTACTTTGATTCCCGTCTTGGTGCTCGCCGCACTGTTCCCGTCCGCTGCCGGCGCGGCGGATTCCATCCCGGCCGCTCGTGGTGAGGGCATTTATCGGGAAGGGAGGCTTGCCTCCGGCGAGCCGCTGCGCGCCGAACGCAGCAGCGGGTCGATCCAGGGGGCTGCGGCGGCTTGCGTCAACTGCCACCGGCGCAGCGGTCTCGGCAGCTACGAAGGGAGCGTCCTGATTCCGCCCATCATCGGGCCCTACCTCTTCCGCGAGCGTGCGGCGAACACGCAGGATCTGACGCTACCGCACGTTCGAGGATTTACGCCGAATGGCTACACATATAGTGCCCAAACCTTGGCGGCCGCGATTCGCACGGGGGTGGCGGCCGATGGCCGCGTAATGAATGCGCTGATGCCGCGATACCAGCTCGACGACGCGTCGCTCGGGGACGTGATCGAGTATCTGAAAAATCTCTCGGCCGGTCCATTCCCCGGAGTCAAGGATCAGATGTTGGAGATTGCAACCATTGTGACCCCTGATGCCGAACCGGATGAGCGCGAAGCGATGCTCAAGGTGATCGGAGAATACTTCAAGGTGCGTAACGCCGCGGTGGTTTCCCGCATTCAAAGCGGAGCGCCTGCCGCCGCCGCTGCGGCAGAGTATCGCGCCGTGCGAAATTGGCACCTTCAGGTCTGGGAACTGTCCGGCCCCGCGGATACGTGGGTGGACCAACTGCAGCGCCGGCAGTCCGCCGATCCCGTCTTTGCAGTGGTGTCTGGTATTGGACAGACCACCTGGACGCCCGTGCAGAATTTCTGCGAACGGAATCGAGTGCCCTGTCTGTTCCCCAATCTCGATTCTCCACCCGCGACGGGGCAGGGCTACTACTCGATCTATTTCTCCCGCGGTGTTCTGCTCGAGACGGATATGATCCTCGATCGGCTATCGGCGCAGACGCGGGCCGGCATGCCGCGCGGGCGCGTCGTTCAGGTATATCGTTCCGGTGACGTCGGTGCCGGGGCGGCGGAGGCGCTGGCCCGATCCGCGCAAAAGTTGCACCTCACTGTGATCAATCGCGTGCTGCCGCCGCGGCGCACTGCGCCGGCTGTTCGCACAGCATCGGCGGAATCTCGGGCGCGAATCGAACTAAAGACAGCGCTGGCGGGATTGCGCCCCCGGGACGCGCTGGTGCTGTGGCTGCGGCCGCCGGACCTCGCTTCGCTCGCCGAGGAGGCGCCGTCCGCACAGATCTACCTGTCGGGATCAATGGCCAATTTGGAGGACGCGCCGCTGCCTGCCGCATGGCGGGATGCCGTCCATATGACTTATCCATTTGATCCGCCGGACCGGCGCCGCGTGCGGGAGAATTTTCCCCACGCGTGGTTTCGCCAGCACGGCATCCCGCTCACCGCGGATCGATTGCAGTCGAACACGTATCTGGCGTGCAGCATCGTGGCGGACGCCTTGGACGCCATGCTCGACAGTTATGTGCCGGATTTCCTCATCGAGCGCTTGGAAACGATGACGGGCAATCAACTGAGTACGGGATATTTCCCGCGCCTGAGTTTGGCGGCCGGACAACGCTTCGCATCGAAGGGCGGCTACATCGTCAAGTTCGACGGTCACGATCATTCCCGATTGATAGTCGAAGGTGACTGGCTCGCACCTTGAGGCCTAGCCGGAGTCTGGCGCCGCACTGCCTGACATCGGTGCTACGGCAGGAAACGATATGACGAACGTCGTTCCGGTGCCTGGGGCGGTTTCGACGGCGATACTGGCGCCGAAACTCTCCAGGATCCCGTGAACTATGGACAGCCCGAGTCCGGTGCCCTGTCCCACGGATCGGGTCGTGAAAAAAGGTTCGAAAATGCGCTCTACGGTGGCTTGATTCATGCCATGGCCGGTGTCCGACACCCAGAGTTCCACATTGGGCTGCGAATGCCGCAATCCAACCGTGAGAACGCCGTTGGTGCCCTGCATCGATTGATAGGCGTTTGTACACAGGTTCATGACGACATCACCCGCGAGGGTCGCGTCCGCCAATACCATGGGGACGTCGGGATCGATCTTGGTGCGGACTTCGATGCTGGGCGGCACGAGTGCCGAAAATAGCACGAGGCTTTCGGTTACCACGGATCGCAGGTCGGTCGGCGCCAGCGCTGTGTCGCCCAGCACATGGCTGAAGGTCAGAATCTTTTGCACCACGTTCTTGGCCCGGCGAGCGGAGGCGAGAACGAGCTCGAGATCGGCGCGCGGCCGGCTGCCGGGCGCCAAATCCTGCATCGCCGCATCGGTGAATATGATGATGGGCACCAGCACATTGTTGAACTCGTGCGCGATTCCGCCCGCAAGGGTCCCGACGGTTTCCAGGCGCTGACGATGGCGAAGTTGTTTCTGTAGTTCGTCGCGTCGTGCCTCCGAGAATTCTTTTTCGCGTATTCTTTGCTTCAGCTGATCGTTGACGCCCACCAATTCGCGGCGCATGGCCTCCAGATCCGCGGCCAGGTCATGCAATTCACGGATGCCGGTGCTGATCTTGAGTGCTTGTGCGTAGTCGCCCGACGCGATTGTTCTCGAAACATCCTGCAGGCGGCGAATGGGGCGCGACAGACGATTGCTCAGGTAGGCGGCTGCGGACACCGCTGTGACCAGATAGACGGCCAGCATCAACAGCATCCGGTTGAGCGCGAGTTGAATTCGTTCCTTGGTGGGGCGCTCGTCGAACCCTATGCGTAACTCAGCCGCGTGACCGGAGTGCTCTATGGGCAGTACCACGAAATAAAGATCATCGCCGCTGCGCGCGAACTCAAGATCCGTGCGCCGCGCGGCTTTCATATTCGGCGACCCCAGCGCGCTGCGGATGGAATGCTCGCCGTCCGACAATTCCGCATAGAGCCCCTCCCCGTGAACTATGGCGAGATCGAGCAGATCCGCGGTCTGTACCGGCGAGTCGAGCGCCCCACCCACCTCGAATTCATCGGCGAGCACCCGTGCAAAGGTCCTGGCATGCTGCACGAACAGGTCCTCGTGGCTGGTGCGGATGACGTAGCCCACGCCGAAATACAAGGCGGGCAGAAGCACCAGATGGACCGCGATCACGCCGGCCGTGACGAAACGGGCGAATGTGGCGTTCATTCTTGCCATAGCACTCTGAGAGTTCGAATGCGCGGATCGTGGACGACGTCCTTGGCCCAGGCGTAACCGACGATGGAGGGATCGGCGGCAACCGCACTGATGAGATCGGCGCTGTTATCGTACGCCGCGGGCTGCGTCTTGCCCTGCAGTAACGTCATGCGCAGGACATAGCGATCATAGGTGCGGTCGGACATGGAGACTACGTTTTGCAGGAACAGCTCTTTGATGTGTGGATCGGTTTCATTCAGCACGGGGCGCAGGCGCGTGCCGTTCTGCGTCACCGTCAGCCCGAGGAACAGTCTGCGCACCAAGGGTGAGTCGAGGCGGTCAATGGTACTGTGGGAGCTGACGATCAGCACCAATTCTTCGCCCGCGAAAGCCGGCGCCGCGACGCCGAACAGCAGCACGAGGCTGACTGACAGCAGTGAAATTGCCTTCGCCATCGGCTTCATCAGGGAATCGCTGCGGACCACTGAAGACGTGCTTCGTTGGCCGGGCGGTCCAGAGAAACCACATGGTCCAACTCGATGGACAGGGCCTGGCGACGCGCGTAGTCCCAGCGCAAACCCACGGCTTGGCGCCTGAGGGTGACGTCGACGTCGGCCGAATGATCGTCGAACAGCGAGACGTAGCTGGATTCCTGCATCCGAGCCGAACCTTCGACGCGTCCGAAGGCGGTGAGCCGATGGGGTAGTTGCCGTTCGGCCTGGAGATAGCCCGATAGGAAGCTTTCGTCGCGGGCGGGGTGGTCCAGTTGAATATCGACATAGTAGGCGGCGCCGATGAGGCGCCATGCATCGACGGTCCAATCGGCGTACGCACCGTAGACGCCAAGGCCGATGTGACTGGATCTCAAGTCGGACGATGCAACGAGCCTCCTCGTGAAGACCTGGTCGTGGCCCCACAGCAAACCGGCACTGCTCGTGCCGGCATATTCGGGCAGAAATGCGAGACGAGCCGTGAGCGATACGCCGTGCCTGCCGGGGTTGTCGCCGACCAGAGTGATCGGCTTATAGTCGTCGCGCGACAGTGCCGGCGCAGCGCCGGCACCTCCCGAAAACTGGATGCCGGCCTCCGATCCGAGCTGGCGGCGCGACTCGACCAGGAGGCCGGTGATGTGCTGCGGTATCAATCCCTCTTCGTCCTCCCAATCCTCGATCGATGGACGGGTGATGGCGGTTTGCAAGTAGCGGCCGTGGTGGTGTTCCGTGTTCCATGCACTGGCCGGCTGATGAAACCGGCCCAGCCACACCATGGTGTCCGGGACCAACTCGTATCCCACTTGGAAGCGTTCGAGGTCGTGTTCCTGGGCGGTGATGAAATACTCGCCAAATACGCGAAACTGATCGTGCGTCAGGCCAAAGATGATGTCCGCATTCAACCACGAGTCGTCGTCATGCGGTTGCGGCTGACCGGACCCGGTAAGGGACTCCGCGGCGACGAAGATCTCAAATTCGCCGGACGAGTGCTCGTGATCCGCGAGCGCCGGGTCGACGGATAAAAATGTCAGTAAGGCGAGGCAAACCAACGCTTGCCATCGTGTCGGCATTCCAAAGAGTAGCTGGCGCATGCATCCCTGGCGATTTACTGCTGTCCGCCGCACGATAACGGGGTTGCCGCAAAAGTGCGAATCAATTGCGAATCTAGTGCATCAACAGCCTGCGAATCTATTGCATCGGCGTGCCTCGAAGCTTGTCACGTTTCTCAGTGTGGTAAACAGATGCAATCCATTTGCGGCACTGAGTCACGAAGTCCCGGATATTGCTGTAGTAGTCTCGCTCAGGCGGTCTCAATAGGGGGAAGCATATGCGTGAAGTCATCGGCAAACGGGTTTTGACCGTCGCGGCGCTGGTTGCGATGGCGGCCATCCTTTCTGCGCACGGCGCAACGCACTCGCTGAAAGCGCTGATCGATGCGGTCGTCAAGGATGGTCTCGACGCCCGGTTGCCCGCTCATTTGTCGGTGGTGCTCGGCGTGGCCGCGGTGGAACAGAAAACCGCGGTAAAACAGGCCGTGATTCACGATGGGCATACGGTGCGCACCTTCAACGTATGCGTGACCAATCACGACGACGTCGTGATACTTACCCACAATGATCAGAGCCGTGCTACGAAGGCCTACCTGGTGTCCGCGGCCGGGGAGTTGCGTAAGGCGGTGTCGTACCAACCGGGTGCACCCGCCAATGAGCGGACGCTGGCGGATGCCCGCAGTGACTTTTCCGGAGAATTGAAGTTTTGGACCGAATACCAGCGGACTGCGGCGAAGTCGAAATAGCCGCATCAGGTGTTCTACCCATGGCTGAGAGCTACGCTATCCGTCGATAATGCGGCAGGCTCGGTGAGTACCGTCGACGTGCGGTCAGGAGAGAATCAGATGCGCTCGAACATTGCCAATCGGTACCTGTATGCAGCAGTGAGCGGCGTTTTGAGCCTATCGCTGCTCTGCGTCGTTGCCGGGGCGAACCCCGCATCCGCCGATCCGCAGATCCATCATCAAATTGCCAATGATTCCGCGGTTCGGCGCTCGGTCGCGCAATACACCCTGCCTCACGTGACCCTGGTACGCGATGATGGCAAGTCCGTGGATCTGGCCGCCGAATTGGACGATGGGCGGCCTGTGGTGGTCAATTTCGTGTACACGAGCTGCACCACCATCTGCCCCATGAGCAGCCAGGTGTTCGAACAGTTCCAGGATGACCTCGGCGACGCGCGGGACAGCGTGCATCTGGTGTCGATTTCCATCGATCCGGAGCAGGACACGCCGGCCCGCTTGAGGGCCTACGCCGCACAATTTCACGCCGCCAAGGGATGGAATCACTATTCCGGCACCATGGCCGCAAGCATCGCGGTGCAGCGCGTTTTCGATGCCTACCGCGGCGATAAGATGAGCCACGTGCCTCTGACGCTGGTACGCGCCGCGCCGGACAAGCCGTGGGTACGTTTCGACGGTTTTGCGCGGGCTGATGATTTGATGGCCGAGCGGCGCTCATGGGCGGAATCCGCCGGGTCGCTGGTCGCAAGATAGGATCGCTCGCCAGGGCGCTTCCGGGTTATCGCCTACCGTCTTTTACTACCTTCGATTCGTTGCCCGCGCGAGTAGAGTGGGGCAATGTCGGCTTGGGCTAACTTGGTGTTTCTCTTGGCCGCCGCCGCGCCGGTCCTGGCACACGCGGACATCTATTCCTTTACCGACGAAAGCGGCCTCGAGCACTTCAGCAACGTGCCTTCGGACGCGCGCTACAAGCTGCTGATCGCCACACCCACGGATGCGGCGGCGAGCGCGCCGAAAACCCAGTCGGTCAATTGGCTGGCGCGCTCCGCGCAGTACGACGGCTTCATCAAAGGCGCCGCCAGGGACGCCACCATTCAAGCCGCGCTGGTGCGCGCGGTCATCGTCGTCGAATCCGGTTTCAACCCGCGTGCGGTTTCGAAAAAAGGCGCGATCGGCTTGATGCAATTACTACCCGCAACGGCGCGCCGCTACGGCGTCAAGAACCTCTACGATCCCGAACAGAACGTGCGCGCCGGCGCGCGTTATCTGAGCGACTTGTTGACGCGGTTCGACAGCAACGTGGAACTCGCGCTTGCCGCCTACAATGCGGGAGAAGAAGCCGTCGAGCGCTATGGACGGCGCATTCCGCCATTCCGCGAAACCTTGAGCTACGTGCCCAATGTCCTCAAGGTTTATCAGCACCTGATCGATCAAGCGCACGCGGGCTGACGCTGCGTCGAGCCGCCGCGTTCGCGGGGCTTGCAAATCAAGTGATTCCTGGTTCGATTCCTCGTCGACGCGTGTCCGCTTGCTATAACGCAGCGCTGATTCGACATAAGGCGGCGCCGCGCGTGTTCCGCGTCACGCGACTACGGTAGTTCCTACTCTTCGACTGCGCAGTTGCCTCCCACATCTCGCTCATCAGGTGAGTCATCGTATGACCGTCAACCTGACCTTAATAATTTATCGGCGATGGGATGGATAAAAAAATTTCAAACATCCGGCGAGTCGATCGGCAACAACGGATCGGCAGTGCGATGAGAGTCAACGCGATGATGGAGAACCCGACATGAAGAGCATACCTCGCCTTCTTTACGTACTGCCCGTGCTCGGGCTGCTGCTGGGAGCATTGGACGCGCAGGCGCAAAACTTCCGCGTGCAGTGCCCAACCAGCACACCGTTCCACCCCGATGGCAGCAACATCAAGTGCCAGCAAATCGCGGGCGGCGACGGTTACGCCACCATGGGCGACGGGTCGACCACCTACCTGTTCGGCTTCGGGCCGCTGTCGGGTCTCCCGGACATCTACAAGGGATTGCCGGGAACGCAGGTGAACAGCGTGTTCAACACGACGTTCGGTCCGGTGACCGGTACGCCGAGCAGCCTGGTGGGCATGCCGGACGGCAATTTCGCCTACGACACCGCATTCAATGGCGGGCCCTTCTTGGGCGCCATCGGCCTCACCGAGGACTACGGTCTCGACCCCTGGGCCGCCGGATTGGTGTACCTCAAAGGCGCGACCGTCCGTACCGCATCGGGAATCTATAGCGCGACGAGCGACGGGACGTCCGGCGCCAATACTCCGGTCGGCACAGGCACCTTCTTCGACGGCGGCGTCCATTGGGCCTATCAGGGCACACTGCTCGACGGCCACGTCGACGCCCGGCCCATCATGGATGTGGGCGTCATGAACGCCAACCAGCCGGCGCCGTTGATCGCCATCGACGAGGACGACGAGTTGTTCCTGACGCTCACCAACGTCGGCATGATCATGCGTCCCGACCTGTTCGAACAGCACACGGTCCACTTTCACGGCTACCCGAACGCTTCCGCCTTCTACGACGGTGTTCCCGACGCCTCGATCGCCATCAACGTCGGCGGCAGCTTCACCTACTACTACCTCGCGCCCGACGCGGGCACCTACTTCTGGCACTGTCACATTGCGCCGCCCGAGCATTTGCAAATGGGCATGGTCGGTCAGCTCTACGTGCGGCCGCGGCAGAACCGGGTGGCGGCGGGGGCATCGCTGTACACGGCGCTGAGCCAATGGGAAACGGGCCCGGCGATGAAGTCGAATCCCGTAAATTTTGCCGATTGGCAGACGTATGAGAACGTGCGCAAGCGTTGCGGCACGAACGTCGCGGCGAACATTCCGGCGGACATTCTTTGCACCACGCCGCTGCCCACGAACACGGCTGCGACGCGCGCACCCACGGGCAAGTATGCCTACAACGACGGCGACGGCACGACCTACTACGACGTCGAATACCCGATTCAGATACACGGCTTCGACCCGAATTTCCACTTCGTCGGCATGACCTTCAATCCGGAGTCGTTCAACGACATGAAGGACAAGTACTTCATGCTGAACGGCCGCAGCTATCCCGACACGGTGGGCGGCCACGTGTGCGTGACCAATGACCCGCTACCGGCGTGCTCCGGTTCACAGGCCGTTACGGTCGGCGGCGTCAAGATAGCCCCGGGTCCGATGGAGACCCAGTCGACGGACGGTACCAACCACGCCTCGCAGCCGCTGCCGACGGTGATCAACATTCCCGCCGACGGCCACGCGCTGCTGCGCATTTCGGATCTCGACGTCAGTGAGTACCAAACCCTCGCGTCGCTCGGCATACCGATGCGGGTGGTCGGCCTCAACGCGCGCCTGCTGCGCGACATGGCCGGCAACAACATGGCTTACAACACGAATTCGATCACGCTCGCGGGCGGTGAATCGATCGACGTCATCCTGGACGCGACCGGTCTGCAGCCGCGCCAGAAGTTCTTTCTGTACACACCCAACCTCGATCACCTGTCGAATGACGCCGAGAACTTCGGCGGTCTCATGACCGAGGTCAACATTTGTAGCTCGGTCGACCCCCAGACCAAAGCTTGCACGAACATCTAGGAGAGCGGCGATGCGCGCTATGAATACTAAGTCACTGCTCGGGCAGGTCCTGCAAGGCGCAACGGTCGCCCTCGGGTCGATGCTCGCACTGTCCGCGCATGCGGCGGCACCCGGCATCACCGGGGCCTCCAACGCGCCGGTCTTCAACCTGAACGCGGCGGCGATGCGCGTCACGCAGCCAAACGGCAAGAGCTTGTACTCTTGGGGCTACGGGTGCACCTCGACCACGGGCAATAGTTTCGCGCCCGCCTCGGTGCGGGGCGCCAACTGTCCGGCGGCGCAGCTGCCGGGACCCACCTTGATCGTCACCGAAGGCGACACGGTGACCGTCAATCTCACCAACGGACTGCCTGCAGCCGCGGGCGGCACGTCGATTCTCTTCCCCGGCTTCCAAGTGGCGACGTCGGGCGGCACCACGGGATTGCTGACTCAAGAGGCGCCGAGCCTGGCCTCGTGCGTCACCGGGGGCTGCAATACCGTGAAATACACCTTCACCGCCTCGACGCCGGGTACGCACTCCTACTACAGCGGAACCCAGGGCGACCTGCAGGTTGAGATGGGGATGTACGGCGCGCTCATCGTCCTGCCGAAAACCGTGCCGAGCAATTGCATTACCGGTGTCCTCGCCGCGAACAACGTCATTGCCGAAACGACCTCCGGGGAAAGCGATTTCCGTTTGGCGAAAGCGGCCTACGACCACCCGTCCACCTGCTACGACCGGGAATATCTGTTCCAGTTCTCCGAGATGGACGACAACATCCATAGTCAAGCCGAGGCGCAGGTTCTGGCCGATCAGCTGAAGGCCGTCGGTTCGCAATGCACGAACCCCACGGGTTGCCTGGTGGTTGCCACCGAGCCTTATCTGCCGGACTACTACTTGGTCAACGGTCGTTCGATGCCGGACGACATGGACCCGAACTACATACCCATGTACCCGAATCAGCCGTACAACGGCAATCCGCACATGCATCCCGGCGAGCAGACGCTGGTGCGCATCATCGGCCAGGGCCGATGGCAGCATCCCTTCCACGAACACGCCAATCACGTGCGAGTGCTGGCCCGCGACGGCAATCTGTTGCTGAGCCCGCCGACGAATCCCAGCGATCCGACCAGCACGCTGCCCGCGGGTCCGCTCATGTTCACCACCACCACCACGCCGGGCATGACCATGGACGGCATCTTCTATTGGACGGGCCGGGGCCTCAATTGGGACGTGTTCGGGCATGACCCGTCGCTGGTCGATTCCAACACGAAGAAGCCCTTCGTTTGCGTCCCCGACACCAACGGCTATTTCACCAGCGACCCGACCGCGCCGAACTACTACGAGTGGTGCGGCGATCACAACAAGGCGCTCGAGAAGCATCCCTTCGGGCAGGTGGCCGCCGGCGGGCCGGTGACCTTGCCGGATCCGAACATCGTCGCGAACGGCAACTGGTACGGCGGCAGCCCATACCTCGGAGGCGAAGCCACCGTTCGCGCGGTGGGCGGGACGCCAATCCCTCCCGCCGGCACCGTCGCCAATTCGCCTTCCGGCGAGGCGGGCTTCGCTTACATGTGGCACTCGCATAACGAGCGCGAGATCACGACGTCCAACGTTTTTCCGGGCGGGATGATGATGATGATGCTCGTCGATCCACGTAGTTTCGCGATCGACGAAACGAATTGATATTCAGGAGAATCTAGATGCACCTCTTTACATCCAAGACGAGCCGGCTGATCCCTGGATTGGCGGCTTTGGCTCTCCTGCTGACAGCGAATGCGTCGCAGGCGCAAACGGTCAATCTGACCGCCGCGCCCACCAGCACCACCTTGCCCGACGGGCAAAGTGTGCCCATGTGGGGATACCATTGCACTGACGCGGGCAGCAATGGCGCGACCTGCGCAGCGGCCAACCCGGCCGTGCAGACGGCCGGAACGGGCTGGTCGCCGATCGTGATCACCGTGCCCTATGTGGGCACCGCCACGGCCTCGAGCACCAACCTCACGATCAGCCTCACCAACAACCTGACGTTCGCCGGCGGCAAGATTCCCACGTCGCTTACCATCGTCGGTCAGTTGGGCGGCGGCCTCGGCGGCGGCGGCACCACCAGTGTGAGCCCGGTGCATGCCGGTCAGGGAGTTACGTGGCCCGCCGCGGATCCGACCACGACGTCGACGCCGCCGGCACAGATGCCGCGCGTGCAGTCCTTCGGCACCGAAGTGGCGGTTGGCGCGACGACTGCGCTCACCTGGAACAAGCTGCGGCCCGGCACCTATTTGATCGAGTCGGGAACACACCCCTCGATTCAAGCCCCCATGGGCCTGTACGGCATTCTGGTCGTCACCACCACCTCGACCACCCCGGCTCAGGCGTATCCCACGGTCGCGGGTCTGCCCGTCACCGCGCTTGCGGTTTCTCAATATGACGCGGACCTGCCGCTGGTGCTCAGTGAAATCGATCCGGTGCAGAACGCATCAGTCGCCACCGCGGTCGCCACGACCGGCTTCTTGGAGACGACGGTGTGGAGCGGCCTGCCGGGAAAATGCGGCAATCCGCTGAAGGCGGATGGGACCGCCAACGCGAGCTTCAACACCTGCTATCCGCCGGCCGTGAATTACAGCCCGCGCTACTATCTCGTCAACGGCGTGTCGTTCGATCGGACCAAGATTGCGTCCTCCACGGCCCAGATCCTCCCGCTGCCCGCCACCGTGTCCACGGGCAACGTCATTCTGCGCTTCGCCAACGCGGGTCTGCGCATGCACATTCCCGCGGTCGTCAACCAGCCGATGACATTGATCGCCGAAGACGGCAACCCGTTGCCCGGTCAGCCGCGCATCCAGAACGAAGTCTTCATGGCCGCCGGTAAGACGTACGACGTCGAAGTGAAGCCCACGCAGACCTCGGGCGCGTACAGCGCCGCGACGCTCGCGCTCTTCGACCGTCAGTTGAGTCTCTCCACCAACAATCAGCGCGACGGCGGCATGCAGGCGTACATCGGCGTGGCCGGCGGCGCGACGACGGGTGCCGGGTCCGTCGGGTCCGGCGTGGCCCTGGGCGGCGTCGCCGCCAAGACTTTCTACTGCGTTTCCGGCACGACGTTGTCCGTGACCGACCCCACCAGCGGATTGTTGGGCGGGACCACCGGTGCGAACGGCGTAGCCGCCACTCCGCCCCTCCTGGCCGGCTTGACCATTCAGTCGAACGGTACGTTCACCTATGTTCCGCCGGCCACCGGCGCCTGCGGCGGCAGCTTCACTTATCTCGTCAACAATTCGCAGTCGGTCACGTCGACCATCGCGCAGTGCGATGCCACCAGCAGTACCGCGACAGGCTGCACGGTGAGCGGCCAGGCGACCTTGGTCAACGACACCTTCACCGGCACCAACGCCAAGGTATTGGCCATCAGTCCGCCGGGCGTGCTGCTAAACGACATCAATCCCGACGGCCGTCCGCTGAGCGTGGATCCCGCTACGGTGCAGTCGAGCGGATTGGTGAGCCTCGCCGTCAGTGCGGACGGATCGTTCACAGCCGTGGCGCCCGCCGCGGGCACGTATACGTTTACCTATAACGTCACGAATTCCCAGCATACGAAGGGCATCGCGCCTGCGACGGTCACGCTGAACTTCCCCCAGGGCTCGGGGCTGAAGGTCAAATTGGTTGACCAGAAGCATCAGACGGACCCGACGTGGGACCTCGCCGACGCGACCAAGAAGGGCGATTACCGCTGGATCATCGAAGAGGATCGCACCTTCTGGATCGATCCGAAGTGTCAGGTCAACAGCGCCACGCGACCGAAGGATTCTTACGGCCGCGCCTGCCCGCCGACACCGGTCGAGGCACTGGGCTACAACTTCCACACGGCTTCCATGCCGGTGGTGGCCACCGGCTGCGTCGGCAGCATCTCTTGCGAATCGGGGCAGACGGTTTTGGGCGTGGCCGCGGTTTGCGATGTGGGTGACGGCACCTGCCGCACTGACGCTACGCAGCGCACTGAGTTGACGCCGGATCAGGTGCACCTCGATCCCAACAAGCACTACTTCATCTCCATCATGCCGGCCGACGGCATCAACCCGACCGTCAACGGTGCGGGCGGCCCGGTGCAGGTCAATGCGACTTGCGATCCGACCACGACGAACTGCGCCATGCGCCAGTTCGACGCCACGAAGGATTGTCCGACCCCCGCCGACTTTGCGCCGGGTAGCGGAGCGTGTGGCCACAACATGGGCGGCACGCAGATCGGACCGCAATTCCTGGCGGACGGCACGCCGACCCCCCCGTCGGTCACCATCTCGCTGGTGGAGACGCCGCTGCCTTCGGCGAAGATCGCGGTGTTGGTGTACGAGGATGACTATCCTCTCAATGGCGAGAACGATGCCGGCGGCGGCGTCGACATACTGGCGCCGAATGAAGCCGGTCTCGGCGGCTTCCAGATCGAACTTCTGGACCAAGCCGGCGCCCTCGGCGACTCCACCGGGCAGATCACCTACGACATGTTCAACATGCCGGTGAGCAATGCGCTGGCCGGCACGCCCGATCCCAACAATCACATGCAGGACGCGTGCCCGCTCACCTCGAATCCCGACAACCTCGTCGGCAGAATCATCACCTGCCCAACCTACGAAGCCGACGGCACGACCCTGTCGCCGCTCGCCGGACAGGCGGTGATCGCGAATCTATACCCCGGCCTCTACGAGCCCCAAGCGTTCCCGGATGCCGACCGCATCGCTCGCGGTGAGGAATGGCTGCAGACCAACACACTCGACGGCGGCAAACCGCACGAGGCCTTCATCCGACCGGGCGAACCCGCCTACTTCCAGGAATTTGGCCCGGGTGGTTTCCACGTCCAGATCGGCTTCGCCAACCCGAAGATCATCAACGATCGGCGTCACAACTTGGCCGGCACCGGCATCTGCGATGCGGTCGCCACCGGCGGCGGCGGTTTGGCGTGCAAATCGAGCATTTCCGGCCAGGTGCACGGCAACCATATGAGCCGTACGCCGGACGAACGCACCTATGACACGGGCAGCTACGACGCGTTTGCGTTCTCGGCCTGCTACGTGTCCGTCGGAGTTCCCGATGAACAGGACTTCGCCTTCGCGAAGTGCGATGCCGAGGGCAACTACTCGATGACGGGTCTGCCTAATGGCACGTACAAACTGGCGGTGTTCGACCAGTGGAACGACATCATGCTCGACGGCCTCATCACCAGTGTGGTCGTCAACGGCAACACCGTCGTCAATCCGACAGCGACCCAGTGGCGCACCAATATCTATACGCGCACTTATCTCGACTTGAACGGCAACGGCATCCCGGATCGTACGTGCGATGCCAATGGCAACTGCACCGATCTTGAACCCGGCGCCCCGTTGCTTCCCATACAGGTCCGTTATCGCGACGGCAGCATCGGCTTCAAGAACAACACCGACTTGAATGGTTACGCCACGTACAACGAGGTGTTCCCCTTCATGAACTGGCTGGTGGTCGAACCCGATCAGACCCGTTACAAGCCCACCGGCGAACACGTGGTCTATGACGCCGGCGGTCCGGACGATTGCACCACGGGGGCGGCCAAGTGCTCCAACACCGCTGCGCACCTGGCGGGCACTCAGGAATTGGTTTCCCTGCCGTTGGACCTGCGTGTGCCGGGCGCCGTGTATTGCACGGATGCCGACTGCAGCGACCCCAACGAGTCGATTCTGCTGGGCGCATACAACACCAAGACGGTCGACACCAGCAAGAATCACAACATCACCGCCGGGCTCTCCAGCGGCCGCATCGACCCGCCGTGGCATTCCGAAGGCTGGCAGGGCCTGCTGGGCCAGCACAGCTTCATCGACTTCGGCATGAAGCCCTTCGCTGCGCATGAGAACGGCGGAATCCAGGGTCTGGTCGTGTACTACTCGACCCGCCCCTTCGACGACCCGTCGCTCGACGTGCAGCTGGTATGGGAACCGGGCGTGCCGAACGTGCAGATCAATCTGTACCAGGAAGGCACCGCGCCGGACGGTACGACGACGCTGACGCTGGTGGACACGACTCAGACCACGAGCTGGGACAAGTGGGCCCAGGGTTTCCAAACCGACGGTCACGGTAATCTGCGTAAGCTCGCCGACGGCAGCTACGTGCCCAACATGAACTGCCCGGGCCAGGATCCGACCAGCGGCTTCTTTGCGACCCTGCAGGGCAGCAAGATGTGGCTGGACACGGCGGACTCCACCGGCAACAAGAAGCAGCTGGCCTACAACTCGCAATTCAAATGCTATGACGGTTGGTCCCAGTTGAACCAGATCGTACCCGCACCGTACGACGGCAAGTACACGTTCCCGAGCACCGTCGAACTCGATCCGGTCACCGGCCGTCCCGCAGGCTTAGGTTCGCTCAACGGCATCGCTACACCGTTGATCGGCACCAACTGCAACATCTGTGTCGCCAATCCCGACGACGGCACTCCGATGCTGCCCGCCGGCAAGTATGTGGTCGAGGCGGTCATGCCCACCGGCTTCGAGATCGTCAAGGAAGAAGACAAGAACATCCTCATGGGCGACATCTACATTGCGCCCGTCTCGCAGCAGTTCGCGGGTCTGGGCAACGTCTTCATCCTGCCCGACCAGGCGGCGGTCAACGCGTACTACAATGCGAACAATCCGCTCAATTCGACCACCAACTTAGGCGTGTTGAACCCGCGCGAGGATTTTGCGAGCACGGATCAGATGTGGCCCTGCGTCGGTAAGACGCGCATCGTGCCGGATACCATGAGCCTGTTCCCCACCGTCGGCCAGACGGCACCGTTCGCCGGCGCCTCGCGGCCGCTGTGCGACCGCAAGGAAGTTTCCCTGACCGATCAGACGGGAGTGAGCGCGCGGTTCTACGCGTTCACCAAGAACCATATCGCCGGCCACTTCGTCGGCGGCATGACCAACGACATGGCCTCGGAGTTCGACCCGTTCTCGCCGCAATTCGGTGAGAAGTTCGGTGTCCCGAACCTTCCCATCCGCATGCGCGACTTCATGGGCGACGAAGTGACCCGGGTGTACGGCGACCAGTGGGGCGCCTACAACGGACTTTACTTCTCGAGCTGGGAAGTCAATCCGCCGAACCCCACCGGCTATGCGCCGCAGATGTCGGTGGCTTGCATGAACGATCCGGGTCCGATCCTGGATGCCGATCCGACGTCGCCCACGCATGGGCAGATGATCACCGACCCGGCGTACAACCCGGCGTACAGCAACTTCTGCTACGAGACGCCGTTCATGCCGGGCTTCACCGCCTACATGGATACGCCGGTCACTCCGACGCAGGCCTTCGCGGACCACTACAATCTGCCGGACGCGGAATATCCCGACGGTACGCCGGTCATCAAGCGCGCCGACTTCACGGGCAACGGCTTCGGCGCGGGCGGCGCCGGCCCCTGGGCGCCCGGTACTGCCGGTATCGGCAGCATCACGGTCACCAACACGGGCAGCTACACCGCGGTTCCCACCGTCGGCTTCAACGGCGGCGGCGGCAGCGGTGCCGCGGCCAGCCCGCTCATGAGCATCGGTCAGCTGAATCTGGTCAGCGCCAGCGGCTCGTACACCAACATCGCGACACCGACTGCCACCTTCTCGGCGCCGCCGTGCACCATCAACGGCACCACCTGCGTACGGGCCGTCGGCACCGTGCGGATGTCGTCGAATACTCTGGGCAACGCGACGCGCCGCGTCACGGGCATCACTCTGGCGGGCGGCAATAACACGCCCGGCGTCGGCTACACCACGCCGCCCACGGTGACCTTCAGCACCGGACCCGCCAAAGCGACCACAACTCTGGGCGTGAGCAGTGTCACGGTGACCGCGCCGGGCAGCGGCTACACCAGCGTGCCCAACGTGACATTCACCGCCGGTGCCAGCCTTGCGACGGCCACCGCCTCCCTGGGCGGCCCCAGCACGACGCTGCCGCTGGTGCTCACGGCCTTCGGCGATCGCCAGGTCCAGAATCCGCAATTCGCGGGTCCGTCCGCGATCACTGCGCCTTACAACCAGAAGACCGTCACCCGGCACTATGGCTTCGGCACGCAGTGCGCGGCCATCAGCACCGGCTGTGCTGCGATCTCGAGCGTCACCGTCGCAGGTCAGCCGGCGACGATCACCGGCTGGTCGGACACGCAGATCACGATTACCGTCCCGGCTCTGCCGCTGTGCTCGGTACAGCAGCGCAGCCTGGTGGCGAACGTGGCGAGCCCGTCGCCGGCCGGTTGCGGTGAAGTAGTGATCACTGCGGGCAACGGCAAGCAGTCGATCGACGGCATCACCGTCACCGTGGGCGGCAACGCCACCTACGTGACCACGGCAAGCCAGACCTCCATGACGTGGGGCGAGATAGACAAGAACCCGTTGCAGACGGCGGTCGACAACGCGAAGCCCGGCGATCTCCTCATCATCGAGGCGGGTGCGTATCGCGAAAATCTGCTCATGTGGAAGCCGGTACGCCTGCAGGGTGTCGGCGCCGGTTCCGTCACCATCAATGGAGACGCACAGCCTGCCGGCAAGATGGACTCCTGGCGCCGTCGCGTGAGCTGTCTGTTCGGTCTCACCATCCAGGGTGTGCCCAACAACGGCAATGCCGCGTATGACCCGGACAACCAGTACACTTGCCCCGCGGATCAGTACTTCCGCTCCGATCGGCTTCCCTTCGAGGGCTTCGTCGGCTGGGATGCCTCGAGCAACGGCAACCTGGCGCAGCTTCTGCAGGAACCGTCGCTGATGGGCGCCTATGAAGGGGCGGGCATCACGGTGATTGGCCGCGGCGTGAATCAGCGAGGTTCCGGAAACACGGACCTGTGGGGTGTAGCGGGCGGCGCGGGAACCTTCCCGGACGGCAGCCGGTACGTGAGCCTGGCCGATTGCAGGCCGCCGGCCAGCACCGGCAGTACGGCGACCAGAAACATCAACGACTACGGCACCAGCAACTTCCTTTGCAACCCGTCGGCCATCGACGGCGTGAGCATCCTGAACAGTTCGCAGGGCGGCGGCGGTATCTACCTGCATGGTTGGAACCACAACATTCAGATCGCCAACACCCGCATCTCCGCGAACGCGGGAACCTTGTCGGGCGCGATCAATCTCGGCAGCGGTGAGACGCCGCCGGCGTTCACCGTCGACAACACGATCTGCGGCAACACGGGTGCGAACCCCACGCCGCTGTGTCCGCCGAGTGTGCCGAATGCGCAATTGCCCAATGTGCCGGCGACGTTGTTGAACGGGGAGATCCCATTCCAGTTCAACACCAACGTGCACATTCATCACAACCAGATCCTGGACAACGCCTCGATCGGTGATGCGCTGTTCTCCGGCTCGCCGGCCGGTGCGGGTGGCGTGACCATCAGTGCGGGTTCGGACAACTACGAGCTGGACCACAACTGGATCGCGGCCAACCTGACCTCGAGCGACGGCGGCGGTGTGGCGCAAATGGGCGTGAGCTTCAATGGCAAGATTCACAACAACTTCGTGTTGTTCAATCAGGCCAATAATCCGACGCTCCCCGTCGACGGCGGCGGCATCATCATCATGGGCGCTCAGGAAGATCGCACCCTGCCGAGCGGTCAGGAATGCGGCGGCACCACCGACCTCGACTGCCCGCCGGGCATCGGCGACGGCACGGGTCCGGGTCTCGTGATCGATTCGAACCTGATTCTCGGCAACAGCGCCGAGGACGGCAGCGGCGGCGGCCTGCGCCTGCGGCAGACGAATGGTACCGAGGTCGCGGCCTTCCTCAAGAGCCCGCAGAACTGGTACGGCATCACCGTGACCAACAACATCATCGCGAACAACGTCGCGGGATGGGATGGCGGCGGCGTGTCCTTGCAGGATTCGTTCAAGACCGTGTTCACCAACAACACCGTGGCATCCAACGACACCACCGCGTCCGCGGGTGTGCTGTTCAAGACGCTGGGTGCGATCAGTGCCGCTTCGCCGCCTCCGGGATGCTTGCCGACTCCGGATCCGACGCAGCCGCAGAACCCGGCCTGCTTGCTGACGAATGGACCGCACATTCCGCAGCCGGCCGGTTTGGTGACCATGCAAAACACGCCGAACATGATGTCGCAGCTGCCGAGCGGCGTGGTCTGCCCGGCGGGCTTCGGCTACGGCACGACCAATCCCAACGGCACGGAATCGAATCTGACCAACGGCCGTTGCGTGCTCGTCAGCCTGCCGCAGATCAACAATGATCTGTTCTGGCAGAACCGGGCGTTCCACGTCGAGATCGTCGACGCGAACGGCAATACGATCGCTTCGGGCAACTCGCCGCCCACGGGGACCGGCTTGAAATCAAATCAGAACCTCGTGGCGCTGCTGCCCGAGTTCACGCAGAGCTACACGGGTCAGTGCGTCACGCCGCCGGCAAGCCAAGAGTTGTATTGGGACGTCGGTGTGCGATGGGACCTGCTGCCGAACGGCCAAGGTCAAGCGCTGGTGTTCAACGCCGCAACGGTGGGCGCGGGATCCTACACGCCGGCCAACGGCGGCAGCGGGGTGTCTGCGAACCTCAATGACGCGGGTCCGATCGCGCTCTCGGCCTCCTATTCCATCTTCAGCGACGCGCTGAATATGGGAAATGTGAAGCCGGGATCCATGGGCAACATGGCGCCTTCCAAGACGCCGGTGATCGGCCAGTATTGCAACGGTGCACGCATACCGCCCGAGCAATGCGCCGCCGGCCAGGGTGCGAACGACCCCGGCATGTGCAAGGGCTACTTCACGCCGGCCGGCCAGTCGGAAACCGTCGGTGTCGCTCCGGTGTTCCAGTTCAACGGCATCGCGGCCAGCGCGACGGTGGACGAGGGCAATAACTGGATCAACATGACCTACGGCCCGTTGACTCTGAGCCGTCCGCCGTCTGCCGGTGCCGGTTCGACGCCGTCGGCCGAGCCGACGGTGGCCAGCGCCGCAGTGGGCATCGCACAGGGTGCTTACTCGATCGCTTCCGATTCGGCCGCGGTCGGTGCCGGATATCCGACGGCGCCGGGTACGCCCAACCACGACTTCTACGGCCAGCCGCGGTCGACGTCGGGCGTGTCCATCGGTGCAGTGGAGTTTGCAGTGCCGCCGCCCACGCTGACGGCGATCACGCCGGCTGCGGGGGTGCAGGGGACGACCGTGGCGGTGACGCTCACCGGCACCAATTTCACGGCCGGTAGCGTCGTTTTGGTCTCGGGCAACGGCATCAATCAGTTCGGTCTGGTTGAGGTGAGCGCAACGCAGCTCACGACGAATATCCAGATCTCGGGGAGTGCAACCCTGGGTGCGCGGAACGTGACGGTATCGACTTCCGGCGGCGTTACCGCGCCGGTGACCTTCACCATCGTCGCCAAGCCGCCGGCGCCGACGCTGACGTCGATCTCGCCAAACTCCGGGACGCGCGGCTCGACCGTGACGGTTACCTTGACCGGCACGAACTTCTCGGCGGCCGGATTGGCGGTGAACGTGAGCGGTTCAGGCGTGACGCCGATCAATGTCACCTATGTGAGCCCCACGCAGGTGAAGGCGGACTTCGTGATCGGTCCAAACGCGAACACCAACAATAGAAACGTCACGGTCACCACGTCGGGGGGTACGAGCGGCTCAAGGACCTTTACGGTCTCGAACCCGCCGCGGCCGACGCTGGCGTCGATTGCTCCGACGGTGGGAACGCATGGCACGAACGTGACGGTGACCCTGACCGGCACCAACTTCACGTCGACGGGGACGTCCATCAATGTCACGGGCACCGGTGTGGTGGCGACCGTCACGTCCGTGACGCCGACGCAGATCGTCGCGACCTTCGCCATCACTTCGGGTGCGCTACACACTGCAAGGGCGGTCAATGTGACGACGCCCGGAGGAACGAATGTGCAAAGCCAGAACCGCACGTTTACCGTCAACTGAGCAGGTGGCGTGCCAGGACGCCGCAATCCGATGGAGACTGCAGGAATGAGTGGGTGCAGGAGAAAGTCCATGGGCGGTCGGCTCGCGTCGATCGCGGCCATCGTGCTCGTCGCAGCCGCCTCGAGCGTCGCGGCCGGCTCGAGCGTCGCAGCCGGCTCGAGCGCGGCAGCACCTCCGTCTGCGCGCGTTCGCGCCGGCGGATCGTTGCAGCACCGAGTCGACGTCCTTTCCAGAGCACTGCAACTCGATGCGCGGCAGCGGGCCGAACTGCTGACCATTCTCGAACGCCAGCGCCAGACCGTCACCAAGATCTGGAGCGACCCTGCGTTGCTTCCTGCCGAGCGTACGCCCGCGACCCGCGCGCTTCAGGAGCGCACCGCGGACCAGATCCGAGCCATCCTCTCGGAGGAGCAGAGAAATCGGTACAACCCACCGAAACCGAAGGACGCCGCGCCGCCGTCGCCGAACGTGGCAGACTGGATGCAGACGCAGGCGCGGCAGCAGCAGTAGTAGGGACATCAGGAGACTTCGTATGTTGCGAATCGATCAAATCATCGGCGCTTGCGGCGTCACCGCTGCATTAGTCGCAGCGACTTTCCTGGCGATGCCGGCGCGGGCGGAGGCGCCCTTGCCGACTGCGCCGTCCGCGGTGACGAAGAAGAAAGTCGTGTCGCCGTATGCGCGCGCCGCGGCGCAGCATGAACGGGTCGGAGAGGCCCCGGTGGGTCACGCTCCGACCAGGGTGCAGGGAATGGGCAAGCCGCATAAACCGCATGCAGGCGCGCCACGCAAATGAACATTCGCGCGGGCCTCGTATTCTGCTGCGTCCTGTCCTCTGCGTCTCTGGCGCAGGCACCCGCGCCAGGGTCCGCGGCTTTGCCGCCCGCCAACCACGCCGGCAAGACTTCGCCCTATCACGGCATGAAGTTGAGCGAAAAGGCGCGCGCGTACTATCCCGCGGCCTGGGGCGTCGATCATCTGCGGGTGAGCTACACCTCGTCCGGCAATCTGATTCGCTTCAGCTACCGGGTGTTGGAGCCCAAGCTGGCGAGGGCGCTCGGCGACCACGAGTCGACGCCCTACCTGTACGCGCCGCGATCGCATGCCATGCTGCAAGTACCTACGATGGAAAAGATCGGCCAACTCAGGCAGCTCAATGCCGCCGAGGCCAACAAGGAATACTGGATGGCGTTCTCCAACAAAGGCAATCTCGTGCGTCCCGGTGAACGGGTCAACGTGATCATCGGAAAATTTCATGCCGACGGCATGCTCGTCGAGTAATCATCATGTGCTCTAGAGGATCAACCATGAATCGTGTTTCCCTATTTGCTGGCTGCCTGCTGTCGCTGGGCGCTGCCGCCAACAGCCCTGTCATCGCCGCCGCGGCGGCCACGCACGCTCCGGCGTCACTAAGCGTCGACCAGATCGTAGAGCGCAATGTCGCGGCGCACGGCGGCCTTGCCGCCTGGCGGGCTGCGAAAACCCTGACCATCGCCGGTGAAATGGACGCCGGCGGCAAGCCGAATCATGCGCTGCCGTTCGTGCTCAAGGAGAAGCGCCCGCGCAAGAGCCGGCTCGAGATCGTGTTCAAGGATCAAACGTCGGTTCAGGTGTACGACGGCGCCCAGGGCTGGAAAGTGCGTCCGTTCCTCAACCGCAACGAAGTCGAAACCTATACCGCGGCCGAAATCAAATCTGCCGCAGCGGATCAGGATCTCGACGGTCCGCTGGTGGACTATGCGGCGAAGGGCACGCAGATCGCGCTCGCCGGCTCCGAGGCGGTGGAGGGGCACCGGGCCTACAAGCTGAAACTCACGCTGCGCAATGGCGACAAGCGGAACCTGTGGATCGATGCCGGTACGTACCTCGAACTCAAGATGCAGGGCGAGCCACGCAAGCTCGATGGCCGACTGCATAATGTCGCCGTCTATTTCCGCGATTACAAGACCGAGCACGGGCTCACCACTGCGCGGCTGCAGGAAACCGCCGTCGAGGGCGTGAAGCAAACCTATAAAATGACTATTTCCCGCGTGGCGGTGAACGAGCCCCTGGACGATTCCCTGTTCCAGAGGCCGCAGCTCGCGGCGCTTGCGACGCCGGGCCCCACGCAGCACTAGCATGCTTAGGTTTGCACTGACGCTGGTCTGCGGCGCCTGGGTCGCCGGTGCGCTCGCGAACGCGGCGTTTGCGACGCCGGCCGGACCGCGAGAGCCCGCCGCTCCACGAAGCCTCGCCATGACCGCCGCCGAGGTCATCGACCGCAACGTTGCCGCACGCGGCGGGCTCGAGGCATGGCGCAAGGTCGAGACCATGGTGTGGCTCGGACATCTCGAACGCGGCACCCGGGATGCACAGCGAATCCCGTTCGTGATGACCTTGCGGCGTCCGAATCTCACGCGTTTTGAACTCAAGGAGCAGTTCGACCAGTTCACCCGGATCTTCGACGGCGCGCACGGCTGGAAGGTGCGGCCGGGGTCCGATGGACGCCCAGCGACCCAGTCGTTTTCATCCGAGGAGTCAAACTTCGCACGCACCGAATTCGTGATCGATGGTCCGCTCATCGACTACCAGACCAAGGGTGTGACCGCCGATCTCGACGGCATCGACACCGTGGACGGGCGCAGGGCCTATCGGCTGTCGCTGAAGCTGGCTTCCGGCGCTGAGCGCAAGGTGTGGATCGACACCAAGACGAACCTCGACATCCGCTACGATCGGCCCGCGACCAATCCTCTCAAGCCGGGAGCGCCCGTCTCGGTGTACTACCGCGACTACGCCACCGTGGACGGTGTGCGAGTGGCGCGCAGCATCGAGACCGGGGTCGGTGCGGTCGGCAACGGAGCCGCCGAGAAGCTGGTGATCGATCGGGTGCTGGTCAATCCCAAACTCGATGATGGAACCTTTGCGCCGCCTGCCACGCCGATGCGCCGCGGCGGCCACGTTCGCATTCCCGCTTCCTGATGCCGACGGCCGCCCGGCTCCTTGCCCTGTGCGTGCTGATGACAGGGCTCGTCGCGCCGAGCGCGCGCTTGATTGCCAAGCCGCGCGTCCCGGAAGGCAACCCGGCGGCATCACCGGCGGGAGAGGCGATCTATCTCAAGGGAGTGTTGGCGTCGGGCGCGCCGCTCGTCGCCACCCGCGCGAATGCCGAGCCGCTGACCGGTGAGGCGGCTGCGTGCGTCAATTGTCATCGACGCAGCGGACTCGGCACCAGTGAATCGCGCAACCTCATTCCGCCGATCACGGGCCAGTTTCTATTTCATCCGCGCGGCGGCAACGCCGAAGACTTGCAGCCGCCGTACATTCCAGGCGCGCGGCTCGATCGCGAGCCCTACACCGACGCCACCCTGGCGCGCGCGCTGCGCGAGGGCCTGGATTCCGAGGGTCGGCCGCTCAATTACCTGATGCCTCGCTTCGCGCTGGGCGATGCCGACCTGGCAGCGTTGATCGCTCATCTGCGTGCACTCGACCGCCGCCGGGTGCCTGGTGTGTCCACCACCGAGCTGCATTTCGCGACCATCATTACCCCCGATGCCGATCCCGAGAAGCGGCGCGGCATGCTGGACGTGCTGCAGCAGTTTTTCATCGACCGCAACGCGGCGCCGCGCGGCGCATCGGCGCAGACCATGACCACGTCCGGCGGCACGGCGCATGTCCGCTCCATGTTCAAGGTGAATCGGCGCTGGGTGCTGCACGTGTGGGAGCCGACCGGACCGGCGAACACTTGGGGGGAGCAGCTTGACAAGAAGTTCGCGGAACAGCCGGTATTCGCGGTGCTGTCGGGATTGGCCGGCGGCAATTGGGCGCCGGTTACGGATTTCTGCGAGCGCCGCTCGGTGCCGTGTTTGTTTCCCAACGTCGAAGAGCCGCCGGCCGATGCCGATCGCAATTTTCACACCCTGTATTTCTCTCGCGGCGTGCGGCTCGAAGCGGACCTGATCGCGGCCGGACTGGACCACGCGCCGCCGGGCGCCGCTGCCACCCGCGTACGGCTCGTGTATCGCGCCGGCGACATCGGTGAGGCGGGTGCGCAGTCGCTCGCGACGCAGCTGCAGGCGCGCGGTGTGGGCATCGAGAGGCGTGTGATCCCGCGCGCTGCACCCGCGTCCGCCGTCATCGCCGCCGTGCGCGATGCGTCCGTCACCGATGCCATCGTGTTGTGGCTGCGGGCGCGTGATCTCGCGGCCCTCGACGATGCGGCGCCGCCGCCCAACGCGCTGTACCTGTCCGGCCTGATGGGCGGCCTCGATGCGGCGCCGTTGCCGACGAGATGGCGCGAGCACGCGCACATGGCCTACCCGGTGGATCTGCCGGAGCGGCGACGCGTCCGCGTCGACTATGCGCTCGCCTGGTTCCGCATCCGTAAGATCCCGGTCGTCGCCGAGCAGGTTCAAGTGGACACCCACCTCGCCTGCGGGCTGGTCTCGGAGACCGTGAAGCACATGGTCGATGCCTTCGTTCCCGACTACCTGGTCGAGCGCTTCGAGGACACGCTCGAGCATCACATCATTACAGGTTTCTATCCGCGCCTGGCCCTCGGGCCGCACCAGCGGTTCGCTTCCAAGGGCGGCTTTCTGGTGCACTTCGACGCGGGCCGCAAGGGCCTGGTCCCGGACGGCGAGTGGATGACCCCCTAACGATGTTTGTTGGCGGCTGGATCCATCGGTGCCGCCGGCTCCACCTGCAACAGCTCGAGCTCATAGACCAGGAGCGCCCCGGGCGGGACCATGGGGGGCGGATTGGCGCCGTAACCCAGTTCGGGCGGCACGAACAGCTGCCACTTCGCACCCGGCTTCATCGAGAGGAAGGCTTCCTGCCAGCCCTTGAAGACTGTGTTCACGCGGAAGGTGGCGGGGCGGTCGTGCGTGTCCGAGCGATCGAACTCGGTGCCGTCTGCAAGACTCGCCCGGTAGCGGACGGTCACCTGGTCGGTGGCGGCCGGAGATTTACCGCCGGGCACGCCCTCGGTCAGCACTCGGTACTGGAGCCCCGAGGGCGTGGTCTTGATGCCGGGTTCCTTGGCATTGCGCTCGAGAAACTGCCGGCCGGCGCCCTGATTCTTCGCGGCGAGCGCATCGCGCGTATCACGCATGAACCGCTGCGCCGTATCGCGTTCGGCGCCGGTGATCGGGCGCCCACCCACCCCATCCGTGACGCCCCGGATGAGGGCATCCAGCGACAGCGTCGGCGCCAGCCCGTTGTGCTCCAGCTGGCCGCCCAACATGAGGCCCAAGTCGTAGCTGGCGGTCTCCACGGCCGGGGCGGGCTGTTTGGGCGGCGTGGTTGCCGGCGCCGCGTCGGCTGCTCTGGCGCCGGGGGCGCCGTACAGCGCCGTGAGCGCCAGCAGCATGAACAAGCGGGCCGGGCACCGCTTGGTATGTAATCGGTCGTGAATTCGCATCAATGGTCCCTTTGCCGACTCCGCGAGCCGCCAGCATGGCACCAGGGCGCCCGGATCGCTTACCCGATACTACTTAATGCGAGGAGGAAAGTAGGTAGATTGTCCAAAAGTCCTTGTTGGTGCCAGGGTGGTCCAGTACCCTAATTTGCGTCAGGGCACGCGTCTCGCGTCGGGCACCGCATCTTTTCGAGAGGATCACGATGGCGCAATTCGATTCCGCTTCCGATGCGATTTGGCCCGGTTTTATCAGGCGGGAAGCGCGACCCATACGGCTGGTACTCATCGATGACCATCCCGTCGTGCGTGAAGGCGTTGCTGCATTGCTGATGCTCGAGAGTGATTTGACCATGGTCGCCGACGCCGGCGACCTGGACATCGGCATCGAACTGGTCCGGAGGCACCAGCCGGATTTGGTGATCTGCGACCTGACGATGCCAGGCTGCACCGGCACCATCGCGGTGCGCAGATTGTGCCGCGAATGTCCGAGCGCGCGCGTTCTGGTGTTGACCGCGCATGACTCCTTGGAATGCATTCGCGAGTCGTTCGCGGCGGGTGCCATCGGCTACGTGCGCAAGGACGCCTTGCGCGCCGATCTACTGGAAGCGATTCGCCGCGCCGCGGCGGGTGCACGGGCAATCTGTCTTGGTGTCAGCGATATGGTGATGCGCAATTGGCTGCTCGATGCGGGTCCGCCGCCCCGCGTTGCCGACACGCCGCTCGGGCCTGAAGACCGTCAAATTCTGCGCCTCATCGCGCTCGGAGTGCCCACCTGGCGCATCGCGGCCGACCTGCGGCGCGGCGTCAAAGTCGTCGAGAAGTATCGGGCCAATCTGTTGCGCCGGCTCAATCTGAGCAGCACTGCGGCGGTGGCCAAATTTGCCGTCAGCTGCAATCTACTCTCGCGTGAGGAAGTCGATCAGTTGGTCTCCGCGGACTAGCGGTGCAACGTATTCTCGTCATCGACGATGAGCCTTTCATACTCGAAGCTCTGAAGCGCGTGCTCGGCTCTTCCGCGGTGACCGTCGTCGGTGCCGCGAATGCCGATGCGGGATTGGCTGCGATGCGTGAGTCGCCGGCGGATCTCGTGATCATAGACGTCATCCTGCCGGGAATGGACGGCGTCGCGGCGATCAAAATCTTTCGGCGCGACTATCCGGCCGTGCGGATCATCGCCATCTCCGGAGGCGGAAATTTCGGATTGAACGCCTATCTGCCCGACGCGATTTCCACCAGCGCATATCTGGCTGCGTGCAGGGCCGCGGGCGCCGACGGAACATTGGCGAAACCGTTCGAAACCGCCGAATTGCGCGCGCTCATCCACCAGGTGCAGAACACCTGATCCGTCCGGGCGCTGCGCGCCCGTCTTCAGGTCACCACGTAGGTCAGCACGTGTTCGCCGATCACGATTTGATCGGCGTGCTGCAAGACGTGACGTTTGACCAGCTTCCCGTTGACGGCGATGCCGTTCACGCTCCCCAGGTCCTCGACCGTCGAAATCGTCCCGACCGTCACGATTCGGCAGTGATGACGGCTGATGTAGGCTGCTTCGAGACGCATTTTGTTGTCGCTCGCCCGGCCGATCGAAATGCTGCCGGCCTCGAGCGGCCAGGTGGCGATATGCTCTTTGCGCTGACTCACCACGAGCTGCGCGACGGCGCGTGCGGGCTCCTCATCGGGGGCGGCGGGGAGTTCGAAGTGCGAATCGGCGCCGGGTTGCGCCTTTTCCCGCGCCAAGGCTTCCGGCCAACGCGCATCCTGCGTGGCAACCAAGATTTCGGCCGCGCTCACATGCCCCGACGCGCGGAGACAGGCTGCATGAAGCGCCGCGTCGCACAGCACATTGATGAGCCGCGGCGAGCCGTTGGTATGCTGAAAGATCATCGCGTGCGCATCCGCCGCGAACAGCTCCTTACCCCCGCCGCCTGCCACATTGAGGCGATGCTCGATGTAGGCCTTCGCGCCGTCCGGCCCAAGCGGGGAAAGGTGGACTTGGCGCGGTTTTTGCGCCACGACGACGCGCGCGGCCAGGCCGCCGCCGGGTTGCCGTGGGTCATGCTGCCCGACCAGCAGTATCTTCAAGCGGGGTGCGCGGGACAGCAGGTCGCCGAGCGTGACCAGCGTCGCCCCCGTGAGTAGCTGCGCGTCATCGATCACCAGCATCGGCGGGGCGGCGCGCGAGCCGGCCGCGTCGAGCGCCGAAGCCACCTCCGCTAACAGGCCGGGGTGATTTCCTTCCCCTTCGACCGACGTCGTCCCGAGCTGCATGACGATCGCCTGCAGCAGTTCGGTGGCGGAGATATGCGGCTGATTGATGCGGCAGGCGGCGAAATGACCCGAAATTTCGTGAAGTACGTCGTCGAGCAGCAGTGTCTTGCCGACGCCGGGCGGTCCCAAGAACAAGACCACCCGTGCACTGCCGCGGAGCGCGGCCACCACGGCGGCCCGGGCCTGCAGGTATTCCTGACCCGAATACAGAAACTCCGCATCAGGGCGCAGCCGAAAAGGCAGTTTTTGGAAGCCGAAGAATTGAGGGTACATGTGGATTCGTGCCGATGGCAGTTGTAACTGCCTGTTTTAGCCGCCTGTTTGTAGACAATATACGGGTCACTACTCATTATCCAGGCTGCCGCTTGGACATAATGGATTCGAATTCGAGGACTCCCTCCCAGGCTCGAAGGGAGGGCGGGCGGAGCGCCCGCAACCGTAGCAAAATCATACGGTGTTCTCCTACCTTCGCTGGTCGGGATGACTGCGTACAGTGACGAATGCAGATGGGAGCGGCGTTGAACAATATGCCAGTAAGACGGTGTCCGGAATGCGCTCAGCCTCAGCGGCTTGGGTTACGGGCGGCTGGGTTCACCCTGCTCGAACTCTTGGTCGTCATGGTCATCATCGGGCTCCTGGCCGGATTCGTTGCACCGCGGTATTTCTCTCAGGTGGGAAAATCGCAGGTCAAGGCCGCCAAAGCGCAAGTTGACGCCTTGGACAAGGCCATTGAGCAGTTCAGGCTGGACATGAACCGGCTGCCCACCACCGAAGAGGGCCTGGCGGCGCTCAATGTGGCACCCGCCAATGAGCCGAACTGGGCCGGACCGTACTTGAAAAAGGACGTCCCCCGCGATCCCTGGGGTCATCCTTACGTTTATCTGGCACCGGGGACCCACAACAACGATTTCGACCTCATGTCTTATGGCAAAGACGGCCAGCCTGGTGGCACCGGCGAAAACGCCGACCTCGGGAACTGGTAGGCCACCGTGGAATTTCGTGTAAAAGCCCTCGACCGCGAGCAGGCTGTACTAGCGCAGCACGTGGATGCCATCGACGAGATGGACGCGCGCCGGCAGTTGGGCTTGCTGGGCCTGCGGGTGATTTCTCTCACCCCCGTTCGCCAGACGCGGCTCTTCGCCCGGCCGGGCAAGATTCCGCTGGTCATATTCAGCCAAGAGCTGGTGTCGCTGCTAGATGCCGGCTTGTCTCTGGTCGAAGCCATTGAGGCGCTGACCGAGAAGGAAGCCAGCCCCACGGTGCGGCGGCCCCTCGAGCAGATTCTCGCCCGGTTGTACGAAGGCCAGACGTTGGGCGCGGCGCTCGCCGAGCATCCGACGACATTTCCGTATTTGTACATCGCCACGGTCCGCGCGAGCGAACGTACGGGATCGCTGCGCGAGGCGCTGACCCGGTTCATCACCTATCAGCAGCAAATCGACGCCCTGCGCAAGACCCTCGTCAACGCGTCGATCTATCCGGCGGTGTTGCTGGGCGCCGGCTTGCTGGTCACGCTGTTCCTGATGGGCTACGTGGTGCCGCGCTTCAGTTCGATCTACGAAGAACTGGGTTCTGACCTGCCGTTCGCTTCGCGGCTGCTCATGCAGTGGGGCCAGATGCTCGAAGCGCACACCATGGTGGTGATCGCGGTCGGCGGCACGGCGGCGGCGGCGCTCGGATATGGATTGTCGCGGCGCTCGACCCGCGCGCTCTTCGGCACGTGGTTCGCGAAAGTGCCGGCGATCGGGCGCCAACTGCGCCTGTATCAGTTGGCGCGACTGTACCGGACGGTGGGCATGCTCCTGCGCAGCGGTATGCCCGCAGTGACGGCGATGACCATGTCGTCGGGGCTGCTCAGCGAAGCACTGCGCCCGGCGTTCACGAAGGCGACGCAGTCGGTGAGGGAAGGGCAGTCGATCGCCAACGCGATGGAACTTCAGGGTCTCACCACTCCGGTCGCCGCCCGCATGCTGCGCGTCGGCGAGCGCAGCGGCAACATGGGTGAGATGACGGAGCGCATCGCCGCGTTTTACGACGAAGAGATCGCACGCTGGGTGGCCATCGTGACTCGCTTGATCGAGCCGCTGTTCATGACGCTGATCGGACTGCTGATCGGCGTCATCGTGGTCCTGATGTATTTCCCGATATTCCAACTGGCCGGAAGTGTCCAATGAATGCCGCCGTTTCGTTTCCCGATCAAGCGTCGCCGCCGCAGGACGAACCGGCCGAGGCTGCGGTCGCGTTGGAATTCGCCGTGGTCGCGGACGTGCCGGCAATTGCTCCGCTCGATGAAGCGGTCATTGCGCGCGCCATCGCCGATGCTGCGCGTACCGGCCGCCCGGCAATCGATATCCTGAAGGAAACCTCGGGGCGTGCCCCCGCGGACCTGGCCCAGTCGCTGGCGGCGGCGCTGGACTACCGGTTCGTCGGCGCGGAAGAGCTCTCCATGCTCGAGCCGGCATTCGACATCCTTCCGCCGTCCGAAGCCACTCGACGCTTCTGCGCCGTGGTGCGAAGCCCGAACGGCCTGCTGGCGATCGTCGCCGATCCGTTCGACTCAGCGCTTCGCAGCTGGCTGGAGACGCGCACCACCGAGGTACTCGAGTGGGCGGTTGCCGCGCATCACGAGCTGGCCAATTTCATTGCGCGCCGCGCGGAAGCGCTGCGCGCCATCGACTCGGTGTTGTCGCAGGCCGAGTCCGAAGGAATCGCGAGTGCGGGCCCGGACAATCTCTCGTACGTGTCGATCAGCGAAGATGCCAGTCCGATCGTGCGACTGGTGCATTCGACCGTGTACGACGCCCTGCGCGCCGGCGCCAGCGACATTCATTTGGAATCGACCGCGAACGGCCTGAACGTGCGCTACCGCATCGACGGCGTGCTGGTGAACATCGCGACCGTGAGCGGCACCGCGGTGGCGGAACAGGTGATCTCGCGCATCAAGGTCATGTCGGAACTCGACATCGCGGAACGCCGGGTGCCCCAGGACGGCCGCTTCAGCATCGCTCTCGACCGCCGCCCGATCGACTTCCGCGTTTCGGTGATTCCCAGCATCTTCGGCGAAGACGCGGTGCTGCGCGCCCTCGACAAGCAGGCGCTCACCGAGCGGCTGCATGGGTTGCGCCTCGACGTACTCGGCTTCGACATGCGCGTCGTGACGCAGCTGCGTCGCCTGAGCTCATTGCCCTACGGCATGCTGCTGGTCACGGGTCCCACCGGCAGCGGCAAGACCACGACGTTGTATGCTGCGATCTCGGAAACGCAGACGGGGTCGGACAAGATCGTCACGATCGAGGACCCCGTCGAGTACCAGTTGCAGGGTGTGCTGCAAATCCCGGTCAATGAAAAGAAGGGGCTCACCTTCGCGCGCGGCTTGCGGTCCATCCTGCGTCACGATCCGGACAAGATCATGGTGGGCGAGATACGCGATTCCGAGACCGCGCAGATTGCCATCCAATCGGCGCTGACCGGCCACTTGGTATTCACCACGGTGCACGCCAACAACGTGTTCGACGTGGTGAGCCGGTTCACGCACATGGGCGTGGATACCTACAGCTTCGTGTCGGCGTTGTCCGGCGTGCTCGCGCAGCGTCTCATTCGCGTGGTGTGCGAGCAATGCGCCGAGCGTCATGTGCCGTCGCGGCAGCTTCTCGAGGAATCACAGCTGTCGGTGGCTGCGAGCGCTGCCTACAACTTCACCATCGGGCGCGGTTGCCAGCATTGCCGCGGCAGTGGATATCGCGGCCGAAAGGCCATCGGCGAGCTTCTGGTGCTGAACGACGAATTGCGCGAGGCCATCATCAATCGCGCGCCCGTGCGCCAGCTCAAGGAGCTGTCCCAAAAGGGCGGTGTTCGATTGATCCGCAGCGTCGCCCTGGATCTGGTGCGGCGGGGCGAGACCACTCTCGAGGAGGTCAACCGTGTCACCGTTATGGCGTGATGAAGTGGGAATTTATCTCGCCCAGCGGCGAGTGTGCCTGATCCGCATGCGGCGCGGCATTCGCCCGACATTGGCGGGCGAGGTGGACCACGCGGATCCGAACGCCGCAGTCGGCTGGGAGGGTGCGCTTGCGCTGCTGGAACGGCAGTTGACGGAAGGTGCATGGTCCGACGCGCGTGTCCGCGTGGTGCTTGCCGATCACTGGGTGCGTTATGCCGTGGTGCCGTGGTCCGACGCATTGAGTTCCTCGGGCGAGCGGCTGGCGCACGCCCGCGAATTGATGGCCGGGATCTTCGGCGCTGAAATGAGTGATTGGACCGTGTCCCTGTCCGAGGCGCCGCCCGGCTCATCGCGACTGGCGAGCGCCATGCCGACCGCCTTGCTGCATGAGCTGCGCGAAGCCGCGGTGCGGCATGGTCAGAAGCTCGTGTCCGTGCAGCCGCAGCTCATCGCTGCGTACAACACCTGGCGCCACGCTCTTCCCGCCGCCACCGCCGCCTGGTTCGTCACCGTCGAAGAGGGTTCCCTTGCGGCGCTGCGCATGTGCGGCGACGGGATCGACCGGGTGCATGCGGTCCGTATCGGGCTCGATTGGGCGCGTGAACTGAAGCGGCTGCAGACCTTCGGCCGCCTTGCCAGCGCGAGTCCCAGCGACGGGCGGGTGTACGTCGATCTACCGGCCGCCCTGCGCTCTTTGCGCCCGGAGGCCTCGGCGGATTTGGAATGGCTCGATGAACCGAATCCTCCGCTGACCACTTTGCATCAGCTCGAACATCTGCGCAGAAGGGCCGCATGAGAAACGCGATTCAACTGGATTTCGCCGGGGCGCGCCCCGGCTTATCGCTGGCGGGCGGATTGCTGCTGGCGGTGGGGGTGGTCGCGGCCGGGGCCGTGCTGCTCGAGTACCGCGCAATCGGCCAGCATCGCGCCGGTCTCGAGCTCAGACTGGCCGCAGTGGCCCGCGCGGATGCGCTCGCGGCCCCGCCCATCGAATCGCCAGCGGATAGCCGTGTTGCCGTGAGCGCGCAGCAGGCGGCCACCGACCTCGCGACGCCATGGACCTTGTTGTTGTCGGAACTCGAACAGGCGAGCAAGGAGACGCAGGGACAGGTCGCACTGCTCGGCGTCGAGCCGGATCACGCCAAGCACAACGTGCGCGTCAGTGCCGAGGCTCGCACACTGAGTTTGGCGCTGGCCTATGTGGAGCGTCTGCAAGCGAGCCGGTCACTGAGCTATCCGATGCTCGACCGCCATGAGATCCGCGCCGAAGATGCGCAGCATCCGGTGCGTTTCGAATTGACCGGCGCATGGAGAGACATACCGTGAACGCCCCCGAGGATAACCGCAGCGTGACGCGGTCCCCCATGCCGGGCGCCGCGCAGCCGGGCGTCGCGCGGCCGCCGGCCGCGCTTGCGGTCACATCGCGAACGGCATTGCAGGCGCGTGCCGAACAGATGCTGGTGCGCGCCGTGCCGCAGGTGAAGTATCAACTCATGCGGGTGGGTCCCGCCGGGTTGACGGGGATCGGAGTGCTGCTCGCGGCCGCCGTCGCGGCGATAGTCCTGCTGCTCCCGGCGCACCAATCAGTGCTCGCGCTGCGGGACGAGCTGACCAAGGCGGGCCATGCGATGCCGTCCACGGTGAAGCCGGAGCAGAGTCCGCAACAGTTCGCGGCGACGCTGCCCACCCGCGAGCAGATTCCGGCGTTGCTGGGAGTGGTGCTCGCACAGGCGACCGACGCGGGCATCGTCCTGGAACAGGGGCGCTACACTTTCAGCCCGGCGACTTCCAACCGGCTTGCCCGTTATACCTTCGAATTTCCGGTCAAAGCGGACTACGGCAACATCCGCAGCTTCATCAACAAGTCGCTGGCGGCGATTCCGGCGCTGGGATTGGACAAGTTGCACGTCGAACGCAAGACCGTCGGTGACACGGCGGTCAGCGCCGACGTCGGCTTCGTCATTTATCTGCGAGGTGCATAGTGTTGGGCAAGGTCACGCTGCGCACCAAGGCTCTCATCGGCATCGCCTTGGCCTGCGCCGGATACATCGTATTCATGCCGGACGCGTCTCAGACCATCGAGCCCACGCATGGCACGGGGTCGCCCGGCGCCGCCTCGCCGACGCGCACCATCCATCCCGCGCCGGCCGGCCACAAATCCCCCGTGATGAATGCCGCCTTGCGCCAGTCCGATCGCATCGCCAGGGACACGGAGGCGGGATCCCTGTTCTCCGCGCAATCCTGGTACGTGGCGCCGCCTGCGCCGCCGCCCGTGCCGGTGGTCTATCAACCGCCGCCCGCGCCGACTGCGCCGCCGCTGCCGTTTGCATTCATGGGCAGCTATCGCACCGACGGCGGCGGCGCGATCTACTACCTCACCGCGGGCGATCGGGTTTACGACGTCAAGGTCGGCGACACGCTCGACAACACCTACAGCGTGGACGGAGTCAAATCCGGGCACCTGCTGCTGACCTATATGCCTCTCAAAATTCAGCAATCTCTTGCTGTGGGCGATGAATAATGATGAACAGATCCCTTAGAAATCTCCTTGGAACGCTGCTCTGCACCGCGGTGCTGCTGGGCTGCGCAGCCACGCAGCTGCATCGCGACGGCCTCGCGGAGGTGGAGCGCGGCAATTACGAAACCGGGGTGTCCAAGCTCGCCGATGCGGTCGCTCAAGATCCCAACAACATGATGTACAAGCTGGATCTGACGGCGCGGCGCGAGGCCTCGATCCAGAAATTGATTTCCGCCGGCGACGCGCTGCGCGGCGCCGGGCAGTGGGATGCCGCGGTGTCCACCTATCGTCGAGTGCTGGTGCTTGAAGCGGGCAATCAGCCGGCCTTGCGCGGTATCGAGGGCGTCGACGCCGATCGGCGCCACGCCGGCATGGTGGGCGAAGCCTTCAAGGCTTTCGAACGCAAAGACTACGATGCGGCCGATGCGATTCTGCGATCCGTGCTTAATGAGGACGCCGGCTTCGGACCCGCGGTGGCGCTTGCCGCCAAGATCAATGTGGCGCGCGGACCCATCAATGTGGTGCCTCGGCTGAAGGCGCGCAATAACGCGAAGGTCACCCTGCAGTTCCGCGATGCGCCCACGAAAATGGTGTTCGAGGTGTTGGCGCGGCAGACGGGCATCAATTTCGTGCTCGACAAGGATGTGAAGAGCGACAGCAAGACCACGATCTTCGTCCAGGAAGTGCCGATCGAGGAGCCCATCGACCTGGTGCTCGATCAGAACGCGCTGGCGCGGCAGATTCTCTCGTCGAACATGGTGCTCATCTATCCGAATACCCCGGCCAAGCAAAAGGACTACGAGGAACAGATCGTCCACACGTTCTATTTGACCAATGCCGTCCCCAAGGACGTGGAGAGCATGTTGAAGTCCATGCTCGGCGCCAAGACCCTGTTCGTCGATGAGCGCACCAGCGTCGTCGTGATGCGCGATACCCCGGATGCGGTGCGCATGGCCGAGAAACTGGTGGCCTCGATCGACGTGCCGGAGCCTGAGGTCCTGATCGAAGTGGAAGTGCTCGAGATCGCTCGCAGCAAGCTGCTCAATCTCGGAATCACCCCTCCCGGCTCCTTCACGGCCAGCGCCACGTCGGTCCTTAAAGGAGCGACCGCCGGCGCAACGAGCGGGGCCTCGAATCTCGTTCTGTCCGACCTGAGCCACCAGAATGCCAATACCATCAGTGTCTCGTCGGTGAGCCTCACCGCGAACGCCCTGCAGACGGTGGGCAACACCAACACGCTGGCGAGTCCGCGCATCCGCGCGCGCAACAAGGAAAAAGCGAAAATCCTGATAGGCAGCCGTGTTCCGGTCATCACCAGCAGCACGGCGCTTCTGTCCAATGGCACGGCGAACAGCAGCAGCGTTCAGTACCTCGACGTGGGGTTGACGCTGGAGGTCCAGCCGACCGTTTATCTGGACGGCGACGTGTCCATCAAAGTAGGGCTGGAGGTCAGCTCCATCACCAACACGGTGGTCGTCGGAGGCACACAGGCGTATACGATCGGTACGCGCAACGCCAACACCCTGTTGCGGCTGAAGGACGGGGAGACCCAGGTATTGGCCGGCCTGATCCAGGACTCGGACACGCGCAACGCCGCCGGAATCCCGGGATTGAGCCAAATTCCGGTCGTGGGACGCTTGTTCGGTTCGCACAATTCCGACCGGGAGAAAAACGAGATCGTGCTGTCGATCACGCCGCACATCATCCGCACGCAGGCGCGGCCCGCTTCCGATGCGACGGAATTCTGGTACGGCACCGAAACCCGCTCGCGGAGCACGCCATTTGGCGGTGGCGGCGGCTTCGACAGCGGCGGTTCGTCGGCGGCCTCCGCCGGCGCAGTCGGCGGCGGTGCAGGACTGCCGACGGTCGGACCTCGGCCTTCGGTATCGCAACCCGTTGCGCCCGCGGCGCCCGCACCCTTGCCGTCCCCGGCCGCACCGGCAGGCCCGCCGCCCCATCCCACGGTGACGGTCGACGGACCCAGTGAAACCTCGGTGGGTCAGGAATTCGACGTCACCGTGCGCGTTGCCACGGACGTGGGTATAAGCCGTCTGCGTGGCCAGCTCCGATTCGACTCCAGTGCGCTGCAACTCATGAGTGCGACCGCGGGGGACCTCGTGCCCTCCAGCGCGGGCAGTCCGACCGTCGATGCGAAAAGTGGAGGTGCGCAGTTGGACGTTACGGCGTCTGACGATCCCATCCAGGGCGAAGGCAGCCTGATGCTGCTGCGATTCAAGGCGCTCACGGCCCGCCCGGCGAGTCCGATCTCCGCGCAGGTGTCCGCGATGGGACCCGCGGGCACGGCGACGGCGAACGCGGCATCGCAGCCGCTGAGCGTCGCAATCAAACCGTGAGCCGGAGCATGCGCGCGCGGGGGTTTACGCTCATCGAGCTGGTGGTTACGGTGGCCATCATCGGAGTGCTCACCAGCGCGGCCATGCCGCTGGTGCGGCTCGAAGCGCAACGCGAACGCGAGTCCGAGCTTCATCAGTCGCTGCGTATCTTGCGCAACGCCATCGATGCATACAAGGAGGCGGCCGACTCCGGCCACGTCAAAATGGAATTGGGCGATTCGGGCTACCCGCCGAACCTTCAGGTTCTCGTCGACGGCGTCGAGGACATTCAGAGCGAAAAGAAAGTGATGATGTATTTCCTCCGGAGAGTGCCGCGTGATCCGCTTTTCCCCGACGTTTCCGTGGCTGCCGCGGATACCTGGGGACTGCGCACTTACAAGAGCCCGCCGTCGGATCCACAGCCGGGCGAGGACGTGTTCGATGTGTATACCCTGGCGCAGGGAAAGGGCCTGAACGGGATCGCGTATCGTGAGTGGTAACCCGATCAATCCCCGCGGCGCGCGCAATATCCGAACCGCGCACGGATTCACCCTGATCGAGTTGCTCGTGGTCATGAGCATCATCGGAGTGCTGTTGACCATCGCGGTACCGCGCTACTTTAAGACGGTGCAGCGGTCCAAGGAGACCGTGCTGCGCCGCGACTTGTCCGTGGTGCGGGAATCCATCGACAAGTATTACGGCGATCTCGGCCAGTACCCGGATGCCCTGGCCGCTCTGGTCGACAAACGCTACATCCGCAGCGTGCCGGTGGACCCGTTCACCAAGTCGGCCGAGAGCTGGCTGGTGGTGCAGTCGGACGATCCCGATCATCCCGGGGTACGGGACATCCATAGCGGTTCGCCGGACAGCGCCGCCGACGGTTCGCCTTTCGTCAGTTGGTGACATGTGGGGAACCGATCAGGCCGTGCGACGGGATTCACCAACGTGGCGGGCTTCACCTACATCGGCCTCTTGATCGCCATCGTCATTCTGGGTGTGGGGCTGTCGGCCGTAGGTGTCGTCTGGCGCACGCAAGCGCAACGCGAACGCGAACAGGAACTGTTGTTCATCGGACGCGACTTCAAGCGGGCGATCGCCTCGTACTACATGGATGCCGGAAACGGCGGCCATCAGTATCCGCAGGAGATAGCCGACCTGCTGGACGACAAGCGGGGCACCGAAATACATCACCACCTGCGGCGCTTCTACGCCGATCCCATGACCGGCGCGCAGGACTGGAACCTCATTCGAGTCGATATGCTCGGCATTACCGGGATCGCGAGCAGTTCGCAAAATGCGCCGATCAAGAAGTCCGGATTCCCGAAGGACGAATCGGAATTTGAAGACGCAACGTGCTATTGCGACTGGAAATTCCTGTATCAACCGCGAATCCTCGGGCGCCGCGCCAATCCCGTTCCCCGGGCCGCGGATTGACCACATCCGATAAATTGCCCCCCCAGGGGCCGGCCGAATCGCCGGCGACTCCGGCTGCGACCTTTCGGGCGATCGAAAAGGCGAAGCATGAGTGGGAATTCACCGTGGACGCCCTCACCGCCCTGGTGTGTCTGCTCGACCCCGATGGCATCGTGCTGCGTGCGAATCGCGTCGTCGAGCACTGGGGACTTGGATCGGTCGGCGGCGTGATCGGAAGAAGCGCGCACTCCATTCTTCATCCGGACTGCCCCGATGGCGATTGCGAGGTTGCGCGCCGGCTCCGGGATGCATTGCCGAAGCTCCGCAACGGCTTTCCGCAGGAGTTCGAAGCCTATTCATCCGACGCTGATCGGACGCTGCAGTACACGCTGCGCCCGATGCGCACCGGCGACGACCCGCCGCCACAGCCGAACGATGGACGCAACGTGCTGGTCGTCACCGATGTATCCGCGTTGCGCCGCGCGCAGCGGGCTCTCGAAAACGTCAATCTCGACCTGGAGTCGCGCGTACAGCTGCGCACCCGCGAGCTGCACGATTCCAATCGCGAGCTTCGCGGCGAAGTCGTACGGCGCGAACAGGCGGAGCTCGAGCTTCGAGCATCGAGCAATAATCTGGCGCTGCTCTCCGAGCAGTTGATCCAGGCGCAGGAGGTCGAGCGCCGACGCATCGCCCTCGAACTGCACGACTCCGTCGGTCAAAGTTTAAGCGCCATCAAATACACGCTGGAGCGCGCCATCATCATGGTGCAGCGAGGCAACCTCGGGAGCCCCGAGAGCGTGTTGACCCTGGCAGTGCAGCGTATTCATGAAACGGCCGATGGGATACGCGCGATATCGATGAATCTGCGGCCGCAGATGCTCGATAACCTGGGAGCGGCGTCGGCGACCAGTTGGTTCTGCCGTGGTTTCGCCGAGATCTATCCGACGCTGGACGTGCGGGCCGAGATCACGGCATTGAACGGCGAAATCCCGAATCGAATTTCGACGCACCTCTACCGCTGCGTACAGGAATTGCTCAATAATGTGGCCAAGCATGCCGACGCGAACACCGTCTGGGTGACGCTCAAGCGCGAGGGTCCGAGCTTGAGTCTCGAGGTGCGCGATGACGGCAGCGGGATGCAGACCCTGGCGGACGACCCGTCGCGATTGCACGGTTCCGGCATCCGCAATATACGGGAGCGGGCCGACATGACCTTCGGACAATTTACGCTGGCATCCTCGCCGAGCGGGGGAACCTCCGCGCAGATCATTTGGCGCCTGGACGACAACGACTTCGCGGAAGGGATCTAGTCGCGGGGTTTACGCAGCCGGTCATCCATCTCTGCAAGGGTGGCGGCGATCGAATGCTCGGTGTCCTGAAGTTCGGTGCGCAGTTTGGCGATTTCCTCACGGATCAGCGCTCCCAATTCCGTGAAGCGCGACGCTTCGGCGCTCTCCGCAAGAAGCCGCTGCGCCTGCAGCTCCTTCGCCTGCCGCCGGAACTCCACGAGCAAGGTTCCCTGCCAATGACCGACGTAATTCCACAACACGGCAAGGGCCAGGGCGAAGAGCAGCAGCATCACGACTCCGACAGGGACGTCCGCCGAGGTCAACAGCAAGTTCAGCTTTGCCGACCCGGCGAATATCCGCCAGTTCAGAACGAGAAACAGGGCGGACAAACCGGACACGACCAACATCAGCAATGATCTGACGCGCATTGTTAGCTCCAGCGGCATGGCTCCGGGGGCTAGAGAGCCGCCCAGTCCAGGATGACCTTTCCCGATTTTCCGGATTTCATGATCTCGAACCCCTCGAGAAAATCATTCACACCGAGCCGATGCGTAATGACAGGTCGCACGCTCAAACCGCTTTGCAACATGCTCGACATCTTGTACCAGGTCTCGAACATTTCGCGCCCGTAGATCCCCTTGATGACCAATCCCTTGAAGATGACGTCGTTCCAGTCGATGGCGGTTTCGCCGGGCGGGATGCCGAGCATGGATATGCTGCCGCCATGATTCATGGTGCGGAGCATGGCGCGAAACGCGGTGGCGTTGCCCGACATTTCGAAGCCCACGTCGAAGCCTTCTTCCATGCCGAGTTCGCGCATGGCATCGTCCAATGATTCGCGCGACACGTTCAGCGCCTTCGAGGCGCCCATGGTGGCCGCCAATCGCAACCGGTAGTCGTTGACGTCGGTGATGACGACGTGCCGGGCGCCGCAATGGCGCGCGATCGCCACCGCCATGATGCCGATGGGCCCGGCGCCGGTGATGAGCACATCCTCGCCGACCACATTGAAGGCGAGGGCGGTGTGGGTGGCGTTGCCGAACGGATCGAGTATCGAGGCGATCTCATCGTCGATCGCAGCCGGCAGCTTGAATACGTTGGCGGCCGGGATGGCCAAATATTCGGCGAAGGCGCCGGGGCGATTCACGCCCACGCCCGAGGTGTTGCGGCACAAGTGGCGCCGCCCCGCGCGGCAGTTGCGGCAATGGCCGCAGGTGATATGCCCCTCGCCCGACACCCGGTCGCCGGTCTCGAAGCCGCGCACTTCGCTGCCCATCTCGACGATCTCGCCCGAATACTCATGGCCCACGGCCATGGGCACCGGCACCGTCTTCTGCGCCCAGGCATCCCAGTTGTAGATGTGCATGTCGGTGCCGCAGATGGCGGAACGGTGCACCTTGATGAGCACGTCGTTGTGGCCCACCGCCGGTTCCGGGACGTCCTGCATCCAGATGCCGGGTTCGGCTCTTGCCTTGACCAGAGCTTTCATGGCGAACCCTCGATTAATGAATGATGCCGAGATCGCGGCCGGCGCGACCGAAGGCTTGAACGACGCGATCCAGCTGCGTCGTGGTGTGCGCCGCGTTCATCTGGGTGCGAATCCGCGCCTTGCCGTGCGGCACGACGGGGAATGCAAAGGCGACGACATAGACGCCGTTCTCCTGGCATCGCTCGGCCAGGCGCACCGCGAGCGGGGCCTCGCCCAGCATGATCGGGATGATGGGATGTTCGCCCGGCAGCAGATCGAACCCGAGGGACTGCATCTGCGAACGGAAGTAGCGCGCATTGCCGTGCACCCGCTCGCGCAGTTCCGGGGAGCTCTCGAGAATATCGAGAACCTTCAGAGTGGCGGCCGCGACCGGCGGGGCGATGCTGTTCGAGAACAGGTATGGGCGGGACCGTTGCCGCAGCCAACCGACGATTTCCTTGCGCGCGGCGACGTAACCGCCGCTTGCACCGCCCAAAGCCTTGCCGAACGTACCGGTCATGATGTCGATTCGGTCCATGACACCGCGCAGCTCGTGCGAGCCGCGGCCCCGCGCACCGATGAAGCCGGTGGCGTGCGAATCGTCCACCATGACCAGCGCTCCATAGCGATCCGCCAGGCCGCAGATGGCGTCGAGCCTGGCGATCGAACCATCCATCGAGAACACGCCGTCGGTGGCGATCAGGCGAACACGCGCGTCCTGGGAATCCTTCAAGGCTTGCTCGAGTTCGTTCATGTCGTTGTTGGCGTAGCGCAGCCGGCGGGCCTTGCAGAGGCGGATCCCGTCGATGATGCTCGCGTGATTCAAGGAATCACTGATCACCGCATCCTGATCGTCCAGCAGCGTTTCGAACAACCCGCCGTTGGCGTCGAAGCACGAGGAATAGAGGATGGCGTCCTCCATCGACAGATACGCGCTCAAGCGCTGTTCGAGCTCCCGGTGCACGCGTTGCGTCCCGCAGATGAAACGGACCGAGGCCACGCCGTAGCCGTAGCGATCGAGCGCCTCGTGCGCGGCCGCGACCACGGCCGGGTGATTGGCGAGACCAAGGTAGTTGTTCGCGCACAGATTCACCATCTCACGGCCGTCGGCGAGCGTTACCACCGGCCCCTGCGCCGAGCCGATGACGCGCTCGCGCTTGAGGAGTCCGGCCGCTTCGAGCGCCTGGGTATCATTGTCTAGCCTCGCACGGAATTCTTTGATGGCGCTCATGCCGCTATTATAGCGGGCATGGACGAAACTGATGTTCATCGATTGGACAAGTGGCTGTGGCATTGCCGGTTTTACAAGACGCGCAGCCTGGCCACCGCCGCCATCGCCGGCGGAAAAGTGCACCTGAACTTAGGCCGGGTGAAACCGGCTCATCGGGTGCGCATCGGCGACCGTTTGAGCCTGTCGCTGCAGGGAGTGGTTGCGGAATTCGAGGTTTTGGGCCTTCCCGAGCGGCGCGGTCCCGCCGCGGAAGCACAGACCCACTATCTCGAGACGGCCGCAAGCACGGAGCGGCGCGGGCGGTTGCGGGAACAGCAGCGGTTGGCGAGTGCTTCGAGACCGCGGCCCGATGCAAGACCCGACAAGCGCGATCGACGCCGCTTGATGCGACTGCAACGAGATCAAACCTAGGAGCTAAAATTCAAGCCCACAGATCCGCCATGCTTTCCGGATCGTCCAGTTCGCAGTGGCTTGCGGTCTCGGGCTGAAGCTTCGTCCAGTCGGCATGGACCCAGATTGCGGTTACGATGCCGCCGGTCGGCAAGTCGCGCGGCTGCGGCTTGGGACCTAAGCGGCTCGCGATCTGGCTCAGGCCGGGATTGTGGCCGCAGACCATGAGATGTTTCACCCCGAGATCATGCCGCGTCAGGAGCCGCCAGGTGGTTTCGGGTGTCGCCAGATACAGCTCACGGGCGCAGCGAATCTGCTTGCCGTCGAGTTCGCAGATGCCGGCCACGATCGATGCCGTCGCCCAGGTCCGCTCGGCGGGACTCGCCAGGATGAGGTCCGGGATCAGGTCGCGGTGCACGATGCGCGTCGCCATCTCCTTCGCCTCGATGTTGCCGCGACGCGTGAGCACACGTTCGAAATCGTCGGGGCAGCTGTCCACAGCCTGCGCCTGACCATGCCGCAGAAGAGTCAGCCTGAGCGTACCCACAGTCGCCCGTCCGCAATCTTGGTTTCGTATACCCGTACCGGCTCGTAGGCCGGCGGCGATAGCGCCTGGCCCGTGCGCAGACAGAAGCGCGCGCCGTGCCGCGGGCAGATGATTTCCGCGCCTTCGACGGCGCCCCCGGTCAGCTCGGCACCGTCATGGGTGCAGATGTCCTCGATGGCGAAGCATTCATCGCCGCTGCGCACCACGGCCACCATGTGTCGGCCCACCGGAATGGAAATCGCCTCGCCGTCGTGCAAGTCGGCCGTGGGTCCCGCGTCGATCCATTTCACGAATGGTGTGCTCGTTCGTCACTCAGAATCACTTCGTCGTCCTCACATCATGCCGGTTTGCAGCCGCGCCTCATCCGACATCATGGTTTGGTTCCACGGCGGGTCGAACACCAGTTCCACATTGGCTCGCGACACGGTCGGAACGATTTCGACCTTGCCGCGCACGTCCTGCACCAAGGTCTCGCCCATGCCGCAGCCGGGCGCGGTCAAGGTCATTTTGATGTCGACCGTCCGGGTCGCATCGTCGTTCCTTATGACTTCGCACTCGTACACCAAGCCCAAGTCGACAATGTTTACCGGGATCTCGGGATCGTAGCAAGTCTTGAGCTGTTGCCAGATGATGCCCTTGAGGTCCTCCTCGGAGGCCCCGGGCGGTACTTCGGGCGCCAAGGACGCCGTCTTACCGATCGCGTCCGCATCATGCCCGGCGATGCGGAACAGGTTCCCGTCGATGTACACGGTGAAGCTGCCGCCTAACGCCTGGGTGATGTAGCCCACCGAACCCAGCTTCAGGTTGACTTCGACCCCGGCGGGTATCGCGATGGCCTTGACGTCGCGCTGCACGACGATGGGTTCATTTTCGTAAGAATGCATTGGCTTTCAATCCGTCTCCGTCGATACGGCGTTCAGGTGTTTAGGGTCGGGGGCGCGGAGGGCGGCGGCAAGCGTGTGCCAGCATAGGCTTGCGCATTTGACGCGCGCCGGAAACTCGCGGACGCCGGAAAGGGCGGCCAGCTTGCCGAGTTGGTCGCTGGGCGCGGCATCGTCGGTCAACAGGCCATGCACCCGATCGAACAAGGCGAGGGCTTCGGTGCGGGTCTTGCCCTTGACGGCTTCGGTCATCAGCGAAGCCGAGGCGGTCGATATCGCGCATCCCTGGCCTTCGAAACGGATGTCCTCGATCGCGTCGCCCGCCATCTTGAGCTGCACCGTCAGTCGATCGCCGCACAGGGGATTGAAGCCTTCGACGCGCGCATCGGCGGGCTCGAGCACGCCGAAGTTCCGCGGTCGGCGGTTGTGATCGAGAATCACGTCTCGATAAAGATCATTCAACTCCATCATGCCCTCGCGAACATCGACAGCGCGCGCCGTATGCCTGAGTTCAACCGGTCGATTTCCTCAAATGTGTTGTAGAACGCGAACGAGGCACGCGCGGTGGCCGGCAGCTTGAAGTACTCCATCACCGGCATGGCACAGTGATGGCCGGTACGGACGGCGATGCCGTCCTCATCGAGAATGGTGCCAAGGTCGTGCGGATGTACATCCGCCACCACGAAGGAGACCAGACTCGCTTTATCCCGCGCCGTGCCGACGGCGCGGAGGCCTTCGATCTTGCTCAACGTCTCGGACGCGTAAGCGAGCAGGGCGCGCTCATGGGCGTGCGCTCCCTCCCGGTCCATGGCACTCAGGTAGTCGATCGCCGCCCCCAACCCGATGGCGCCGGAGATATTGGGCGTGCCGGCCTCGAACTTGTAGGGCAGGGCGTTATAAGTCGTCTTGCCAAAGGTCACCGTCAGGATCATGTCGCCGCCGCCCTGCCAGGGCGGCATGCGCTCGAGCAACGACTCACGGCCGTAGAGGATCCCGATGCCGGTGGGGCCGAACAACTTGTGCCCGGAAAACGCATAAAAGTCGCAACCCAGATCCTGGACGTCGACGGCCATGTGGGGGACCGCCTGCGCACCGTCGATGAGCGTCGTGATCCCGCGCGCCTTGGCGGCCGCCACCAATCGCCGCACGGGCAACACCGTTCCCAAGGCATTCGAGACATGAGCGCAGGCGAACAAGCGGGTGCGCTCGCTCATCAGCGCTTCGACGGCCTCGACGTGAACTTCGCCGTGCTCATCCATCGGGGCTACTTTAAGCGTAGCTCCGGTCTGTTCGCACACCATCTGCCAAGGGACGATATTCGCGTGATGTTCCAAATGGGTAATGAGGATCTCATCGCCGGTTTTCAGAATCGGCCGCAGGTAGCTTTGCGCGACCAGATTGATGGCCTCCGTCGTACCACGCACGAAGATGACCTCGTGCCGCGAGGCGGCATGCAGAAACGCGAGCACCTTGTCGCGCGCCGCCTCGTACAGCCCGGTCGCTTCCTGGCTGAGCGTATGCACGCCGCGGTGAATGTTGGCGTGGTGACGCCGCTCGTAGTCGTCGACCGCGTCGATGACGGCGGTGGGCCGCTGCGCCGATGCTCCGTTGTCCAGATAGGCGAGCGGCTTGCCGCGAATCATGCGTGCAAGGACCGGAAAGTCCCTGCGCGCTGACATCACGTCGAATCGAGAATCATTGACTAATGCTATGTTTTTCATCGAAATTTATTCAAAAGCTGTGAGTCCGGTAACTGCGCAATCAAGGCGTCCTCGATCGCGGAACGGGCCGACGGAACCGACATATCGGTCAACACATCGGCAAGGAAGGCATATACCAGCAGGCTCTGCGCCGTCTCGCGGTCCAACCCGCGAGACAGCATGTAGAACAGCATGTCCGGGTCGAGGCGGCCGGTGGTGGCGCCATGAGAACACTTCACCTCATCCGCATGAATCTGCAGCTGCGGCCGGGTATCGATCTCCGCGGTGGTCGACAGCAGGAGGCCGCGGCAGGACTGCTGCGACTCGGCGTCAACGGCGCCCGCATTGACCACGACCTTGCTGTTGAATACCACGCGGCTGGTGCCGCTGGCGATGGCCCGCGACGTCTGCCTGCTGCGCGTTTCGCGTGCGTTATGAGTCGCGATGTTCACGCAGTCCACATGGCGCGCTTCGTGTCCCACCAAGAGCGAATAGGCATCCAGATAGGCTCCGGGCTGGCTCAGATCGGCTTCGAGCGAGGTGCGCACCAGGCCGCCGCCCAACGCGATGGTGAACTGTTTGCACAGGCTGTTGCCGCCCAACCGCAGGGTCAGGGAATCGATGTGCTCGGCGCCGGCGCTGGTCGCGAAAACACGGTAGTGCTCGAGCTTCGAATCCCGGCCGGCCGCGATGTGAGTGGCCGAATTGCACAGCGGGCGATGGGTGCCCTGTTCCACGTAGTGCTCGATGATGGTGGCGCTTGAGCCCGGTACGGCGTCGATGATGACTCGTGGATGCGCAATGTGATTCGCGGCTTCGGCCGTCGACACGTGCAGGATGACCAAGGGAGTCTTCACCTTGCCGGTCACCTTGAGATACAGGCCGTCCACAAAGAGCGCGGTGTTGATGAGCGCCCAGCGTGATTGATCGGCATCCGACAGCGGTTCGAGGTACCCCGCGACCAATGCGGGATCCGTTCGAGAAAGATCTCGTAAACTAGTGATTTCTATACCATTAAAGAATGCGTCTATCCCGTCCGGCAGCACCGGATGACCGTTGACCATGAGTACCGTCGCGGCCAGCTCGTCGACCCCCACCAATGACAGGGAAGCGCTGGGCTGCAACAAGGCCGGCGCGGTCGCCGGGGCATCGATAAAACCGTGCGACGTCAGGTGGCGCAGGTTCGTATAGCGCCACGTCTCGTCGCGAGTGGTGGGCAGGCCGAGCCGCATGACGCGCTGCATGGCGCTCTGGCGCAGAACCGTCAGGGGGTCCGACTGCGTCGAGTCACGTGCCAGCCATTGCGCCTCGAACGAGCGCAACGCGGGGGACAGCGGCGGAGCCGCCGCGGCGTGCGGTGCGGATGTCATGCGACCCGGCTCTCCTGCTGCACCCAATCGTAGCCGCGTCGTTCGAGCTCCAAGGCGAGCGAGCGGTCGCCCGACTTCAGGATGCGGCCGCCGGAAAGTACATGGACGTGGTCCGGCACGATGTAATCGAGAAGCCGTTGATAATGGGTGACCAGCACCACGGCACGGCTCTGATCGCGCAAGCTGTTCACGCCCATCGAGACGATCTTGAGCGCATCGATGTCCAGGCCGGAGTCGGTTTCGTCGAGGATCGCGAGCTTGGGTTCCAGGACGAGCATCTGCAGGACTTCGTTGCGCTTCTTCTCGCCGCCGGAAAAGCCCTCGTTCACGCCGCGCGAGAGAAAGGACTCGCTCATCTGCATGAGCCTCATCTTCTGCTTGATGAGCGCCAGGAAGTCGTAGGCATCCACTTCGGGCTGGCCGGCCGCCTTGCGCTTGGCATTGAGCGCGGCCTTCAGCAGGTACACGTTGTTCACACCCGGTATTTCGACGGGATATTGGAATCCCAGGAAGAGGCCGGCGCGCGCGCGCTCCTCGGCCGGCAGCGCGAGCAGATCCTGGCCCTCGAAGGCGACGGACCCGCCGGTCACTTCGTAGTCGGCGCGGCCCGCCAGCACCTGGGCGAGGGTGCTCTTGCCCGATCCGTTGGGTCCCATGATGGCGTGGACCTCGCCCGCTCTGACCGCGAGGTTGACACCTTTGAGGATGTCCTTGCCCGCCACGCGGGCGCTCAAATCGGTAATTTTCAGCAACATCGTTCCTTTGTCCATGGGGTCAACCGACCGCGCCTTCCAGACTTACGCTCAATAAATTTTGCGCTTCCACCGCGAATTCCATCGGCAGCTCCTTGAACACCACCTTGCAGAAGCCGCTGACGATCATGTTGACCGCGTCCTCGGTGGAGATGCCGCGCTGCAGGCAGTAGAACAGCTGATCCTCACCGATCTTCGACGTGCTGGCCTCGTGCTCGACCGTGGCGCTCGGATTCTTGACCTCCATGTAGGGGAAGGTGTGCGCGGCGCACTTCGGACCCATCAGCAAGGAGTCGCATTGCGTGAAGTTGCGGGCGCCTTCGGCGCTCGGCAAGATCTTCACGAGGCCGCGGTAGGTGTTCTCGGCATGACCCGCCGAGATTCCCTTGGAGACGATGGTGCTCTTGGTGTTGCGTCCGATGTGAATCATCTTGGTGCCGGTATCGGCCTGCTGATAATTGTTCGCGACTGCAACCGAATAGAACTCGCCGACCGAATTGTCGCCCTTGAGCACGCAGCTCGGGTATTTCCAAGTAATGGCGGAGCCGGTCTCCACCTGCGTCCAGGAAATCTTGGAATTGCGGCCGCGGCACTCGCCGCGCTTGGTGACGAAATTGTAAATTCCGCCGAGGCCGTTCTCGTCTCCGGGATACCAGTTCTGCACCGTGGAATATTTGATCCGCGCATCGTCCAAGGCGACCAATTCGACCACCGCGGCATGCAATTGATTTTCATCCCGCATGGGTGCCGTGCAACCCTCGAGGTAACTCACGGAAGCCCCTTCGGCGGCGATGATCAAGGTCCGCTCGAACTGGCCCGTCTTGGCGGCGTTGATGCGGAAATACGTCGATAGTTCCATCGGGCAGCGCACGCCCGCCGGAACGTAGACGAAAGAGCCGTCCGAGAACACGGCCGAGTTGAGCGCGGCAAAGAAATTGTCGCCGGCCGGCACGACGGTGCCGAGATAGCGTTCGATGAGATGCGGATGATCGCGAACCGCGTCGGAGAACGAGCAAAAGATGACGCCGGCCTTGCCAAGCTTGTCCTTGAACGTGGTCGCCACCGACACGCTGTCGAAGACCGCATCGACCGCGACGCCCGCCAACCGCGCACGTTCATGCAGCGGAATGCCGAGTTTGGCGTAGGTGGCCAGCAGCTTCGGATCGACTTCGTCGAGGCTCTTCGGCGCGTTCAAGGGCGCGCGCGGCGCCGAGTAGTAGGAAATGTCCTGATAGTCGATGGGCTTGTAGTGCACGTGCGCCCAGACGGGCTCGCGCATCGTTTTCCAATGGCGGAATGCTTTCAAACGCCAATCGAGCAAGAATTGCGGTTCGTTCTTCTTGCGCGATATTGCGGTGACGACGTCCTCATCGAGTCCGGGCGGCAGACTGTCGGATTCGATGTCCGTGACGAATCCGTGCCGGTACTTCTGATTGATCAGGGCTTCAACATCTTGGGTTTTGCTGGACACGAGTACTTCCAATGATCGGAACGTTACGATTCGGGGAGACTTAAGCGGGCGACGGGCGCGTGCGCCGGCTGGGCGGCGAGCGGCGCGAGGCGCACGTCGGCCGCATCCAAGCCGGCGAGTTGATGCAGCGTCACATCATCCAGGGCCCTGCGGATGGCGGCGTTCACCCGCTGCCAGCCACCGCCGACGCGGCACTGACGCTCGATGCCGCAGCGGCTCGATGCGCCGCTGCATTCGGTGATGGCGATGGGCCCCTCGAACACATCCAGGATCTGGGTCGCCGTGATATTCTCCGGCCGGCGAGCCAGTCTGTAGCCGCCGTGGGCGCCGCGCGACGAGATCACCATGCCGGCGCGCTGCAGGCCTTTCAGCACCTTGCTCACCGTCGGACGGCTGAGCCGCGTGCTGTCGGCTAGATCCGCGGCGGCGCGGTGACGCGACGGATCTTGCGCTAGACTGGCGAGCACGACTGTCGCGTAGTCCGTCAATTTGCCCATTCGCAACATATGGATGTGTTTCCCATAAGGAAAGATGTGGGACCATTTTAGTCCTATTTGATGTCGAGGTCCACCCGCTTAGGCGGAGCAGAGTTGATTTTGTTATTCTCGGCGGATTATTTCACCGTAAGTTGCATCATCAGGTCGTATCACCATCGATAAGGAGCGAGAGACTTCCGAATGAACACCACAGAGTTAGCCGCGACCGCCCACGCGATGGTCGCGAACCGGCGAGGGATTTTGGCGGCGGACGAGAGCACCAGCACCATCGGCAAACGGTTCAGCACCATCAAGCTGGAATCGACCGAGGAGAATCGGCGCCTGTACCGCGAATTATTGTTCACGGCGCCCGATGCGAGCCAATACATCAGCGGCGTCATTTTGTACGACGAAACGATTCGGCAGAAGACCTCGGACGGCACGCCGTTCCCGACGTATCTGGCCCAGAACAAGATGGTCCCCGGCATAAAGGTTGATACCGGCGCCAAGCCCCTGGCGGGATTTCCGGGCGAAACCATCACCGAAGGCCTGGACGGCCTGCGAGAGCGGCTGGCCGAGTACTATAAATTGGGCGCACGGTTCGCGAAGTGGCGCGCCGTGATCGACATTGGATCCGGCATTCCCACCTCGTATGCAATCGACGCCAACGCCGCGGCGCTCGCGCGCTATGCCACTCTATGCCAGGAAGCGAGCATCGTGCCCATCGTGGAGCCCGAGGTATTGATGGACGGCGGCCATACGCTGGAGCGCTGCGAGGAAGTCACGAATGTCGTTCTGGACCGGGTTTTCTCGCATTTGTTTGCGGCCCGCGTCCACCTCGAAGGCATGATTCTCAAGCCGAACATGGTGATTGCGGGTAAGAAGTGCGCGCAGCGGGCGTCGCCGGAACAGGTGGCGGAGGCTACCCTGCGGACCTTGAGGCGCCAGGTGCCGTCCGCGGTGCCGGGCATCGCCTTCCTCTCGGGGGGGCAGAGTCCCACCGAGGCGACACTGCACTTGAGCCTCATGAATGCGGCCGGCGCGCTGCCGTGGGCGCTGAGCTTCAGTTATGGACGTGCTCTGCAGGAGAACGCGCTCAGTGCCTGGGGCGGGAAGACGGCGGCCTTTGCGGCGGGTCAGCAGGCGCTGGCGGTGCGTGCGAAGCTCAACAGCCTCGCTGCCGGCGGGACCTACAAGACTTCGATGGAAAAGTCCGTAGCATAAGCTCAAGAATAATCCCCACGAGGCTCCGCACGATTGGTGCGGAGCCCCTCCGGCACACCATTGAACCAAGATTCCCCCGTCGTCGAGATCCGAAAGTTAGGCTATGCCGTCGGCGGCCGCCCGATCTTCGACGGCCTCGACATGGACATCCCGCGCGGCAAGGTCACCGCCGTCATGGGGCCGAGCGGCACCGGGAAGACCACATTGCTGCGGCTCATCACCGGCCAGGTTCGCGCCGACACCGGCTCGATCAGTGTGGCGGGAGAAGACCTGCGCACCTTGAAGCGCGCGGACTTGTACGTCCTGCGCCGGCGCATGGGCATGCTGTTTCAAAACGGTGCATTGCTGACCGATTTGAGCGTCTTCGAGAATGTTGCGTTTCCGATCCGCGAGCATACCGATCTGCCCGAGCGGCTCATCCGCCAGTTGGTGTTGACCAAATTGGAAGCGGTCGGTTTACGGGGCGCCGCCGACCTGATGCCCGCGGAACTCTCCGGAGGAATGAGCCGTCGAGTGGCTCTGGCGCGGGCCATCGTCATGGATCCGGAAATCCTCATCTACGATGAACCGTTCGTGGGTCTCGATCCGATCTCGATGGGTGTGATCCTGCGGCTCATTCGCCGCTTGAACGACACGCTGGGGTTGACCAGCATCGTGGTCTCGCACGACGTGCAGGAAATCTCCACGGTCTCCGACAATGTGTTCCTGTTGTCCGCGGGCAAGGTGGTCGCGCGCGGCTCGCCGCAGGAACTCAGGGAAAGTACGTCGGAAGTGGTGCGGCAATTCGTCGGCGGTCTGCCCGACGGACCGGTCGCATTTCACTATCCGGCTTCCGACTATTTCGACCAGCTTCTGGCGCGCGGCGAGGACCATTGACCATCCTCAAAGAGCTGTGGCGAAGTCTGATCGACTCGTTGGTCGGATTGGGCGCGGTGGTCCGCTTCCTGCTGCGGATGATCGTCGTCACTCCAAGCGCGCTGTTGCGGTTCGATCTGATCGTCCAGCAGGTTTTCAATTCGGGTGCACTGTCACTGGTCATCATCATGCTGTCCGGCCTGTTCGTCGGCATGGTCCTTGGACTTCAGGGATTCCAGCTTCTGCAGCGATTCGGCTCCGAAGACTCGTTGGGGATCGCAGCGGCCATCGGGCTGGTCAAGGAGCTGGGGCCCGTGGTCACCGCGTTGTTGTTCGCGGGACGTGCGGGAACCGCTCTGGCTTCCGAGCTGGGATTGATGCGCGCCACCGATCAATTGTCGGCCATGGAGATGATGGCGGTGGATCCGATCACCCGCGTCGTGGTGCCGCGCTTCCTGGGCGGCGTCATTGCGATGCCGTTGCTCGCGGCCATCTTCAGCTTGATCGGCATTTACGGCGCGCAGCTCATCGGTGTGCAGATCATGGGCGTCGATTCCGGCAGCTTCTGGTCGCAGATGCGCGGCGGTGTGGGTCTTGCCGACATCAATGAAGGCATCGTCAAAAGCGTGATTTTCGGAGTCGCCTGCAGCCTGATTGCGGTGTTCGAGGGCTACTATGCGACGCCGACGGCGGCGGGGGTGGGAACGGCGACCACGCGCACGGTGGTCACGTCGGCCGTGGTGGTCCTGTTTCTGGATTATTTGCTGACGGCAGCATTTCTGTAAGGGGCATCGTTATGCGCAAGTCCAATACACTGAACCTCGGAACCGGAGCATTCGTGGTGCTCGGATTTGCCGCGTTGCTCTTCCTGACGACTCAGACCACCACCCGCGGCATCTCGTTCGGCAGTCCCCCGCACTACGACGTGACCGCAAAATTCGACAACGTCGGGGATCTTCGGGTGGGCGCTCCCGTTTCGATGTCGGGCGTGGAAATCGGCCGCGTCGTGAAGATCGATTTCGACACCAAGGAATACAAGGCGGTCGTGCAGATGCGGCTGAACGCAAAATACAGCCAGATTCCGACGGACAGCGACGCGGCCATCTATACTCAGGGACTGTTGGGCGGCAAGTTCGTCGGGCTGACCGCGGGGGGCGCTGAAACCTATCTGAAGGATAAGGATCAAATAGATTTCACGCAGTCCGCGTTCGTGCTCGAGAATCTGATCGGCCAGTTCCTGGCGAATTTTGCGAAGGGCTCGGGGCAGTCGAGTCCCCCGCCTTCCAAACCAGACTCGCAGACCGCAACGGAGAAGACCAAATGAAACCCATCCTGGTGAGTCGATCGAGCGCCGCCTTGAAGGCGATCGCCTGTTTGTCGTTCATGGCGCTCGCCCTGGCCGCGACGGCAAACGCGCAGGCTCCCGCCGCGACGTCGCCGGCGGCTGCCGCACCCCCGGCCAACACGCTGGGGCCGCAGGAACTGGTGGAGAACTCGGCAAAACGCATGTTGGCGGAATTGGATAAGAACCGGCCGGTGTATGCGAAAGATCCGGCCAAGCTCGATGCGTTGGTGGCGAACGTGTTGCTGCCGAACTTCGACAGCGAATACTCCGCGAGGCTGGTGCTGGGTCAGACATGGCGCACCGCGACGCCCGATCAGCGAAAACGCTTCGTCGATGCGTTCTACCATTCGCTGTTGCGCAACTACGGCACGGCGCTGCTCAACTTCACAGCCGACCGCTTCGTCATCCTGCCTTACAAGGGCGACCCGGCCGATGCGACCGCGACCGTGCGTACCGAAGTGAAGAAGTCCTCCGGCGAGAGTGTGCCGGTGAATTTCAGTCTCCGCAAAACCGAGGCGGGGTGGAAGGCATGGGACGTCGTCATCGAGGGAATTTCCTACGTCAAGAGCTTCCGCACGGATATCGGAGCCGAGGTCCAACAGAAGGGTCTCGATGAGGTCATCAACCGCCTGGAGGCGGACGGCAAGGTTCGCGCCAATAGCACCGCGCCGGGAACGGGCGCGTGAAGAAATCCCGGAACGGCATCGCGACATTCGAAGCCCCGGAGGGTGAGCGGTCGCGAGTCGTGGGGTCGCTTGAATTCGCGACGGTCGCGAAATTGCTGCCATTGGGCACGGCTGCCATCGAAAGCGGTCACGCTGCGGTCATCGATCTGGGCGGGGTGACGGACAGCGACAGTTCAGGACTCGCCCTGCTCATCGAATGGCTGAGCATCGCGAAGGAAGCGGGGCGTTCGTTGCGCTACGAGAATATGCCCACGCAATTGCATCAGCTCGCCAGCTTGAGCGAGGTCGAGGGATTGTTCACCGCCAACTGAGGGTCGCGCTATTACTCGGCGCTCCTGCGCCTCGCCCTACGGGCCGCCGCGTGCGCGGCGTTCAACTCGGCCTGCGGCCGAGTTAGTGCGGCGGCGGGTTTCCGGTGGGTTTCGGCGTGATCGGTTGGTCGTCGCTGGGCGCCGTGCCCACCGGCAGGTCGGCGTCCGGGTCGACCAGTTCATCGTTGCTCACCTTGCCGTCGGATACCAGGTAGGCACGTCGCTGCAGGTAGGCATCGCGGATGAAGGCATAGGGATCGTAGGTGTGCTTCAACGTCTCTTCGAGCGGCAATAGCGCTGCGCGCCGATCCGTCAATTCGGGCAGGTACAAACCGTACTTGACCCAGTTGTTCTTGATGTACTGCTTCGGATTCGTGTACGTATCCACCGCCCGGGCCGGTGCATCCCGCAGGTCCGACGGTCCCAGAATCGGCAATTCCACGAATGGTCCCGGGTGTACGCCCCATTTTCCCAGCGTCTGACCGAAGTCCTCGTTGTTGCGCGCCAGCCCGGCGGAGGAGGCGGGATCCAGGATGCCCCCCACGCCCAGGGTGGTGTTGAGCGCGAAGCGTCCCAAGTCGTTCGCCGCAGCGAGGAACTTTCCCTGCAGTGCATCATTGACCATGACGGTGGGTGTATCGAGGTTGGCGAAGAAATTGGAGACGCCGGTCCGGATGGGCTGGGGGACGTACCTGACATACGTGCGTGCCACCGGCTTGGCCACCGCCCGATCGAGAACGTCATTGAATTTGTAGACTCCGCGGTTCCAGGATTCCCACGGGTCCTGCGGCGAGCGCTGGCTGTTGGGCGGTAACGTAACGCAGGCACTCAAACCCGTCGCAACAATGGCGGCAAGCGCAACGCGCGCGAACCCTTCCTTCCCCATGGTGAAACTCTCCCTAACCGTTATCGATGTTGAATGAAGGACCGTACGATACCGCGTTGAGGACTTCCGTGTGCCGTCAATGACGACCATTGCCGTTGTCGTCCGCCACGGTGTTCTTGCGGTCCTTCGGCATGGCGGCCTTGATTTCATCGAGCCGTGCGCTGAATCGCGCGCGTTGCACGGGGTCCAATCCCGGCAGGCCTAAGGCCATTTGCAGTTGCGCGGCCGACATCCGCAGGTCGCCGCTCATGACGTAGTAGAACGACATGTAGTAATAGGAGTCGGCAAGATCGCCGGCGGCATTCGCCGCCTTGGCGATGAGCTTGGTTTGGTCGGGAGTCGGATCGACCACGTTGAACAGATCGTCCAGCAACAGCTGAGCTCTTTTGTTCTCACCGCTGCGCATCAAGGTTTCCGACAAGCGGATGGTGACCGGCACATTGCGGGGAAACAAACCGAGAGCCTTGTCCAATACTTCCTGAGAGTCCTTCAACTGGCCGTTCAGCATGTGGGCCTGTCCCAGGGCGCCATAGAACTGGGTCACTTTGGGATACTCGCGCACCAATGCCTGCAGATCGGGGATCGCCGCGGCGGGATTTCGCATGTTGATGTCCGCGACATCCTTGCCGTAGCGCTGCTCCATCGACAGGCCGGCACCATTCTTGACCAGGTTCACGTAGTAATCGCGAACGGTTCTGGGATCATCGACCAGCGAGCGCAGCCGCTCGCGGGTCAGCTGATAACCCATCGAGTCCTCGTGGTGTACGCGCCCGATCTGTTCCGCGCGATTGCGCGCCTCCGCGACACGATCGGAAAAGATCGGGTGATCGATCAAGAACTGGACGGCATTGACGCGGTCGGGAGACGGCATTCCGCGGGACATATAGCCGAAAAAACTCGCCATGCCCAAAGGATCGTAGCCGGCCGCCGCCATGGTGCCGATGCCGATCCGGTCGGCCTCGAACTCATTGGCGCGCGTGTAATTGATCTGGTGTTGGATCGCGGCCCCCTGAGTGGCCATGATCGCTCCCTCCATGGCGTCGGGCGACCCATGCCCGGCCGTCGCGCCCAATAAGATGGCCGCCAGCATCGCCGCCGTCGACATCAAACCCGCATGGCTCTGGTCGATGAGCCCGCGCACGAGGTGACGCTGGGTGACGTGCGCGGTCTCGTGCGCCATGACCCCGGCCAATTCGTTCTCGTTGCGCGTAGCCAGGATCAGGCCGCTGTCGATGGCGACGAATCCGCCCGGCATGGCAAAGGCATTGATGACCGGATCGCGGACGACGAAGTAATAGAACTGATGCTGACCCTCTTCGGCGCGGCTCGAGAGGCTGTGGCCGATCTGCTGGATGTAGGCGCTGACCTCGGGGTCCTCCAGCACGGTGCCGCCCTGGCCCATTTGCCGGAACCAGCCGAGGCCCGCCTGGTATTCATCTTCCAGCGATACCGCAGCATTCGCCGGGCTGCCCAGCTCCGGCAGGTCCTGATCGGTCGCGCTCAAGGACGCGGCCCAGCCCAGGCTGACGCTGGAGCCCACCGCCACGGCGCCGGCAAAGGCCGCCAGAGATTTCCACAGCTTCATGGATTGTTCACCATCGAAGCGCTTGGAGTGTCCTTCGTGCCGCAAAGTTCTATTCTGCACCCAGCCGGCGCCCGGCGCGGCCCAGAATTACAGCGCTTCCGACGCATAATCGGCCAAACGCGAGCGTTCGCCGCGTTTCAGCGTGATATGACCCGAATAGGCCCAGCCATGGAAGCGGTTGACGACATAGGTCAAACCGGTGGTGGTCTCGGTCAGATAGGGCGTATCGATCTGAGCGATGTTGCCCAGGCAAACCATCTTGGTCCCGGGACCGGCGCGGGTCACGAGGGCTTTCATCTGTTTCGGGGTCAGATTCTGCGCTTCATCGATGATGATGAAGCGGTTCAAAAAGGTCCGGCCACGCATGAAATTCAAGGACCTTATCTTGATTCGATGACGCAGCAGGTCGTTCGTCGCACCACGCCCCCAGGTTCCACCCGGCTGGCTCTGCGTCAATACTTCCAGGTTGTCCATGAGCGCGCCCATCCAGGGCTCCATTTTTTCCTCTTCGGTTCCCGGGAGGAATCCGATGTCCTCTCCCAGGGGAATCGTCACGCGCGTCATGATGATCTCGCTGAACCGATTGTGATCCAGCGTTTGCGCAAGGCCGGCCGCCAGCGTCAAGAGAGTCTTGCCGGTGCCGGCCGGTCCCAGGACAGTGACGAAATCGATCTCGGGATCCATGAGAAGATTGAAGGCAAGGTTCTGCTCGCGATTGCGGGCATTGACCCCCCAGACATTGTTGCGTTCGGTGCGGTAGTCCACCGTCAGCTCGAGAACGGCCGAGTCCCCCTCGATCTTGCGAACGATGGCCTCCACGCCGTTCTCGGCGGGATCGTAGACGAACTGATTGGCACGCCATTCGCGCACCAACGGTCCGCGGACGCGATAGAAGGTGCGGCTCTGTTGCTGCCACGACTCCATGCCCTTGCCGTGTTTCTCCCAGAAATTCGTCGGCAGCTGCTGCACGCCGCTGACCAGGAGGTCCGCATCTTCGATGGTCTTGTCGCTCGAGTAGTCTTCGGCATGGACGCCGACGATCGCGGCCTTGATCCGCAGATTGATGTCCTTCGATACCAACGTGACCCTGGCGGCGGGGAAATTCTGCTGCAGGGCCAGGGTGTTGGCGAGAATGGTGTTGTCCGCGCCCTGACCCGGAAGGCTGTCCGGCAGCACGGACTCGAGCAGCTGGGTTTGAAAATACAGACGGCCCCCCGGCGGGCGCTTGCCGTGATTGATCGGCACAGCGGTCGGCAACGAGAGGCCGCGATCGATGTCCTTCTTGGTGGCGTCACGCATCAATTCATCGAGAAACCGGCTCACCTGGCGGACGTTGCGGGCGGATTCGGAGAGACCTTTCTTGCCGGCGTCAAGCTCCTCGAGAACCGTCATCGGAATGTACACATCGTGCTCTTCGAAGCGGAAAATCGCCGTCGGGTCGTGCATGAGGACATTCGTATCAAGAACGAAAATACGCCGGTCCTGCTTTCCCTGACGCCCCCGGACGACTACGGCTGTCTGCGGCCGCACGGGCTCGGTCACAGCGCCTTCACCGCAGCCAGAACCGCTTCGGCGTGCCCGTTGACCTTGACCTTCCGCCACTCCTGGCGCAGCACGCCCTTCGAGTCGATCAGAAAGGTGCTGCGTTCGATTCCCAGGTACTTCTTGCCGTACATGCTTTTCTCCTGGATGACGTCGTACAGCTTGCAGACCGCCTTGTCCGGGTCGCTGAGCAGGTCGAAAGGAAATGCCATCTTCTTCTTGAATTTCTCATGCGATTCGACGGAATCCGCAGAGATTCCGAAGACCAGCGTCTTGGCCTTCTTGAAGTCCGCGAAGTGGCTGGAAAAACTTTCGCCCTCCTGAGTGCACCCCGGGGTGTTGTCGCGGGGATAGAAGTACATCACCACGGGCTGCCCTACGGCGTCCCTGAGGGACAAGCCGCCGCCCGTTCCGCCGAGCGTGAACAGCGGCGCCTTCTTGCCTATCTCGAGCTTGGTCATTGCGGTCAACTCTTTACCGGTTCGAATATGGCGTCGAGATTCAAGTGGTCGCAGAAGTCCATGAATTCCTCGCGGAGTACTCCGATGTGCAGCCGGCTCGGCACGTTCACGATCATTTGCACCGAAAACATCGGCGCGCCCGTATGCGCGGCGGCGTAGGCGCGGGTCGAAATCTCTGCGATGTCGACTCCGCGCTGCGAGAAGAAGCCCGACAGGCCGGAAACGATGCCGGTCTGATCGAGGCATACGACGTCGATGGAGTAGGGCAGCATGTCATTGCGCGCCGCGCGCTCTTCGGTGCGCCGCAGCTGGATGTTCATGCCGGTCGCATCGGCAAGCTTCTTGAATTCTCCTTCGAGCTTCGCGAGGGTGTGCCAGTTGCCGTTCACCAGCAGCAGCATCGCAAATTCGCTGCCCAAGCATGTCATGCGGCTGTCGCTGATGCTGCCGCCGCAATCGGCGACGACCTTTGATAGTTCATGGACCAACCCGACACGGTCGCCCCCGACCGCCGAAATCACGATATGTTGTTTCATTGGGTGGGAATTCTACCGGATGGGCGCTTGCCAGGGTGCATGTCCGGCACTTAAGGTATCGGTATTTCCTGTGGAGCCCGTCTCAATGTTTTCCGGAAGCCTGGTTGCTATTGTCACACCCATGATCGAGGGTGGTGCGTTGGATTGGTCAGCGTGGGACCGCTTGCTGGATTTTCACGTCGGCGAGGGCTCGGACGGCATCGTGATCGCGGGTACCACAGGAGAATCGCCGGTGCTGTCCCTCGAGGAAATCGAGGAACTGACACGCCGGGCGCTCGCGCGCTGCGGCGGCAAGCTGAAGGTGATCGTGGGCGCGGGGACGCATTCGACGGCCACGACCATTGCGCGCGCGCGTACGCTGTCCCGGCTTGGGCCGGATGCCGTGATGTTCGTCACGCCCTATTACAATAAGCCGCCTCAGGAGGGGCTTTATCGCCATTTCATGGCGGCCGCGGATGCCTCGGCGGTCCCGGTGGTTCTGTATAATGTTCCGAGCCGCACCGGCGTGGATCTGCTGCCGGGGACGGTTGCGCGCCTGGCCAGACATCCTCAGATCGTTGCGCTCAAGGAAGCGACTCCTGAGCTGAGCCGCGCGCGCGATCTGCTCGCGCAGCTGCCTGCGGGGTTTACCTTACTGTCGGGCGATGATGCGACCGCGGTGGACTTCATGAACGCCGGGGCCAAGGGCGTCATTTCCGTGACGGCGAACGTCGCGCCGCGTCGGGTACACGAAGTGTGTACGGCCGCGTTGGCAGGCGATTTCGCAAAGGCGCGCAGCATCGATACCGATTTGCAGCTCCTGCACAAGGATTTGTTCGTTGAAGCCAACCCCATCCCGGTGAAATGGGCGGTGGCCAGAATGGGCCTCATCGGGAGCGCCATACGTTTACCATTGGTCGATCTGGCGCCGGTGCACCAGGAAGCGGTTCTGCGCGCGATGCGCGCGGCCGGCATCACACTTGAGGAGCAAGCAGCTTGAGTTTTCAGCGAATCATCGTATTTTCTGCGGCGGCGGCGCTGTTATCCGGTTGCCACATCATGAGGCGGCTGAATCCGGACTGTCATGTCAAGCAGGAGTATCAACACGCTGCGCAGGCAGCGCCCCTCAAGGTCCCGGAAGGCTTGGATTCGCCGAATACCAAGGACGCTCTCGTGATCCCCACCGTCGAGTTGGCGCCTCCTCCGCCGGGGCCCAAGGACGCCTGCCTGGATGTGCCGCCCCGTTACAAGCCGGCGCCGGCAAACAAGGCGGCGACCCCCGGGTAGATGGCACGCCCCGGCTCGGCGCCGGCCGATTTGATAGCTGGGGCGGCCTCCGGTACCCTTGCGGCCCGAGTGGAGAGGTGGCCGAGCGGTCGAAGGCGCACGCCTGGAAAGTGTGTAACACCTAACCGTGTTCGTGGGTTCGACAAAATCGCAGGAAGCGATTTTGGACGCGCGTAGCGCGCCCGCAGGGCGAGGGCCAGGATGGCCCGAGTCAATCCCACCCTTTGCACCGATTTGATAGCTGGGGCGGCCTCCGGTACCCTTGCGGCCCGAGTGGAGAGGTGGCCGAGCGGTCGAAGGCGCACGCCTGGAAAGTGTGTAACACCTAACCGTGTTCGTGGGTTCGAATCCCACCCTCTCCGCCACAAATGCTGGTGAAGCTGTAAGATTTGGTAAGTGTTTCGGTGGGGAACGAAGCGGGGGTTCGAACCTAAGAGGGTTCGACGAGCCGATGCGAAGCAGCGGCGAAGGACGCCGGAGCGCAGCGACGGCGGTCCCGAGCGTCGGCGAGGGATGAGCAGGCGCAAGCCTGCGAACAATCCCACCCTCTCCGCCACACACACTGGTGAAGCTGTAAGGCCACCGATCGGCGAGTCTATGGTGGCTCGCGTTTGCATCTTCGCGACGACTGGCCACGAACCCCGTCAGGCCCGGAAGGGAGCAGCGGTAGGGCTTTAAGTCGGGCGCCGAAGTCCTGCAGGCGCGGGCCGCCTCCTATTCTGCTCCCAACCCTTGACGCACGGGCTAAACTTGACCCTATGAGCTACATCGTCCTCGCACGCAAATGGCGCCCCAAGCGATTCGCCGAAATGGTGGGTCAGGAACATGTGCTGCGCGCGCTCTCCAACGCGCTCGACACGGGCAAAGTGCATCACGCCTTTTTGTTCACCGGTACCCGTGGCGTGGGCAAGACGACGGTGGCGCGCATCCTTGCCAAGTCCTTGAACTGCGAAACGGGCGTGACCTCGAATCCCTGCGGCGTCTGCGCCGCGTGCCGCGAAATCGACGAGGGCCGGTTCGTCGATCTCATCGAGGTGGACGCGGCGTCGCGCACCAAAGTCGACGATACCCGTGAGATGTTGGACAACGTGCAGTACGCGCCCACTCGCGGCCGCTACAAGGTGTACCTCATCGACGAGGTGCACATGCTGTCGAGCCACTCGTTCAATGCGCTGCTAAAGACCTTGGAGGAACCGCCGCCGCACGTGAAATTCCTTCTGGCGACGACGGATCCGCAGAAGCTGCCGGTGACCGTGCTGTCCCGATGCCTGCAATTCAGCCTCAAACGGTTGTCGGCGCAGCTCATCGGCGAGCGTTTGAAGTTCATTGCCGCGGCCGAAAAACTCGAATACGAACCGGCCGCGATGGCGCTTCTGGCGCGGGCGGCGGAAGGCAGTATGCGCGATGGGTTGAGCTTGATGGATCAACTGATCGCCTTCGGCGGCGGTTCGTTGAGCGAATCCGACACGCGCTCCATGCTCGGCACGATCGATCGCGGGCACGTGACTCGAATCCTCGATGCCTTGTCGCGTCAGGATGGGCCGGGTCTGTTGAGCCATGTGCAGGAACTGGACCGCGATGCGCCCGACTATGATCGCGCGCTCATCGAATTGGCCGCATTTCTTCAGAGAATCGCCGTCGTGCAGATCGTGCCCGAAGCGGCTGGACTGGACGAGGAATTCGATGGGGAGGCCTTGACGCGGTTGGCCCGGACCATCCCGCCCGAGGATGTCCAGCTGTACTACCAAATCGCCTTGGGTGGCCGGCGCGACATGGCCATGGCGCCTGAACCGCGGATCGGATTCGAGATGAGCCTGTTGCGAATGCTGGCATTTCGACCCGAGTCGACCGTACATCCCGGCGCCGCGCCTTCGGGGTCCGGCGCCGGCCGCCCGTCTACTCCACTGGCGGCGCCGTCTGCGGCGCCGGCAGCCGCCGCGCGCGCGGCGCACATCCCGGCAACCATCGACGCAGGCAACTGGGCGGCGGTTGTGGAAGCTGCCAATTTGAGCGGCATGGTGCGGCAGATCGCGCTGAACTGCGTGCCGGTCTCGTTCGACGGCAGCCTGCTGCGTTTATCCTCCGACGAGGCGGCGGCGCATCAACGTTCGAAACCGATGGATGACAAGCTGGTGCAGTCCCTGTCGGCCTACCTGGGCCGGGAAATTCGCATTGCTTTCGAGTCCGCCGACCCCTCGCTGGTCACGCCGGCGCGCCGACGCGCAATGGCCGAGCAGGACAAGACCTCGCGTGCGGCGGCCGCGTTCGAAGAAGATCCCGCGGTGAAGACTCTGCGCCAACGTTTCGGCGCGGAAGTCGATCCCGCGTCGGTTAAACCAACGAATTAGCCAGAGGAGGCAGCTGTCATGTTGAAGGGCGGATTGGGAAACTTGATGCGCCAAGCGCAGCAGATGCAGGAGACCATGCAGAAAGCGCAGGCCGAACTCGCCGACCTTACGGTCACGGGCGAATCCGGTGCCGGCATGGTCAAGATAGTGCTCAACGGGCGCCATGAGGCCAAGAGCATCAGCATCACTCCGAAGCTTCTCGGCGAGGACAAGGACATGCTGGAGGACCTGGTCGTCGCGGCCATCAACGATGCCGTACACAAGCTGGCCGCGCGGAGTCAGGAAAAGTATGCCGGTCTCATGTCGGGTCTCAATCTTCCGCCGGGCATGAAACTGCCGTTCTGAACCGTTCCGAACTCCGATGAAATACACGCCCACATTGGCCCGCTTGATCGATTCCCTGCGATGTCTCCCGGGCGTCGGTCCGAAGTCTGCGCAGCGCATGGCCTTTTATCTGTTGGAGCGCGATCGCGACGGCGGCCGGGTTCTTAGCGAAGCATTGGCGGAAGCTCTCAGCAGCGTCGGGCATTGCAAGCGCTGCCGCATGCTGACGGAAAGCGAATTGTGCGTCACGTGTGCGTCGAATCAACGCGACGTCGCGCAGCTGTGCGTGGTCGAGTCGCCCGCCGACGTCGTCGCCATAGAACAGTCGGGGGGATTTCGGGGCCGCTATTTCGTGCTCATGGGACATCTGTCGCCGCTCGACGGAATCGGACCCGCTGAATTGGGACTCCAGGAATTCGAACTGCTGTTGGGACTGGGCGAAGTTCGCGAAGTAATTCTTGCAACCAATCCAACCGTGGAGGGCGAGGCCACGGCGCACTATCTGGGCGAGCTTGCGCTGCGCCGCGGCCTCAAAGTGTCCCGCATCGCGCATGGGGTACCGGTGGGCGGGGAACTCGAATACGTCGACGGCGGCACGCTGGCGCACGCTTTGGCGGGCCGCACCGCCGTCTCTTAGGCCATGAACTAGGGTCCGGCCAGCTTCTCGTACAGCCGGACCAGCCGGCGGTAGCTCTCGTAGCGCCGCGCTGCAATCTGTCCGCCGGCCACCGCCGTGCGCACCGCGCAGCCGGGTTCTTCCATGTGGCGGCAATCGTTGAAGCGGCATTCGACGCTGCGGGCGTGGACCTCGACGAAGCCGCGCTCGGCCGCACGTACCAGGCTGGCCGGCGGTGCGAAGTCGCGGACGCCGGGAGCATCGACGATGGCAGTTTCGGGACCGAGAGAGTAACGCCGCGCGGTGGTCGTCGTATGGCGGCCTTCCGCATCCCGCGTCAGTTCGGAGGTTTGTGCGGCCGCCTCAGGAGCGAGCGCATTGACGATCGACGACTTGCCCACCCCGGATTGACCGACCAGCAGGGTCACCCCGCCCGCCAGGACCCGCTGCAGCCCCTCGATTCCCGCGGCGGATTGTATGGTCGTCTCCATGCACGGCAGCCCCAACCCACGATAGACCTCGATCTCGCTTTGGACGGCATCGAGCCCGAGATCGCACTTGTTCACAATCAGCAAGGATTCGATGTCCTTCAACCGGGCGCCCGCCCAGTAGCGATCCACCAGGAACCAATCTGCGGCGGGTTCCGGCGCGACGACGATGGCCAACCGCTCGATGTTCGCCGCCACCGGTTCGGGGCGGCCGCGCAGATCGATGCGTTCGATCAAATTGCGGCGGGGCTCGATGGACTCCACCGAGGCGCCGTCGTTGGCGGGCTCGTAGACCCACGTGACGCGGTCGCCGCAGACTATGCGCTGCTTGCGCCCTTTGAGCGAGCAGCGCAAATGCGGACCGACGCTCCGCGGGATCCCGCCGCTCGCGGCGCCTTCCGGCGCGCCGCCGAGCGGGCCCTCGTCCGCTTGAACCAGCACTCCGCGGCCGTAACTGGCCAGCACGACGCCTTTACCGGTCGTGCCTGTCATCGCTCTGCTACCATGCCGCTTTCAGATGCTGTACGGACAATGAAATCTCCAGAAAATCTCATTTGGATCGATCTCGAGATGACCGGCTTGAGGCCGGAGTCTGATCTCATCATCGAGATCGCGACGATCGTAACCGACAAACACCTCAATGTGCTCGCGGAAGGTCCGGTGTTGGCCATCCGTCAAAGCGAGGCGACGCTCAACGCAATGGATGATTGGAACCGGAGGCAGCATGGCGGTTCCGGACTGTCGGCCCGAGTTCTCGCGAGCGATGTCGACGCCGCCGCGGCCGAGGCTGCCACCTTGAAATTTCTTGGCGCCTGGGCCGAGCCCGGGCGATCACCCATGTGCGGCAACAGCATCTGTCAGGATCGACGCTTCCTGGCGCGGCTCATGCCGAGGCTCGAAGTTTTTTTCCACTACCGAAATCTCGACGTGAGCACGCTCAAAGAGCTGGCGCAGCGCTGGGCGCCGCAGGTCGCGCAGGGCTTCCAGAAATCGTCCACCCACCTGGCGCTGGACGACGTGCGCGAGTCGATCCGCGAACTTCAGTTCTATCGGGAACGCTTGCTGCGCATCTAGCGCGATCGATGCGATCTCACGCCGGCGTATCGCCGGCAAGGAACATCCAGGTCTCGACCACGGTGTCGGGATTCAATGAAAGACTGTCGATGCCCTGTTCCACCAGCCACAGGGCCAGTTCCGGATGGTCTGAAGGCCCTTGGCCGCAGATTCCGACGTACTTGCCTTGGCGTTTACAGGCTGCAATGGCGAGCGACATCAAGGCCTTGACCGCATCGTCGCGTTCGTCGAAGAGTTTCGCGATGACGGCCGAATCCCGGTCGAGTCCCAGCGCCAATTGGGTCATGTCGTTGGAACCGATGGAGAAGCCGTCGAAGTATTCGAGATAGCGGTCGGCGAGCAGGGCGTTTGTAGGCAATTCGCACATCATGATGTGCTTCAAGCCGTTGTCGCCGCGTTTCAGGCCATTGTCGGCCAGCAGGTCGGTGACGGTCTTCGCTTCGAGCACTGTGCGGACGAAGGGCACCATGATCTGAACGTTCGTCAAGCCCATCTCATCGCGCACCCGCTTCAGCGCGCGGCATTCGAGTTCGAAGCAGGGCCTGAAAACCTTGTCGATGTAGCGCGATGCACCGCGAAATCCGAGCATCGGATTTTCCTCGTGCGGCTCGTAGTTCTTGCCGCCGATCAGGTTGGCATACTCGTTCGACTTGAAATCGGACAGGCGCACGATGACAGGCTCGGGCGCGAACGCCGCCGCGATCTGGGCGATGCCCTCCGACAGCTTCTCCACATAGAAGGTGACCGGGTCCGCATAGCCCGCGATCTGCTTGGTGATGGCGTCCTTGATCTCCGCGCTTTGCTTATCGAATTCGAGGAGCGCTCGCGGGTGTACGCCGATCATCCGATTGATGATGAACTCCAGCCGGGCGAGTCCGACGCCCCGGTGGGGAAGCCCGGCGAAGTCGAAGGCCCTGTCGGGATTGCCGACGTTCATCGTGATCTTTACCGGTATCGGGGGCAGGGAATCCAACTCGATGTTGCGCTCGTCGAACTCCAGCATGCCCTCGTAGACGTGACCCGTATCGCCTTCCGCGCAGGAGACCGTGACGGCCTGGTTCTCCTTGATGGCGGTGGTTGCGGTCCCGCAGCCGACGACCGCCGGTATGCCGAGTTCGCGCGCTATGATGGCGGCATGGCAGGTGCGGCCGCCCCGGTTGGTGACGATGGCGGAGGCGCGCTTCATCACCGGCTCCCAGTCGGGATCGGTCATATCGGCGACCAACACGTCGCCGGCGCGGACGCGGGACATTTCCTTGGCATCCTTGATGATGCGCGCGGATCCTGCGCCAATGCGTTGCCCGATGCTGCGGCCGCTCACCAGAAGCTTGGACCGGCCCTTCAGGGTGAAGCGTTGGATGGTGCGGCCGGCGCGGCTCTGAACGGTTTCCGGCCGAGCCTGTAGAATGTAGATCTTGCCGGTGTCGCCATCCTTGCCCCACTCGATGTCCATCGGCGTGCCGTAGTGTTGTTCGATGATCAAGGCCTGCTTCGCCAGGCTGATGATGTCGGCCTCGTCGAGGGAAAAGCGGTTGCGATCCTCGGGCGCGACTTCGACCGTGCGCACGCGCTCCGGCGAGCCCTTCTCGGCGTAAATCATCTTGATCGCCTTGCCGCCCAGGTTCTTGCGCAACACCGCGCGCTTGCCGGCGCGCAACGCCTGTTTGTAGACATAGAACTCATCGGGATTGACGGCTCCCTGCACCACGGTCTCCCCGAGGCCGTACGCCGCCGTGATGAAGACGACGTCGCGAAATCCGGAATCCGTATCGAGCGTGAACATCACACCGGCCGCGCCGAGATCGCTGCGCACCATGTGTTGGACGCCGACCGACAGCGCCACCGCGTTGTGATCGAAGTTGCTGTGCACGCGATACGAGATCGCGCGGTCGTTGAACAGCGACGCGTAGACTTCGTGCATGCTGGATAAAAGATGATCCTCGCCGCGCACGTTGAGAAAAGTTTCCTGCTGGCCGGCGAAGGATGCCTCGGGTAGATCCTCGGCGGTGGCCGACGAGCGCACCGCGACCGCGAACTCGCTGCCGTGGCCCATCTTGCGCCACGCATCCAACACCTCGTCGTTGAGCCGCGCTGGAAAGGGCGTGGCCAGCATCCAGCCGCGGATCTCCTTGCCCACCACCGCAAGTCTTTCGACATCGTCGACGTCGAGCGATGCCAGCGCCGACCGGATGCGCTCGTCGAGCCCACCCTGCGCGAGGAAATCTCGATACGCATGCGAGGTGGTCGCGAACCCCCCGGGAACCGAGACACCGAGGCTTGCAAGACCCGATATCATTTCCCCGATGGACGCATTCTTGCCGCCGACGAGATCGACGTCTTTGTTCTTCAGTTCTTCAAACGGAATGATGTAGGGTTTCATGACTGATTACTTGTCCGACGATTGGTTAGGTGAAACACTTCGTGCGAGGCGGCGACAAATGAGGCTACCGTGATAAAGCGAACCGTATTTTTTGTGTCGGACCAAACCGGCATCACTGCCGAGACGATGGGCCACAGTCTCATGACGCAGTTCGACGGTTTCGAGTTTCGGCAGGTGACTGTGCCATTTATCTCAACTGTTGACAAGGCGATCGAGGCGGTCCGCAAGATCGATCTGGTGGGCAAGCAGGAAGGCGTGCGCCCGATCGTATTCAGCACCTTGGTGCAAGAAGATGTGCGCAATGTGGTACGTGGGAGCACGGGCTTTTTCCTGGACTTTTTCGACCCTTTCCTAGCACCGCTCGAAAACGAACTCAAGACGCAATCCCACCATTTAACGAGTAGGACACATCGCATGGCGGACACGCACGCCTATGCGATGCGCATCGACGCCACGAACTTCGCGCTGGCGAACGACGATGGATCGGTGGTGCGCGACTACGAACGCGCCGACCTCATCCTGATCGGCGTGTCTCGATCGGGAAAGACTCCCACCTGTCTGTACCTCGCGATGCAATACGGCATATTTGCGGCGAATTTTCCGTTGACGGAGGACGACCTCGAGTCCAGGAACTTGCCCGCGGCACTCGAATTGCATGCGCGAAAGCTATTCGGCCTGACCATCAAGCCCGATCGTTTGCAACAGATTCGCAATGAGCGCCGGCCGGACAGCCGCTACTCATCCTCGCGTCAAGTCGCATTCGAGGTGCGGGCGGCGGAGTCGCTGTTCGAAAGAAACGGCATTCCGGTCATCGATGCGACGGAGTGCTCAATCGAGGAAATTTCCAGCCGAATTCTCGACCGGACCGGCATCGAGCGCCGGCTTAGACCCTGACAAGTTACGCGTGCATGGTATAGTCGAAATATGATCGCGGACCAATGGTGCGAAACATCCTGGCGGGCTCAGCCCGGCAGCTTCGTGAGTCTGATGACGTTGTACGAAAGCAATTTCGTGCGCCTGCGCTGGCTCGTGCGGGACTTGCGGGCGATTACCGCTCGAGTGGTGTCGAAAACCGCCTCGGACTGTGATCTGTATCTCACACCGATGGATTTATCCCGCTATACGAGCGTATTCCGCCTCACTTATGAATTCGGCGATCAAACGGCCGGCGAACCGGCGGCGTGTGTCCGGGATCCCGATCTGGAGGTGTGCGTGTACCACGATGCGCGGCTCGCCGAAGTGCGCAGCTTTCGCGGATTCCAGCGCCATCCGCAGCTCTCGCGGCTGCAGTCCGGACTCAAGCGTGAACTGGATCAGCGCTGGACGCGAAACATGATGTTAAATAAATGGCTGGAATATTGTGCCGAGCAGGGACATCACTTCTAGCGGACTAATCGCCATGTGATCTCCCGCGTTCACGAGGCTGAGGCGGGAATTTGATCGACAAGCTGAGCTTTCTCAAAGGAGGTCTGGACGGGGGCAGTGTGAGCGCCGACGAAGAGCGGCTCATGCAGCTGTTCCAAAACCGCGCCGGCCTGAAGAAAGCATACGCGGATCTCAAGGATGAGTTTCACTTGTTGCGCGATCGCCTGAAGCAGCAGGAAGGCGCGACCATCCGCGTTCAGGAACAACTGGACGCACTCGGCGATCTGCTCGCCGACCCGAACACGGGTTTCGGGGCTCTCGTATTTTATCAGCTGCGCGGTCTTTGGAAGACCTGCCATCAGCAGCTGTCCGCGTTCGCCACGGATTTGACGCGCACGCAGGAGGCGCGGGAGACCGCCAGGCACAAAGCCGACTGCGACGCGGCGCGCGGCTCACGCCTCGCCGACGTCGACCGCAGGTTGGAGATGGCGATGAGCAAGGCGGATTTGCAGCGGCAACATCTGGCGGCCGCGCAAAGCGAATTGAACCGCCTCACCGCGATTTGGCACTACTTCGAGCGCCGCCGCCGCAACAAGTCGCTCGAGAGCATGCGGCAAGCCGTGGTGATCGCCGATGCCGCGGTGGGGGATCTGCATGCCGAGCGCAGCGCCATCGGCGGCGAGGCCATCGACGATTTTCCCGGCATCTCGCTGACCGCGCGCCGCAACATCAACCTCGCCATCATCAGCTATGCAGAACTCTTGTGCGAAAGCGTCGACGCCTACGGTCTTGCTGCGCGCGCCAAGGAAGCCGTCGCGCGCCGGGTGCACGAGATGAGCTTTGGCGGCAGGCAGGAATGCGAGGATTACATGCAACGCGTGCAGAAGGCTCAGATTGCCGTCGCGAATCAGAAGCAGATCACGGTCACGGTCAAGGCGAAGATGGAGCGGTTGCGCGCCACCTGCGATTATCGCAACGCCGCCGACACCGTGCCGACGGCGGACTCGCTGGCGCCCGCGCCCGCGGACGGCGAAGCGGGGAGAGCGGCTCGCGCGCAGCCCGTCCCGGTTTGGAACGTCCTCGCGGAGGACTATTGGGACCTGTACACCCTGCTGATGCGCTAGCCTAGGATGGCCCTAGTGATTGTCCGTGCGCCGAGCCTGCACGGGCTTGGGTGTACGTACGGCCAAGGTGGCGAGGTCGGCGGCGATCTGCGAGGTTTCGTCGAGCAGAATACCCGCCGCCGCATCATCCTTGATTTCGTCCAGCGCCTTGACCGGCTTCATGTCGCGCGCGGTGCGCCAGGCGTTTTCGCGCTCCAGCCGCTCGCTCTCCTGCCGCTTGCGGTCGGCTTCGCGGGTCTTCAGGCTCAAGGACAGGATCTTTTGACTGCGCATCGCTTCGAGCGCGGCGATGTCCGACTGCAGATATCGGAAATCCGCGCTGTTTGCCGTGCGTTCATCGTGAAGTTTCTGCAGCGTCGCGGCGATCGGCTTCAAATCGCCTTCGGTCTTGAACGAAGCGGGGTCGATGTGGTCCCACGGCAGGGCGCGATCCCGCGTGCTTTCGCCGACTTCATTGGCGTCGATGAGCGAGGGCAACGCGATGTCCGGCGTCACGCCGCGGTCCTGCGTGCTTTCGCCGGTGATGCGATAGTACTTGCCGATGGTCACGTTGAGCTGGCCCAGTTCGGGCTTGCGGCCAAAAATCGTGTAATTGAGCGGGTGCGCATTCTGCACCGTACCTTTGCCGTAGGTCTGCTGACCGACGATGAGCGCACGTCCGTAATCCTGGATCGCACCGGCAAAAATCTCCGAAGCGGACGCGCTGAATCGATCCACTAAAACGATCATCGGGCCGCCGTAAAAGATCGCCGGATCCGGGTCGTCGTCCACCTCGATTCGGCCCGTGGTATCGCGCAGTTGGACCACCGGACCGCGGTCGATGAACAGGCCCGTCAACGACTCAGCCTCGGGAAGATACCCGCCGCCGTTGGCGCGCAGATCCATGATCAGCACTTCGGCGCCGTCCTTGCGCAACTCGCCGATGAGCCGCTGCACGTCGCGCGTGGTGCTGCGGTAGTCCTTCGCACCCGCCCGGCTTGCATCGTAATCCTGGTAGAAACTCGGCACCGTGATGATGCCAACCTTGACGTCACGACCGTTGCGCGCGACCGTGCGCATGGCCTTGTGCGCAGCCTGCGCCTCGAGCGAGACCCGATTGCGGGTAAATTCGATGACCTTTTGCGCGGAGCCCGGCGCTGCGCCGGCCGGCAGCAGCTGCAGGCGCACGAGCGTGCCGCCCGGCCCGCGTATCTTCTGCACCACATCATCGAGACGCCAGCCGATCACGTCCGCGAGCTCGCCCGTCTTGCCTTCGCCGACCGCCGTGATGCGATCGTTGGCGGACAATTTTCCGCTCACCGCAGCCGGACCGCCGGCAATCACGTCGATGACGGTGACATAGTCGTCGGTCAACTGCAGCGAAGCGCCGATGCCCTCGTAGGAGAGGCTCATCTGAATGTTGTATTCCTCGGAATTGCGCGCCGAGAAGTAATTCGAGTGCGGATCCAGCGACAGTACGAAGGCGTTCATGAATGCTTCGAACACGTCGTCCGGCTTGCTCTGATCCATGCGCTTCGCGACGTGCTCGTAGCGCTTGCGCAGGACGTCCGCCGCCTCCGGCCATTGCTTGCCCGCCGTCACGAGGGACAATGCGTCGTTCTTCACGCGCTTGCGCCACAGTTCATTCATCTCGGTCGCATTCGCCGGCCAGGGTTCCTTTTCACGGTCGAAGTTGAAAGACTCGTCGACGTCGAAATCAGGCTTCTTGGATAACAGCTCGATGGCGTAGTTCATCCGCTCGCGGCTGCGCTGCTGGTAGCGGCGGAAAATGACGAACGCGGGTTCGACGTCCCCGGCTTTGATGGCGTCGTCGAGTTCGTAACGGTATTTCTCGAATTCTGCGATATCGCTGGCGTAGAAATAACTGCGTCCGCCGTCGATTGCATCGAGGTATCGATCCAGGATCAGACTCGACAACCGGTCATCCAATGGCATGCGGCGATA
>JAXDQI010000257.1:0-4270 GCA_034667965.1 Gammaproteobacteria bacterium
CCATCGGCGGCACGAGCGGCTTCAATCGCATCGATCGCTGTACGCACTCCGGCATCACCAATCGCGTGGATATGAACGTTGAAGCCGGCGAGGTGAAACTGCTTCACAAACTCCATCTCGACGCCGCGCTCGTGCTGAAGCTGACCGCTCGATATCGTGCACTGAGCGGGGTGAAAACCGTTGGCCTTGATGAAGGCAGCAGATTGGGCACCGTCATCGTATTTAACGCTATGGGCCCTCACGTCCTTGCAAATTGCAGAATCCGTATCGACATAGCTGGTTACCGACAGGTGTCCCTGGGAATCCTTTGCAAAAATGGGTTGCAGATATGGTCTGAGCGCTTCAATCTCGGGTAACGTTGGCGGCACCGCGTATGGGTTTCCTTCGGCGACACCGTCCGCGAATAGTTTCACGAAGTCCGCGCGGATGAGCGGATCGTTGGCGTATTTGGCGCGTACTGCGCTCGCCGCTTTAACCATCGTTTGGTAATCGACTTGCCCGCTGGCATCTCGGAACTCTTCCGGATCGTAGAATTGGGCCAACCTCGCCCGGATCGTCAGCTTGCCACGTTGTTCAAGCTTGTCATAAACGACCATTATCTCAGGCGTCACATAGGCATCGAGGATGCCCGTAATGCCGGCGCTGTTCAGCCTTTCCGTGACCTTTTCGGGCACCTTAGTTACGGCAGGCAAGTCCACTACAAGCAGATTTGGTGCTCCCATTAGCGCTCGGGCTTCCTCGTTCAGATTGCCGTTCGGTTCGCCGTGCGCGTCAACGCCGATCAGCTTGGAGTACTTGGCGAAGTCCTTTGCCAGTGTTGCCCGGGAAAGTCCCACCTGCACGCCCTTTAGATTCATCGCACGCGCGAGCGCCGCACTATTAAATGCGCCATGGTGCCCGTCGTTGCCGAGCAACTGGATGGGAACCTCCTTCGATGCAAGGTCGAGCGCGGCGCGCAGCGTCGGATGCGCAGCATCCGGCTGATTACCGGCTGAGAAGTTCCACTGGCGAACGCTTAGCCACTCACCCGCCGGCGTCTTATAGCGCTTGATGCACCCGCGGATGAATTCAGCCAGCGTCGCAAGGCTCTTCGGCTCGCTCTTGAGGTCGCAGACGTCAAGAGCGACGATACCGGTCGCATGGACGTGAGAGTCGATGATGCCGGGAAGCACGAGCTCGCCGTGCAAGTTCTCCGTCTTTGTCTGGGGACCGATCCACTCGGCCGCCCCGCTGTCGCTACCTACAAAGACGATTCTGCCGTCGCGGACCGCGAGCGCTTGCGCGTAGGTGTGTTCTGGAGTCGCTGTGTAAATTCGCGCGCCCGTCACGACGAGATCGGCGGACCCGCTATCAGTGCCTGCGGACACTATGCCAGGCAAGCAAGCCGTCGAAATTACGAGGACTGCGGCAAATAATGGGCGCATGGCTATCACCTTTGATCCAATGGGCAACTAGTGGGGGGCGTACATACGCCATCTTGTCGGGCAGCTCGGCTCAATGTTTCGCCGCCGCTCCGCGCGCCTCCGCGAGGGCCGCCCAATTGGGCGCGTATTCTAGGGCTTCGTCATATTTGACGAGCGCCTCTTTTGCGTGACCGCGCTTCACCAGGATGTCGCCCCACACCTTCAGCGGATCCGCCCAGTGCGGACCCTTCTGGTTCGCTTCCTTCAGCTTCGCCACCGCACCATCGAGATCTCCATGCTTCAAGAGCGCAACGCCCCAGGAGTAATACGCAGCGGGTAGATCGGGGGCGAGCGCCACTGCGTCGGCATACGCCTTTTGCGCTTTCACCCAGTCGCCACGGGCGTCGAGGATGTCGGCGTGGAAGCGGTAGCAATCCACGAACGTGCCGGCGGTCATCAGGACCGCGTCAGCCTTGTCCGGGTGTCCCGCCGCTTCCTCAGCGGGCGCGATCCAGCACCTGTAGCCGGGGGCGCTGGTGGCTATGAATGGATCTGCGTAGGCCGTTCCGAACGCCTCCATCTCGGTCGCAGCCCTGGCCGCATCGCCGGCCTCGGCGGCCAGCCGCCCGCGCACGAAGTGGGTCAGCGCGCCGATGCTCGGATCGTGGGGATCTTCCTTCGTCGTCTTCAGTGCCAGTTCGGCGGCCTCCGGCTCGTGCAGCCGAGCGTGGATGTCGGCGAGACTGGTCCCGGCCGAGTTGCCACCCGTTCCCACACCGGCGTTGGCCTCGGCGTCGGCCACGGTAGCAGTCAGCCACGCTCCCAGGTTCCAAGTAAGCGTGTCCCAGTTTTCATAAAAGAGATCAGGCGCCCGCCCGGGGCGCCCGCCGGCGGCCTTGCGCATGTCCTCGCCGGCGCGCCATGCGCCTTCCTCGTCGCCAATGAGCCAGAGGGAATTCATGACATTGTTGTATGCGATCCAGTAGTCCGGCTTGAGCTTGAGCGCCGCGCGAAAGAGAGCCAGGGCCTCGTGCGGCGAGCCGCCCGTGTTGTTGATGGAATTGGCCCAGACGTTCAGCAAGTAGGGGCGATCGTCCTTGGAGGCGCTGCTGATTGTTGCCCGGCAGAACGCAATGGCCTCCTCGCCCCGTCCGACACCCTGCAGGTAATAGGCCCACCTCGCCGGCTGCGATTTCGAGTAGACGTACTCGGCCGTCTGCGTGGTGAGTTTCTCGAGCTCCGTGGCGGACCCACTGAAGGTCTTTGGCGGCACGCCGTTGCCGCGAACCGTCAGCGCGAGGCCCCCCGCAGGAGTCTCGATGAGATCGCCGTCGATATGCACGTCATGCCCGAACCGCCCCCGGAGGAGACGCGATAGCTCTCCAAGGGAAACCCCGGTTTCCGGCACTTCCAGCTTGACCTGACTCGCCCAGGCATCGGACAGGTCAAGTCTTTGAATATTCGTGCGGGTGGCGTCCTGGAGACGGCTGAGTTCGTCGAGGAATCCATCGGCGACGATCTTTCCGCCGGGGACCTGGGCGGGGACGTTCGGCGCTATGTCGAACGGGTCGATGACCACGCGACGGGAGGTGACCGCGTCGCGAATCATCACCGCCGCGCCGATGGCGACCACCGTCGCGACGAGAACGAGAAAGAGCTGGAAGCCGATGCGCAGTCGCATGCCAAAGCGGCGGATATCCACCTCACGAGCTTGGCCGCGCAGGTAGTGGAGGCGTGCCGCGTGTTCGTCCTTGAGGTGCTCTCTTTGCACCTTCAACAGCCGAGTCTGCTCGCTTAAGAATTCCTCCGTCTTTCGACAGACCCCGGGATCGTTCCCGGACAGCTTGGCAGCAATCGCCGCTGCGAAGGCCTCGGCACCGGCCAGAGCTTCAGGAGCCTCGACTTCCGGTTTGTGTTCCTCGTCCCCAAGTACGCCGCCGAGCAAGCCTTCCGACATCACAGACTCCAATTTTTCGGCTATGTTCGGCTACGCGGCCACACCTGGCAACTGGTGAGGTGGCGGCGGCACACGTCAAAGCTGACGCTTGGAGTAGACCCCTTAATCCGTGGAAGGTACGCTTGGACATGCGACCGCAACACGAACCTGGGGCCGGCGACCCGCCGGCCGTCGATCCGCGAGGGGGCCAATCGCCCGGCCGCGACGCGACGCCGGGCGCCCTCGGGCGTCTCTACGTAATCGCTGCTCCGTCCGGCGCCGGCAAAACCAGCCTGGTCAAGGCGCTCATGGAGCGCGAACCGCGCATGCGCTTTTCGGTGTCGTACACCACGCGTGCGCCGCGGCCGAACGAGGTCGACGGCCGGGATTATCATTTTGTGACGCAGGCCCGGTTCGAGGAGATGGTCGCGCGCGGCGAGTTTCTCGAGCATGCGCAGGTATTCGACAATTTCTACGGCACCAGCGTGAACGCGGTGCAATCCGAATTGCAGAACGGCCAACTCCTGCTGCTGGAGATCGACTGGCAGGGCGCACGGCAGGTGAGAGCACGCCTGCCCGCCGCGCGCAGCATCTTCATACTGCCGCCGACGCGGCGCGCGCTCGAGGAGCGCTTGCGCGCGCGGAGCACCGACTCCGAAGCGGTGATCGAGCGGCGCCTGCGGGACGCGGCGCAGGATTTGGCGCACTGGACGGAATTCGATTACGTGGTGATTAATGACCAATTCGAGCGCGCGCTGGCCGATTTGCTTGCCATCGTGCAGCAACGGGGCGACGAGTTGGCGGCGACCAGACCCGAAGTTGCGCGCTTTGCGGCCGGATTGCTCAAGTCCTAGCGCCGGTAACGCGTGCTTAATTGGCTAGGGGAAGGGCCACTCTGATATGCTTACAATCCCTTTATTGGAACCCACGC
>JAXDQI010000258.1:0-8307 GCA_034667965.1 Gammaproteobacteria bacterium
TGATGAGTAGTGACCAAAATGATGGAGACAGTGGGTGAGAATCGCAGCAGGGTCGCCCGGATCAGAGGACCCGAGGCCAGATCGAAGGGGGCTCGCGCCTCGATCACTCCGATGCGATCACCTTCCGGTTGCTGCAATTCGGGGGATAAGTTGCTGAGATCGATTTCGTTCAGACGAAACGGCGCGCGCGGCATCACACGCTGTATCGGCGTGCCGTCGGTTTCCAGGAACACCGTCCTCAGGACTTCATGCCGTTCGATGATCTTGAGCCACGACCGCTCGAGCAAATCGGTGGCGACGCGGCCTTCCAGGCGCCACCGAACGGCGACGTTGTAGGCTGAATTGCCCGGATCCAGTCGGTCGAGAAGCCAGAATCTTTCCTGGGCGGGCGAGCATGGGAAATCGGTGCGGTCCGCGGCTTCGCCTGCGCCGGCGGGACGCAGATCGTCGCTGTTGGAAGCGCTCCCAGCAGCGGCCTCTTGTTGCCTGGCCGCCGCATCCAAAACCCTGTTCGCTTGGTTTCCCATGATTCCCAGACGCTAGCCGGCGCGCCGATTGCGCTTGAATTGACCCAGCGATGGCAGCGCGGAGTTCGCGGTCGTCGATGCCGCCTCGCCGCCGCCCGAATCCACGAGCGCGCCCAAGGCCACGGCGTTGCGATGCTGCAATAACTGGCGGGCCGTGATCTTGATGCCGGCCCGGTTCGCCCTTGCCGTGATCTGGAAGAGCTGAATGGAATCCGCGCCCAACTTGAGCAAATCCGCAGTTGCGCCCACGCGTTCCAAATTCAAGACCTCCCCGAAAATCGTCGTGAGCGCCGCTTCGGTTGGCGTCGCGGGGGCCACGAATTCCTGCTTCGCGGTCTGAGTCGCATCCGGCACGGGCAGCGCGGCGCGGTCGAGCTTGCCGTTCGGCGACAGGGGGAGAGCATCCAGCCTCACCCATGCCGACGGTATCATGTATTCGGGCATATCTTCCGCAAGAAGTGCGCGCAGGGCCTCCGGTGAGCGGTTGCCGGCCTCCGGTTCGACATAATATGCGACCAAACGCGGGGATCCCGGAACATCCTCCCGCAGGACGACCGCCGCCGCGCTCATCAGCGCCTTTTTCGTCAACACGGCTTCGACTTCCCCGAGTTCGATCCGGAATCCGCGCAACTTAACCTGATGATCGATGCGACCCATGATCTGAAGGGCGCCGTTCGGCAGCCATCGCGCCAGATCTCCGGTGCGGTACATCCGGCCGTCGGCAAACGGGTTCGCCAGGAATTTCTCCGCCGTCAGCGACTCGCGTTTGTAGTAGCCGCGCGCCACGCCGTCGCCGCCGATATGCAATTGGCCGGGAACACCGCTGGGCACCGGCTGGTCATTGCGGTCGAGAATATAAAATTGGGTGTTGGCGATGGGTCCACCCACCGTGATGGCCGCATTATCCGCGGTCACCCGCGTGCAAGACGACCAAATCGTGGTCTCGGTGGGGCCGTACATATTCCATAATTCGCCCGACCCCTGCAGCAAACGATCGGCGAGTTCGCGCGGCAGCGCCTCTCCCCCGCACAGCAATTTGAATTTCGCCGGCGCGCGGAATCCTGCTTCGAGCAACAGCCGCCAACTGGCCGGCGTCGCCTGCATGGCGGTTGCGCGGACGTTCTCGAGATTCTTGAGCAGCCTGAAGCCGTCGATCACTGCATCGCGCTCGGCAATCACCACCTTGGCCCCGACGATCAACGGCAAGAACAATTCAAGGCCCGCGATGTCGAATGAGATGGTGGTCACGGCGTAAAACACATCGGCGGCCTCGAGACCGGGGGTCCGCGCCATCGACGTCAGCAGGTTCACGACCGCGCTGTGCGGAATCTCCACACCCTTCGGTTTGCCCGTCGAACCGGAGGTGTATATCACGTAGGCCAGACTGTCCGCGCTCACCTTGAGGTCGGGAGCGGCGCTTGAAGCCGCTTCGATCGCGGCTGCATCGCGCCGTACATCGACGATCGGTGTGCCGTCGGCCACCAGCGATGCGTTCTCCGAGCCATCCGAGATCAGCGCGGCAACTTGCGCTTCGTCCAAAATGTAGCGCAGACGAGCGGCCGGGTGCATTGGGTCGAGGGGGATGTAAGCACAGCCCGCCTTCATGACCGCGATCAGCGCCACCAGCATGTCGAGCGAGCGTTCCACCGATACGCCGACGAGCTGGCCCGTCTTGTCCGCCGTCTTGATCCGCTCGCGCAACACATTCGCCAATTGGTTGGCACGACGGTCGAGGGTCTGGTAATCCAATTGCTCGTCGCCGAACTGCGCGGCGATGGCGCGCGGGGTCGACCGGGCCTGAGCCTCGAAGAGCTGGTGCACGGACCGGTCGCGCGGATAGTCGACGGCCGTATCGTTCATGCGTTCGAGCAGCGCCGCGCGCTCAGGCGGAGGGAGACACGATGCACTGCTGAGCGCCTGGGCCGCATCGGCGACGAACGACTCGAGGAGTGCCTGATAGCAATCGAGCCAGTGCGCGACCGTCGCCGCGTCGAACAGGTCGGTGTTGTAGTCGCAATCCAAGCGCAGACCATCGGCCGACTCGATCACGTTCAAGAACAAATCGAAATTGACGTATGCCTTCGCATTGGGAGCCACGTCCATCGTCAGATTGGGCAGTTCGATGCGATCGGCCAGGCGTTCCAGGTTGAATTGAATTTCGGCCAGCGGCAGGCGGCCCGGTTCCCGCGGCAGATTCAATTTTCGGACCAACGTACCGAAGGTGTAGTTCTGGTGCTCGTAGGCGTCGAGTACACGCTGGGCGGTCGCCGACAAATAATCGGCAACGCTCGTATCGCGGGTCCACGCGCCGCGAATGGGCAGAAAGTTGACGCAATGGCCGACCAGGACCTGGTCTTCCAGGAGCGATTGCCCGGCCGTCGGCACGCCGATCACCACCTCACTCTGGTCCGCCAGCCTGCCCATGAGAGCTTGGGCTGCTGCGAGCAATGTAACGAACAGCGTACTGCCCTGGCGCGCACCGGCCTTCTTGACCGCTTGGTAGAGCCTGGCGTCGATCCGGCGACACAGGCTCGCACCCATGAAGGATTTCTCGGTGGGACGCGGACGATCGGTGGGCAGTTCCAGCGAGGGCGGACGCACCGCGAACTCCTTCAGCCAATATTCCTCTGTCTTGGCGAGTTCGGCCTTGTCGCGGGACGCCTGCATCCGGGCGTACTCGCTGAAGGCCAGAGGTGCAGGCAATTCCGCCGCCTCGCCGCGGCACAGTGCGCCATAGATTTCGGCGAGTTCGTCGACTATCACATTGGTCGACCAACCGTCGCAAATGATATGGTGGGCCGTGAGCACGAAGGCATGCGCACCGTCCGCAAGCTTCACCAAGTGACCCCTGACGCACGGCCCCTTCACCAGATCGAATGCGGTGCGCGCGTCGGCGTCGAGCAAATCCGCGAACGCCGCTTCCGCCTGCGCCGGCGGACGATTGGACAAGTCGGTCGTCGGATAGTCGAAAGGCATCGATCCGGAGATTCGCATCTCCTCGCCGGTGGAACTGAATGTGGCACGCAACGCGTCGTGGCGCGCGATGATGCGGTTCATCGCGGCATGCAACGCGCCGGTATCGAGCGAACCGTTCAGCCGCAGGCTCAACGATTCGTTGAAGGCGCAGGACGCTTCATCTCCAAGTTGCGCGGACAACCAGATTTCGACCTGGCTCTCCGTGAGCGGTACGCCGTTCGATGCGGCGGCCGCCGCCGCGGGGTCGGCCGCTTTGCCCAAGATGCCGACCGACTGCAGCGCGTCCAGACTCTCTTCGAACGCCGCGTAGATGCGCTCGAAATCGGCATCCGAATGCGCGGTGGTCAGAAAGCAGGGGAATCCGTCCTGAATATGAATGCCGCGCTCGCGCAGATGATAGAAGAACAGGGTCGCCAGCGGATGTTCGTTGTGGAAGTGGAAGAAAAACCAGCTCGAGTAGCTCTCGATCTTGGTAGCCACGCCGCGTCCTGCGAACAGTGTGTTCAACCGGCCCGCCAAGTTGGCGGTTTTCTTCGCCACGGTTTCCTGCAGGGCCGGACCCTGCTCTTTGATGTGATTGAGCACGGCCCACATCGATGCGAGCACCAGGGGATGGCGCACGAAGGTGCCGGCGAAGAACGTCACGCCGACTTCGGGAAAGGACTCATCGCCGAAGCGCCACTGTCCGCCGTCGAGGGCATCCATGAACTTGTTGGTGCCGGCCAATACGCCGATCGGGAGACCGCCGCCGACGACTTTGCCGTAGGTTGCCAGGTCTGCCCGGACGCCGACCACTGCCTGCATGCCGCCCGGGTGGACGCGAAATCCGGTGACGACCTCGTCCATGACGAAGGCCGTACCCGACGCCTCGGTGATTTTCCGAATTTCGCGCAAGAAATCGAAGGGCCGGAGATGGGGATGGCGGCTTTGCACCGGCTCGACGATGACGGCGGCAAGATCATCGGCGTTGTCGCGAATCCATTGCAATGACGTCGGCGTGCCGTATTCGAGCACGATCATGTTTTCGACCTGCGACGCGGGAATGCCCGGGGCCACCGGCATGGAACGCGGCGCTGCGCCGCTGCGTTGCACGCCCTTGACCAGGACCTCGTCGAATTGGCCGTGATAGTCGCCGTTGAAGATGACAATCTTTTCCCGGCCGGTGACGGTGCGGGCGAGACGCATCGACGCCATCACGGCCTCGGATCCCGTGTTGCAGAACGTCATTCGATCGTTGCCGGTCATTTCGCAGAACAGCGCGGCCACCTTGCCCGCCATGTCGGCCTGCGGTCCGATCGCAAAACCGCGGTCGAGTTGGGCCTTGATGGCTTCGACGACGAACGGCGGCGCATGGCCGTACGCGGTCTGGCCGAAGCCGTTCACCAAGTCGATGTATTCGTTGCCGTCGACGTCATAGATTTTAGAGCCGGCCGCGGTGGTGTTCACGATGGGATACACCATCTCCTTCCATTCGGATCGAAACCCGGCGGCGGCTCGCGGATCGGCGAGTACGGCCCGGTTGGCTTGAGTGTAGCGTTTGGATCCGGCGGTTTTTTTCGTATAGCGTTCGACCAACGCATCGATGTGCCGCCGCTGCTCGGCGGTCATGGCGCCGTCCGCAGCGCTCTTTCCGGGTACGAACACCTGAAAACGTGATGGCTGCTGCGGCTCCGCCGCGGGTGGTGCGGAGCCAGGCGATGCGGCGGCCGGAGGGGCCCCGGCGGTCGCGGCGCCGGCGGCGGCGCCTCCCTGCAGCATTTCGAACTGCCGATTGATGAGCTGCGACATCGCCTGCAGCTGATCGCGGAACAGGCTCTCCATTCCGGAGTTGCCGGCTCCGGTGTGAATTACCGAAGGGAGCGGAATCACCGGGGCCGCGGTCGCGGCGGCGACCTGTGACGTCGCCGGTGTCCGAGCCGCGGCGGTCGCCGCCGGCTTCGGGATCTTGTCGGCGAGAAATGCCGCAAGTGCGGGTATCGTCGAAAACTCTCCGAGCAGCTGCCGGAAAGTGATCTTCACTTTCATCTGACTCTGAATCTTCTGCGCGACTTGAGTCAAGAACAGCGAGTCGTAGCCCATCTCGAGGAAGGTGGTCTGCGCATCGGCGGCGGCAGGTCTTTCGCCCGATAGATCCTCAAAGATCGCGGCAATCGCCGCGCCGACTTCCGATAGGCGGTCATTCACCGAGATCTGATTCATTACGCTTTCGTCCTGAACTATGAGTAGCTGGGGTTCATTTGTGGCAGCGGAAAACGCGGGGCTGATGGGGCCGCGGTCAATCCTGGGCGCATCGATCCAATGGCGGCTGCGTTCAAAGGGGTACGTCGGCAATGACACCCGCTTCGACGAGCCCTGATGATGCAAGGCCGTCCAATCGGGCGCGGCGCCGTGGGTCCATGCGCGGCCCAGTGCGTCCAGCAAGCAGTCTCGATCGTCGCGTTCGCGTGTCGAGTCCTGCATGGAACTGACGACAGGCACCTTGCGGCCGCGAGTCGCCTGGGTGGCCAGCGTGGACAGTGCGGTTCCCGGACCGACTTCGATCAATATCGTGTCATCGGAAGCGCTCGCCGTTGCGATTCCATCCGCGAAACGAACGGGTTCGCGCGCATGTCGCGCCCAATAATCCGGGGAAGTGGCTTGCTCCGGGCGGATCCACTCTCCCGTCACGCAGGATACATACGGGATTCGCGGTGCGGACAGTGCCATTTCGCGCAAGCAGCGACGCAGCGGTTCGACCACCGGCTCGACCATCGCGGAATGAAACGCATGTGAGGTATGCAGGCGCCGCGTCGCGACGCCGCGCGCCGTCAGAGACCTTTCGAGTTCGTCGACGCCTGCGAAGGGACCGGCGACGACGCAGAGGCCCGGTCCGTTGACCGCCGCAAGATTCAACGACGGCGTCAACAGCGGCAGTACGTCCGACTCCGGCAATCGCACCGCGAGCATGGCGCCGGCGGGCAGCTCCTGCATCAGGCGCCCGCGGGCGGCAACGAGCGTGAGCGCATCTTCCAGCGAGAAGACGCCGGCGATCACGGCGGCAACGAATTCGCCGATGCTGTGGCCGATCATCGCGGCTGGCTGGATTCCCCAGCTCATCCAAAGATTTGCCAGCGCGTACTCGACACTGAATATCGCCGGCTGCGCCGCTATGGTCGACATCAGACGCTGCTTGGTCTCCGTGGAAACGTCCGTAGGATAGAGAAGCGAACTCAAATCATCCGTCATCAGCGGCTTTAAAATGTCGGCGCAGCGCTCAATATGCTGTCGGAACACCGGTTCATGCCGGAACAAGTCCTGACCCATGCCGGGATACTGCGCACCCTGGCCGGGGAACATGAACACCACGGAAGTTTTGGTCGAGGACCGGACACGCCGCGGATCGGCACCCGGGCCCCCGGCTTCGAGCTTCGCGAGCGCTTGTGGCGCATCGCGAGCCACGATGCTCGACCGATGATCGAAGGCCCGGCGGCCTACCTGCAGGGAGTAGGCGATGTCCTCGAGGCGGGCAGTTGGGTGCTCGCGCAGATGCGCGGCGAGGCGCATCCGCGCCGCATCGAGCGCGGCTGTGCTGCGCGCCGACAGGACAATGAGTTGCGATCGGTCGATCGCGGACGTTTCAGGCGCGGACGCCTCGCGCGGCGGCTCCTCGAGGACCACATGAACGTTGGTTCCGCCGACTCCGAACGCGCTGACGCCGGCGCGGCGCGGCGTGCCCGTCTCGGTCCAGGGCGTCAGCGCCGAATTGACGAAAAACGGCGTGCGGGAAAAATCGATTTGCGGGTTCGGACGACGATAATGAAGCGAAGGCGGCAGCATGCGGTGCTTCAGGGCCAAAGCGGTCTTGATGAGTCCCGTGACGCCGGCGGCGGCATCCAAATGGCCGACATTGCCCTTCACCGATCCGATCGCGCAGAACTGCACATCGTTAGTGCCCGCGGCGAACGCTTTGGTCAACCCGGCAATCTCGATGGGGTCGCCCAGGGGCGTGGCAGTGCCGTGGCATTCGACATAGCTGATCGAGCGGGGATCGACTCCGGCACCCGCGTGAGCCATCTCGATGACCGCGGCCTGACCGAGTGCACTGGGAGCGGTGAATCCGACCTTGGACGCGCCATCATTGTTGATGCCCGCTCCGCGTACCACCGCATAGATGTGATCGCCATCGGCGATGGCGTCCTCCAGCCGTTTGAGGAGTACGACGCCCGCGCCGCTGCCGAAAATCGTCCCGGTTGCGTCGGCGTCGAAGGGGCGACAGGTCCCATCGGCCGATACCATGCCGCCTTCGAGATGCTGGTAACCGCGTTTTTGCGGGAAAGTGATCGATACGCCGCCGGCGAGGGCCATGTCCGCTTGGTACAGAAGCAGACTCTGGCATGCCTGTGCGACGGCCAGCAGCGACGTGGAACAAGCGGTGTGCAGGGTAAAGCTCGGACCTCTGAGATCCAGTTTGTAAGAAACCCGGGTCGCCAGAAAGTCCGCGCCCGCACCCAGCAGCAGGGGATAACACCCGACCTGGTAACTGCTGGTGAATTCTTCGATGGTGCGCCGGTCCCCGCACACGTTATTGAGCAGATAGGTGTTGATGCTCGATCCGGCGAACACACCGATGGCGCCGCGGTAAGCGGCTGGATCGTAGCCGCCGTCCTCGAGAGCTTCCCACGAGCATTCCAGAAACAGCCGGTGCTGCGGATCCGTCAGCTCGGCCTCTTTGGCGTACATCCCAAAGAATTCCGCGTCGAATTGATCGACGTTCTCGAGAATGGGACGGGCCTTGACGAAATTGGGGGCGCTGCGAATCTCGGCG
>JAXDQI010000259.1:0-3148 GCA_034667965.1 Gammaproteobacteria bacterium
CGAAGCCACGCTGCGTTCTGCGCTGGCGGACGTCGATGACCTCAGCGAGGAAATCAGGGCAGCGCGCTTTATTCGAGCGGCGGCGTGAACGTGATCGCCGCCACGCCGCTGCCCGGTGGCAAAATGCATGTTGTCCATTGGGCTAGTGTTGCAAAACTCCTAAAATGCCGTGCGGCATAGGCTATTCAATGTCGGCTTGCGGAGGATCCGAAGTGAAGAAGCAGTGCGCGATTTTGTCGATCGCGGCGGTCATAGTCGCAGTCACAATGGGTGGGGGCGCGCCGGGCGCGGAGGAGAAAAGCTCAGATCTCCCCCCACAGGTGTTGCAGGAAATTGCGAAGGTCGAGGCCGAGATTGACCGCACTGAGGCACAGGCGATCGAACGGCTTGCGGCGCTGCCGGACAATCAGATCCAGCAGATCGAGTTGCTCGGCAAGCTGATGCTGTATGACAAGGATTTGTCGGTAAACCGCAACGAGGCATGCGCCTTCTGCCACATGCCCGAGACCGGCTTTACGGGTCCGGTGTCGGAGTTGAACCGGACCACGGGCGCTTACCCGGGGTCGGTGCGCACGCGATTCAGCGACCGGAAGCCGCAGTCGCACGCCTACGCGCCGCTCTCGCCGGTTCTGCATTACAACTCCGCGCAGGGCGATCTCGTCGGCGGCAACTTCTGGGACATGCGTGCGACCGGCCGCCGGTTGGGCAACCCGGCCGCAGAACAGGCGGAAGGACCGCCGACCAACCCGGTGGAGATGGGCCTGCCCGATGTCGCCTGCGCGGTCTATCGCGCCTCGCAGCGGCCCTATCGCGCCCTGTTCGAAAGCATATGGGGACCGCAGAGTTTTGCGGCCGCTTGGCCGGGCGACGTCGAGCAGATCTGCAACCGGCCCGGGCCGCCCGCCGCGGCCGATCCGTTGCCGGTCCATCTGAGCCCGTTCGATCGCGGCCTGGTCGGCGCAACCTTCGATCAGATGGCGCAGTCCATCGCCAGCTACGAAGCCTCGGCCGAGGTGACGTCGTTCACTTCGAAATTCGACGCGGTGCTCGCCAAGAAGGCGCAGTTCACGCCGCAGGAGCAGCAGGGCTACGATCTGTTCCGCGGCCAGGCGCGATGCAATGAATGTCACCGCGACGGCGGGCCTGGCGAGGACCCGCTGTTCACCGACTTCACCGCCAGCAATATCGGCACTCCCGCCAACCCGAGGCTTCCTTACTATGGCGAAGATCGGCCCGACGCGCTGGGCTATGTCGCCAATCCGCTGGGATCGTCATTCGTCGATGGGGGTGTCGGCACTTTTCTCGGCAACGGGCATCTACTCAGCCAGCCCTCGGCGGTCGATGCGCGATGGCTCAAGCTGGCGCCGGACAACCAGGCACGAATTCAGGTGCCGACACTGCGCAACGTGGACAAGCGGCCGTATCCCACCTTCGTGAAGGCCTACGGGCATAATGGATATTTTACCAGCCTGAAGCAGATCGTGCATTTCTACAGCACGCGCGATGTGCTGCCGCGCTGCCAGCCCCATGATCCGGGTGAAGGTACGAGCTGCTGGCCAGCGCCGGAGTCGAACGCGAATATGAACACGAGCAAAGTTGGTCGTCTGGGTCTGTCGGACGCGGATGAGGACGCGCTCGTTATCTTCCAGCAGACGCTGACGGATGGGTTTATGCACTAATTGGGACTTGATGGGCCTGCCGTTGATTGCCTTGTTTATCTCTACGGAAGGGACACATAAGCTCGCAGCGATAGGACGGCCAAACTCTAACGAAACGAATGGGGATCAGCAATTCCGGGCGGCACATAATCAGGTCCGCCAGATAACGTCAAAGGATGCTTATGACTGATCGCCTGCACTACGGGGCTCCTGCAAAGGTTCTGCACTGGCTTGTAGTGGCGCTTTTAGCGGTTCAATTCCCGATTGGCTGGTTCATGCCGGACGTTCATGGCGGTCCGCCCGGCAGTGCAATGACGTTCCATATTTCCTTCGGAATGACCATCCTCATGCTGATTGCGTTGCGATTTGTCTGGCGGATCACCCATCCCGTGGCGCCCGAGAATTCTCTTCCGCCGTGGCAGCGAGTTACCTCTGAGGCGGTTCACTGGCTGCTCTATGTCCTAGTTCTTGCAACCACCATGACAGGCTGGCTGGTCGCTTCGTTCCGCGGCTGGTCGGTTTCCTATTTCTATCTCGTACCATTGCCGATGCTCGCGGCGAAAAACACCGTTGCCATCCGGCAGATCGATGGCTGGCATCAGATTGCGGAGTGGACGCTGCTAATCACAATCGGCATTCATGTCGCCGCTACGCTTGCGCATATTTTCATTTACCGTGACCGCATCCTGCAAAGGATGCTGCCAAGCAGCTGGTAATTCGCAGGCTCGCGACGAAACCGGCGCCGACCGGGTCGATGGCCAACAAAGCGCTGAGCTGCAATGATAAGCCGCTCTGAGTGGCTTACCTGGGATTGATTCCATGATCGCTGCTCCTTTTGCGGGCGCGTTCGGTTTCAGAAATTTAGTGATGGACGAGCGCTGCGGCCTCATCGACCCCGTGGACCGCCTTGAATGCGGCTTCATTGGACCGCACGAACAAAAAACGGGACGCCACGGGTATTTCTGCGTCGGCGCTACCATCCCGGCCGATGAGGACTAATCCCGCTCCACCATTAGCCACGGTCAAAATGACAGGCTCGCCCTTCCACGTTTTAATCGGCTCCATTCCGATGATAAATTCACCCATCGGCTGGTCGAAGTATTGGAGCCTAAGTTGCGGAGCGACCTCTGCTGCTGCGAGTCCGAAACCCAATTGTCGAGCGCGCGCATAAATTTCCGCCCGCGACGCAGTATCGGTCTGAAAGCCGAGTTCGGCCGCCGACACCGCAATAAGCTCCACGGTTGTTTTCGTAGCGCTAACGGTAAAGGCCGGTCGAGCGAGAATTTCCGCAGCCGAGTCTCCGATGCCACAACCTGCTGCATCTAACGCGTTAAGGAGGGCAAACGAACGTTTAAACGTCCCTACGGTAATCGTCTTCCACACCGGAACAGCGACGGCGGATTTGACTGGAATTGGCGGAGTATTAGCTGAGGGAGTTCTCTTGAGCGTCAAGTGGTTCTGCAGGACGTCTCGCGCCGTACATTGAGCGC
>JAXDQI010000260.1:0-7675 GCA_034667965.1 Gammaproteobacteria bacterium
CGGGTGGTGTTTTCCATGACGACGATGGCATCGTCGACGACGAAGCCGGTGGCCACGGTCAGGGCCATCAGTGAAAAATTGTCGAGGGTATACCCCAGCAGGTACATGGCGCCGAACGTTCCGATCAAAGAGACGGGAACCACCAGGGCCGGGATCAACGCGGCGCGATAACTATTCAAGAAGATGTAGACGACGAGAATTACCATTGCAACAGCCAGCATCAGGGTCTGTTCCACCTGGCGCAGGGACGCCCGGATCGTGATCGAACGGTCGAAGGTGACCGCCAGATCGATCTTGGAGTCGATCGAACTCTTGAGTTGCGGCAGCTCCGCCTTCACGGCATCGATCATTTCGATGATGTTCGCGCCCGGTTGCTGGAATACGGTCACGAACACCGCCGGCTTGCCGTTGTACAGCCCGTAGGTCCGGATGTTCTCCGTGGCGCCGTCCTGCATGTCCAGAACCTCGGCGACATCGCCGAGGCGCACCACCGAACCGTTGCGGTTGGCAATGATGAGTTTCCGGTACGGGTCCGCATCCCGCGCGTTGTCGTTGGTGTAGATCTGGTAGCGCAGGTCGGAGGATTCGATCGCGCCCTTCGGCGCATTGGCGTTGGCATTGGAGATCGCCGCGCGCACGTCCTGCAGGCCGATGCCGTACTTTGAAAGGGACTGGGGATTGATCTCCACGCGAACCGCCGGCAGCGCGCTGCCATTGACGTTGACTCCGCCCACCCCCTGGATCTGCGACAGGCGCTGCGAAATCACCGCGTCCGCCGCGTCGTAGATTTGTCCCTGCGTGAGCACCTCGGACGTCATGGCGATGGCCATCACCGGAAAGAGCGAGCTGTTGATCTTGCGGTAGGACGGATTCCGCGTGAGCGCCGACGGTAGATCGGCATGGGCGGCGACGATGGCCGCCTGCACGTCGCGTGCGGCGCCGTCGATGTCCCGGTCCACGCCGAACGTCAGTTGGATGTTCGAGGTGCCGACGCCGCTGGTCGACGTCATGTCGTCGACATCCGCGATCGACCCCAGATGGCGTTCCAAGGGCGTCGCCACCGTGCTCGCCATGACCTCCGGGCTCGCGCCGGGCAGGGCGGCGGAGACGAAAATGGCGGGGATGTCGATGCGCGGCAACGGGGCCACGGGCAGCAACATGAACGCCACTGCGCCGCACAGCGCGACGCCCACCGTCAACAACGTGGTCGCAACGGGCCTGCGGATGAACGGCGCCGATATGTTCACGTCGGACTGTCCGCAAGGGCGGCGTCGCCCGCATCGTGGAGAGGTCGGCGGCGAAACCGCGCAGCGACTCGATCGAATGCCAGATAGATCACGGGCGTGGTGAACAGCGTGAGCACCTGGCTCACCAGCAGGCCGCCCACGATGCTGATTCCCAACGGATGCCGCAGTTCGGAGCCGGTCCCGGTGCCGAACATCAAGGGCAGAGCGCCGAATATGGCGGCGACGGTGGTCATCAAGATCGGGCGGAAACGCAACAGACACGCTTGGAAGATGGCTTCGCGCGGCGAGAGGCCCTGATCGCGCTGGGCATCCACCGCGAAATCGATCATCAGGATCGCGTTCTTCTTGACGATACCGATCAACAAGATGATGCCGATCAGCGCAATGATGGTGAGGTCGTCGCCGGCGAGCATCAAGGCGAGCAACGCGCCGATGCCGGCCGACGGCAGCGTCGATAAAATCGTGATGGGATGGATGAAGCTCTCGTACAAAATGCCGAGCACAATGTACATGACGACCACTGCGGCCAGCAACAGCAGCAGTTCGTTGTCGAGATTGCTGCGGAATGCCAGGGCGGCCCCCTGAAAGGTGGTGCGGATGCTGTTCGGCAATCCGACGCCGTGTTCAGCCTTCTCGATGGCGGCCACCGCGGCGCCCAGCGAGATGTCGGGGGCGAGATTGAACGATATGGTGGTGGCCGGAAACTGCGCCAGATGATTGATGAGCAACGGCCGTGTCACCACTTCCACCTTGACGATGGCCGACAGCGGTACCTGGCCGCCGTTGGCGGCGGGCACGTAGATCGAGGCCAGCGAGTCGACGGTACGGTACGAGCGTGGATCGGCCTCCAGGATCACGCGATATTGATTTGATTGAGTGAAGATGGTCGAGACGATGCGCTGGCCGAAGGCATCATAGAGAGCATTGTCCACGGTACCCACGCTGATCCCGAGACGCGCTGCGCTGTCGCGATCGATGGTGACATATGCCGCCAATCCGTTGTCTTCCTGGTTGCTGACCACGTCGGCAAGTTCGGGCAGCTTGCGCAGTACCTCCACGAGCTTCGGCGTCCAGGCGGACAGGGCCGCGGGATCGGCGCTCTCCAGGGTGAATTGATACTGCGTGCGGCTGACGGTGTTGTCGAGCGTCAGGTCCTGCACGGGCTGCATGAAGAGCGTGACACCGGCGACATCCGCTATCTCGGAGCGAAGCCTGCGGATCACATCGGCGACATTCGAGGTGCGCTGATCGCGCGGCTTCAAATTGATGAGAAAGCGCCCGCTGTTCAACGTCACGTTGTTGCCGTCGACGCCGATGAAGGAGGAAAGACTCTGGACGTCCGGATCGGTGAGAATGGCGACGGCGAGCGCCTGCTGGCGATCGGCCATTGCGCTATATGAGATGTTCTGACCCGCTTCCGACACGCCTTGAATCAGGCCGGTGTCTTGGTCCGGGAAGAATCCCTTCGGAATCAGGATGTACAGGAGCGCAGTCACGACGAGCGTTGCGGTTGCGACCCACATGGTGAGCCTCTGATGATCGAGCACCCAGGTGAGCTTGCGGCCGTACCACTCGACCACGGCGGCGAACCACCGCCCGGATTCCCGCTCGCCGGGTTCGTCCGAGCGGCGCTTGAGCAGTTTTGCGCACAGCATCGGGACCAGCGTCAGGGACACCACCGCCGAGATCAAAATGGTGACGGCCAGCGTGATCGCAAATTCGCGAAACAACCGCCCAACGACATCCTGCATGAAGATCAGCGGAATCAGAACCGCAATCAGGGAGAGTGTCAGCGAAATGATCGTGAAGCCGATCTGTCCGGCGCCCTTGAGCGCGGCCTCCAACGGAGGCTCGCCCGCTTCGATGTAGCGGGAAATGTTTTCGATCATGACGATGGCGTCGTCCACGACGAATCCCGTGGCGACGGTCAAGGCCATCAGCGACAAGTTGTTGAGGCTGTAGTTCGCCAGATACATCACGGCGAAGGTGCCGATCAGCGACAGCGGCACCGACAGGCTCGGGATGATGGTCGCCGGCACGTTGCGCAGGAACAAATAAATGACCAGCACCACCAGCACCACCGCCAGCGCGAGTTCGATCTCGACGTCCTTCACCGACGCTCGGATGGTGGTGGTACGGTCCGTCAGGATGGCGACGTCGACTCCGGACGGCATGGCTGCCTGCAGCGTCGGCAGCAGTCCGTGGATTCGATCGACCACATCGACGACATTCGCTCCCGGCTGGCGCTGCACGTTGACGATCAACGCGGGCATCGAGTTCATCCAACCGCCGAGCTTGGCGTTCTCGGCGCCGGCAACCAGGTTGGCCACGTCCTTGAGACGTACCGGGGCGGCGTTTTTGTAAGCGATCACGATGTTGCCGTAATCCTCGGCATTCCTGATCTGATCGTTGGTGTTGACGGTGTACGCGTTGCTGGGGCCGTCGAGCGTGCCCTTGGGACCGTTTTGGTTGGCATTGCTGATCGTGGTGCGCAGATCATCGATGTTCAATCCGTACGCCGCGAGGGCGCGCGGATTCACGACCACTCTCACGGCGGGCCGTTGTCCGCCGCTGATGCTGACGACGCCCACGCCCTTGAGCTGCGAGATCTTCTGCGCGATTCGCGTGTCCGCCATGTCCTCCACTTCGGTGAGGGGCATGACCTTGGAGGTGATGCCCAGCGTCAGCACCGGCGCGTCGGCGGGATTGACCTTGGCATAGATCGGCGGCGCCGGCAGGTCCTGGGGCAGCAGATTCTGGGCGCCGCTGATGGAGGCCTGCACCTCTTGTTCGGCGACATCGATGGCGAGCGCCAAATTGAACTGAAGGGTGATGACCGAAGCGCCGGCGGAACTGGTCGAGGACATCTGGTTCAGGCCCGGCATGGTTCCGAGCTGTTTCTCCAGGGGCGCCGTGATGGCGGAAGTGACAACTTCGGGACTCGCGCCGGGATAAAAGGTCTGCACCTGGATGGTCGGGTAGGCCACCTCCGGCAGGGCCGACAGGGGCAATTGCCGGTAGGCGATTGCGCCCACGATCAATATGGCGACCATCAACAGGGTGGTCGCCACGGGACGCAGAATGAATGTGCGCGACGGGTTCACTGCGCGTTGGGTCGCGGTCGGCGGTGGGCGCCGGGGGGTCGTTTGCCCGGGGGTGCCGCGGACGCCGCAGGGGAGACGGGCGCCGCAGCCGGCAGCTGGACCGCCGCGCCGTCCCGCAGCCGGTCGCCGCCTTCGGTGACCACGACATCTCCGGCCGCGACGCCGGAAGCGACTGCCACGTGTTCGCCGTCGACGGTACCAAGCCTCACCGGTCGCACGGTGACCGTCTGGTCGGCGTTCACGAGGTACACGAAGGTGCTGGCGACGCCATTGGGGGCGCCGCGCCGCACCGCGGAGTTCGGCATGATGAGCTGGTTCTGCAGCAGGTCCAGCAGCAGCGATACGTTGACGAATTGATTGGGAAACAACGCACCGTCGGCGTTCTCGAACTGCGCGCGCAGCTTGACCGTGCCCGTGGTGGTGTCGATGGCATTGTCGATCGTCGACATCTTGCCGTCGGCCAGCTTCACGGCGGCCCCGCGGTCGTAAGCCTCGACTGTCATCGCGCTTCCCTGGCGCACTTTCTTCAGCAGCGCAGCGACGTTATCTTCGGGAACGGAGAAGATCACGCTGATGGGCTGCACCTGGTTCACCACCACGATGCCGTTCGTGTCGCCCGGCGTGACATAGTTGCCCTGGTCCACTTGACGGATCCCGACTCGGCCGCTGACCGGCGAGACGATGCGCGTATATGTCAGGTTGACCTGGGCGGTATTCACCTGTCCTTCGTCCGACTCGATGGATCCCGTGTACTGGTCCACCAGAGCACGCTGCGTGTCGAGCTGTTGCGCGGCGATGGAATCCTCCTTGACCAGGCCCTCGTAACGCTTGAGATCCAGCCTCGCGTTTGTCAGCAGCGACTGGTCGCGACGCAGATTGCCCTGGGCCGTCTGCAGCGCGGCCTCGTACGGACGAGGATCGATCTGGGCGAGGACGTCGCCGGCGTGAACCAGCTGCCCCTCGGTGAACAAGATCTTCTGCAAGGTGCCGTTGATCTGCGTGCGCACGGTCACGTTGGCCAACGTCGTGACCGTGCCCAGCGCGGGAATCCGGATCTGGATGTCGCCGGGCGTCACTGTGGCGACGGCCACTGCCACGGGCCCGTTCTGGCCGCCGCGCCCTGCACCGGGGCTGATTGCCGCCGTCTGCGAGCGGTGCCTGACAATCAGAACGATGACCACGAGCAGAACGGCCACGACGGTGAGCACCAGCAGCGCGACCCGGTTCCTCTTGATGAAAGCCCGCGTGCCGCGGGCGGGTGCGGGCGCACTGTTATCGCTATCGTTTACCACATGTTCCCCAGGCTGGAGTCTTACGACAACCCATAATCATAGATCAGAAGTGCGTCACTTTACGGGCTTCCCGATGACGGAACTACCAATGCCCGCGAACAAGTGCCAACGTTCTCCAATTAGTGTGAGGAAGCGTCAAGACCGTGCGACCCAGGATCGTTCTTGTAATCGGTTAGACTCGCGGTGCTTGATTGAACATGGCATCACACATCGGACGGAGTCGCTATGCAGGCACATTCGCGTATTTTTCCCGGCCTTTGGAGCGTGGTTTTGACGTTGGCGCTGACGGCGGCATCGACGACCGTCACGCGAGCGGCCACGGTCTGGACGGAGGGGAAGCATTACTTCCTCGTCAGTCCTCCGCGGGTCCCCTCGGTCGCTCCCGGCAAAGTCGAGGTGACGGAGGTGTTTTCGTACGGGTGTCCCGCATGCAATCTGTTCGTTCCCATCATGCACAGGTTGCAAAAGGAGCTGCCCCCCAACGCGGTGCTCGACTACCTGCCGGCGTCGTTCAATCCGAGCGAGGATTGGCCGATGTTCCAGCTCGCCTACCTGACCGCGCAGTCGCTGGGTATCGCGGATCAGTCGCACGACGCGATGTTCGATGCGGTGTGGACCACCCGGGAACTCTCCGTGATCGATCCGGCGACTCAGCGTATCAGGGAACACCTGCCGACGATCGAGGATGCGGCGCGCTTCTACAACCGCCGCTCCGGAGTGCCCGTCGATAAATTCGTGAGTACCGCGAAATCGTTTGCCGTCGATGTCAAGGTGCGGAGCACCGAGGACGCGCTGCAGGCGTACAAGGTAGACCGCACGCCGACCATCATCGTGAACGGGAAATACCGGCTGTACCCGCAATCGGCCGGCAGCAACGAGGATGTGATCGAGTTGGTAAAATGGCTGGTGGCCAAAGAAACCAAGTAGTGAATGTCGGTGTATTGCTCTGGGGCCTGTTGTTCAGCTCGATCGGGCTGGGTTTTTTCCTATACGGAAAAAAGCAACGTGCCGTCGTGCCATTGGTGTGCGGTCTGGTGCTGATGATCTATCCTTATTTCATTCCCAATGTCATGGCGCTGGTCGCGATCGGAGTGGTGCTCACCGCCGTTCCGTACTTTTTCAAGTCATGACCTCGCCGCGCGGTGTATTCTGCATTCCCGATCGCGATGGGATTGCCGCTCAACGTCATGCAAAAGCTGTTTCGCTACCACCCAAGGGTGTGGATCGCCTTTGCCGCCGGCACGACGATCTTTTTTCTACTGCCGTCGCACTGGTCGATCGTCAGTCGCATCCTGGTGTGCTGGAATTGCGGTGTCGCACTGTTCCTGGGCTTGATCTACTCGTGGATGATAGGTTTGAGCGCCGAGGCCATTTGCACCCGGTACATCGAAGAAGACGAATCCGCCGAGTTCATCCTCGCCATCGTGGTCATTGCCGCGCTGTTGAGCGTGGTCGCCATCGTCGAACCGTTGGCGACCATCAAACAGGTGACGGGCGCGAAGCGGATCGCGCACCTGTCGCTCGCGGCGCTCACATTGGTGAATTCCTGGGTTTTGGTTCCCACCATGTTCGCGACGCATTACGCCGACATGTTCTACAGCGTTCCGGAGAAAGACCGCCCGCTCGCGTTTCCCAACACGCCGATGCCGATATTCTGGGATTTCGCTTATTTCTCCTTCACCATTGCGGCCGCCTGCCAAACCTCCGACGTATCGACGACCAATCCGGAAGTCCGGAAGGTCGTCACCATTCACACCCTGGTGTCATTCGTCTTCAATGCGTCGATTCTCGGATTCGCGATCAACGTCACCGCCGGCCTCATCGGCGGCGGTTGAATCCCGCCGCCGCCTGCGTCGAAAGGGTGCGGGGTTTCGCCCGGATTCCGGCTATTCGCGTCCCGACTTGACGACCTCGCCGCCCTTCATGACGAAGGCTACCGATTGCAGCAGAGTGACATCCGCGAGCGGATCCCCGGCGACGCCGATCAGATCGCCGTATCGCCCGACCGCGATGGCCCCCACGTCGCCCGTTT
>JAXDQI010000261.1:0-22671 GCA_034667965.1 Gammaproteobacteria bacterium
GCCGCCTTGCTCCTCGACCACGATCTCACGACGCTCGATGCGCGTGGCCCGCCCGACGGCGAAACCGGCAACCGCCGTGATACCCGGCAGAACGCCATCGACAGCGCCGCAGGAATTTTCGCCGGACGTTGCCGCCACCGCTACCGATGACGTCGCCGCTGCGGAACTCAGCGCTGAGGCCCGATCCCCGGTCGTGTCGTGTCCGGCGGCGGACTCCATGTGGAGGGCAACCTCGAGAGCGGCGCTGAGTTGCTCGATCGCGTGACCGGCATCCGGCCCGCTTGCAGTGAACGTGACCTCTTCGCCGTGGCGCACTCCCAACGCCATGATCGTAGTGACGCTGCGCGCGTTGGCCGCCCTACCGTGAGCGACAATCGATACCTCGCAAGCGAACGCTTTGGCCGCCTGCGCGAGCAGTGCCGCCGGGCGCGCATGCAGGCCGTGGCGCAGTTGCACGGTCACGGTGTGTTGCGCGGTCACGGTGCGTTCCGCAGAGGCGGGCGCATGCGCAACATCGTGCGTGAGTGCAATGTCACGCTCGTGTGCAATGTCGCGCACGTGCGCAATCTCGAACTCGAAGAGCAGGTCGCCGGCTTTGATGATGCCTGCGGCGCGACGATTGCGGATCGCGAGCCCGTCGGCGGCCGCGACCACGACGGGCGTGAGCAACGTCTTCGCGCCCCGCGCGACGGTGTCGAGGTCGAAGCGAATGAGCTCCTGTCCAGCCTCCACGACCTGCCCCAATTTGACCCGCGCCTCAAAGCCGCGACCACCCAGTTCCACCGTGTCGATGCCGATGTGCACCAGCACGTCGGCGCCGCCGGGCGTGCGGATCGTAACGGCATGGGCGCTCGTGGGCAGCGTGACGACCTCACCGGCGCAGGGCGCGAGGACGATGCCGCTGACGGGATCGATTGCAACCCCGTCGCCGAGCATGCGTCCGGAAAATACCGGATCCGGCACGTCCTCGAGCCCGGTACACCAGCCGTCGAAGGGCGCCAATATCGCTACGTGCGGCATGAGAGGTTCACTCGGCGATCTCCACCCAATCGAGCGCCCATAGAGGATCGAGCCGCGGACGGGCAAATCGCAGACAGAGGTCGTGGAGCCCGGAGCCCCGAGGCAGGATGACCGGCGGCAATGTGGTCACCCCGTTATGGGCGGCGGCATCGCCCAATGCAACTGTGGCGACGGCGGCGTTTGCACACCCATCCACGTGGATTTCGAGTTCGCCGTCCGCCGTGCGTGCATCGCCCACGCGAATTTTTTGGGCATCTGCGCCGATCTCGTAGTTGAACGGCAGCGGCGCCACCGCCGCCGTTATCGAATGGGTATGATCCAGATCGACGCCTCGATAAATCCAGCAGGGATTCATGATGTCGACAGCCAGGGGAGCACCCTGGCTCGTGGACCCCTTCCCTAAGTCCAATAATAGCCCGATGCCGTTGGTGCAGAGATCGAGGTCGTGGCTGTCACGCCTAGCGAGACCCTGTGCGTCGAGGCGCCGTTTCCAGACTCGCGATACTCTGGCGGCGTCCACATAGGTTGCAGCGCGAATTTCGGTACCAACCGCGAGGCTCAGCGGCGAGTCGTAGACCGTCGAACTGGAGGAAGGATCGCCGCCGTCCAGCGTGTAGCGGATATCGCCCGCCGACACCTGATTCGACAGAGCCACGGAGACCCGGTCGCCGCTGCGCGAGAGCTGAGCTGCCACCGCGAACGTGCTGTCGGCATAGGTGATTCCGAGGTCGGCATAACGCTCGAACATGGGCCCGAGTCGGCTGAGAAAATCGCGCCAATCGCGGCGCTGCGGCGCCGTCCATCCGATTTCCGCGACCGCCGCTGCGCGCGGCCAGGCCATCCACTGCACGCGATCCTCCGTTTGCATGTGCTCGGTCCACAGGTTCGCCTGCACGCCGAGCACATGGTGCCGGGCGGCTTCGTCGAGCGTCGGATCCCGAGGCTCGAAGCGGTAGACTTGTTCGAGCGAAACGATGTTGAGGCGCCCCGGCACTTCGGTGGGCAGCGAACTTTGCGTGTTGTCGAAGTAGAGCGTCGGCCATGGCGACAGTACCGTATCGTGGCCGGCAACAGCGGCGGTATGCGCCCCAGCGGTGCCGTGCCACGACATGACGATCGCATCCCGGTTCAGACCCGGGCGCAGGATCTCGTCCCATCCGACCAGGCGTCGACCGTGCGCAGCAATATAGCGGCCGATCTCTTGAGTGAAATACGCCTGCAAGTCATCCGCGTCCTTGATCCCGAGCGCCCGTGCCCGCGCCTGCACGGCCGGCGATTCCTGCCACTCATTTTTGACCGCTTCGTCGCCGCCGACGTGGACGTAGTTGCTCGGGAACAGTTCCATCACCTCGTCGAGGACGTTCTCGAGGAATGCGAAAGTGGCGGGTTCCACGTTGAAGAGATGGGTGTGGACGCCCCAACTGGCGGAAACGGCAAGGGGTGCAGCGTCGGGGCCCTTGGCGACGCCGAGTTCCGGATAAGCCGCGATGGCCGCCTGCGCGTGGCCCGGCATTTCGATCTCGGGGACGATTTGCACGTGACGGCTCGCGGCATAGGCAACGATGGCGCGAACTTCCGCTTGCGTATAAAACCCGCCGTACGATGAAGTCGACGGGGACTGCGCCGCTCCGGAGGTCGCCGGCTTCCGCCACGCGCCGACGGACGTGAGCCGCGGATACTTGAGAATCTCGAGTCGCCAACCTTGGTCGTCGGTCAAGTGCCAATGAAGCACGTTCAATTTGTGCAGGGCCATCGTGTCGATCATGGAACGGACGAATGCCGGCGATTGAAAGTGACGAGCCGAATCCAACATCAGGCCGCGCCACGGGTAGGCCGGCGCGTCTCGAATGGTTTGCGCGTGAAGTGTTTGTGCCGGAAACGTTTGCGCCGCCGCCGGGGATCCATCACCGGGCGTCAGCATCTGCCACAGCGTCACCGCGCCGTAGAACAGTCCGGCGCCGCCGGTGGCCGAAACAACGATTCCATGCGGGGTGACATCGAGCCAGTAAGCCTCGGGGCCAAGTCCGGCGCGGCGACGGAACGCGATGGCGGGGCGCACTTGCCCCGGGATTGTGCCGCCGCTGACGATCGATGGGATCGGCCGCTTTGATCGCGTCATCAGATCCACGAAATACTCGGCGGCGCTCCGTGCGTCAGGATCGTGCGCCGGTATGCGGACGATCGTAGCGGAATCGAAGGTAAACGAGCCGTGCCCCGGAACCACGGCGTTGGGGGTTGGAATTACCCTTACCGGTCGTGCGGAATCGACGTCCTGCCCGAGCGCCGAAAGACCGGCAAAAGAAAGGGCGGCGGTTGTTCCCGCCGCCCGCAATCCTCGCACGATCCTCGAGCCATGCCGCACGTCTACACTCTAACCGATTACCACGTGCGGCGATCCATGCCGCCGGTTACAGCTTGAATCGGAAGTTTAGATAGTACTGCGCGCCGTTCTTGTAGAAGGCCCGCGGCTGATCCTGATTCAGCGCATAGTACTTGAGCGTTGGATTGTTGAGGTTCTGGCCGTCCAGCGTGATTGAGAAATTGTTGTTGATGGTGTAGCCGAGCGATGCTGAAAGACCGCCGATCTTGTCCTGTGAGAACGCCGTGTTGCGGTCCAGGCCGCTGAAGAACGCCGACCGGTAGGTGTAGGACACCCGCGCATTGAAGCTCTTGTTCTCGAAGTATGCGCTCACGTTATAAGTGTTCTTCGAGGTGCCCACGAGACGATTGTCACCGTTGGTCACCAGCGAGGTCTGCTTGCCGTCGGCATAGGTGTAGTTCGCCGCAATGCCGAGGTTCTCGGTGAACGCCTGCTGGTAGGCAAGTTCGACGCCGTCAACGCGCCCCTTGGCATTGACCGGTACCGTCAGCAAATACGGGATCTGTTTGCCGTTCGGGACATCTTTGAGGTAGGTCAGGTAGCTCTTCGTTTCAGTGCCGAAGCCCACGTAGTTGCGCAGGTCCATGTAGAAGAAGGTCGCCGACAACAGCGAACGCTTTGCGAAGTACCATTCGAGCCCCGCGTCGAGGTTGGTCGAACGGATCGGCTTCAGGTCCGGGTTGCCGCCACTGCCGGAGCCGGTCCCACCCTTGTCCGGCGGTGCAAGGGGGTTCGCCGGCGGGGACAGGTCGGTGAAGCCCGCGAGTGCCGAGTAGTCGGCACGGGTCATGGTCTCCGACGCCGCGAAGCGTGCGACGAGATCCGGGGCGACGTCGATCTTGAGGTTTGCGCTCGGCAGGACGTCGTTATAACTGTGTGACACCGGAATGCCGATGAAGGGACCGAACAGCGAGGTCGTGATTGCGCCCGGGGTATTCGCCGCCACTTGAGTGTAAGTGACCACATCTTCTTGCGTATGCACGAAGCGCACGCCAACGTTACCCGCCCAGTTGGTGCCCTTGAAATCGGCCTGGACGTAGCCCGCCGTGTTCTTCTCGTGAACCTGGAACAAGTACTGGTAGTACTCGCGCGCCAAAAGATCACGTTGCACGAGACCGGGGCCGTTGTAGGCGGCCAGCTGCGCCGGCGTCCAAAACCAGATGTTGGTCGGGACGGAGGCGCCGAACGTGTTGAAGTTCGACGGATAGTTGGAGAATGTCGTCGGGTAGTTCGCGGTGCTCGTGCCGCCGCCGTTCGGGCCGCTGAAGGTCGGGCCCTGCGCAATCGCGTCAGCGGACGTGCGGTCGTGCTTTTCATAACGCACGCCGAATTTGAGGTCCGTCCACGAATCACTTTCCATCTTGAAGTCGCTGTCGATCTTGGCCCAGGTTTCCTTGTCCTGAACGTCGACGTTCTGGGCGCCGAAGATCCAGCCGAAGGTGACCGGCACACCGCCCGGCGTAGGCGTCGTGTTGTTGGTCGAGCCTAAATTGTAGCTTGGACCCGATCCGATGCCGTGCAGCGTATACCCGGCTCCCGAACCGAGACCGGGATTCGTCTCGGACACGTCCTGGGTCGGCGTCTTGCCATCGCCTTTCGAATAGCCGACCTGGCCGAAGAATGTCAGCGCCTCGCTGGCGTGCCAGTTGGTGTCGAGGTTGACGAAAGCCGCGGTTGCGCTTTCATCGGGCCGCGAAATCTGGTCGTAAACGCCATAAAGAGTGCCCGGGACCGGCGAGAAATTCGCCTGGGTCAGCGTGTTGTTCTTGATCACATAGCCGGGATCCGGGGCCTGGGCAACAAAAGTTGTCTTGCCTGTCGTGGGGTCTACGATGTTGAAGCCCTTGTTGACGAAGTGCGTCAGCCACTCGAGGTAATTTCGATTGTAGTTGGTGGCGGTGAGCTTCGAGTAGAATGCCGACAGATCGAGCGTGAGGTCGTCGGTGGGCTTGAACTCGATGTCGAACAAGCCGCCCTTGCGCTCGCGCTTCTGTTCGAACAATGCGACACCGATATCCTTGGGGTAGTAGACGCCGGCGAGATCCGGATGCGCGAGCGCCACGTCGCTGCCCGCGCCTATCTGTTCATAGCCCAATACCTCGATGCCATCACGCCGCAGGTGCCGCGTCTCCGAGAACAACTGCAGCATGACGCCGAAATTGTTGGCGTCGTTCTTGAAGTTGCCAAGCGCGCTGTACTGCCCGTCGGTCTTCTTAGGCAGGTCCGCATAGACAGCGCCGGCCGACGCCTCGAGCGTAAACGGCTTGGAAAAATCCAGCGGCTTTCTGGTGATGATGTCGACGGAACCCGCGACCCCGCCCTCGACCAGCGATGCACTGGAACTCTTCTGAACTCGAACTTGGCTTACGAGTTCCGAGGGGAGCAGTGTGTAGCTGACGCTACGACCGACCTGTTGAACCTGATTCAGCACGAACCAGTCGCCCGCGGCAATACCGTGACCGTTGACCAGCGTTTGTGTCAGGCTGGGGTTGGTACCCCGCATGCTGACGCGATCGTTTTCATCGAAGCCGCCTTCATTGGCGCTCGCGGAGCTCGTCGTGACGCCCGGCACGCGGGCCAGCGAGTCGGCGACGTTTTTGTCGGGCATCTTGCCGATGTCCTCCGCGGTGATGACATCCACGAGGTCGGTTGCGGCCCGCTTCGCCTCAAGCGACTCTTCCACCGATTTTCGGATGCCGGTGACGACGATTTCCTCGAGGCCGGTGTCCGGCGCCGTGGCGGCTAGGCTAAGACCTGGGGGCGCGAGCATGATGAGCCCCAGCGCCGACTTGACTCCCAAAGTGATCCGATTCATATAAAAATCCCCTATCCGATTCATATTCATGCTCCCTGTCTTGTCATCAATTCCAACGCATCTCGGCGATATACTGTCCAGAACCAGTTAAGACCCAATATAATACCAATTTCGAACTTGTGCTAGTGGTGCGCGAGAGTCACAATTTTTAATATATAAAACAGCGTAAAATCAATGGTATACGAGCACATGATCCATGTTGTTGTTCTCATATTGGTATTTATTTGGTATTATTTTTGGAGGGGGATCACTGGAACGTGCGAAATAACCTATGACGTCACTAGCTAAAGCAGTTGGTCCGTTGGACGGCCGCGGGAATCTGCCGCTATACCAAGAACTACAGCGGGCGCTGCGAAAAGCGATCGATAGCCGGATTCTCGGCCCAGACGATGCGCTTCCGTCCGAACGCGATTTGGCCGCCGATTTCGCGGTATCGCGCATCACCGTGCGCAAGGCCCTGGACGGACTGGTCGCCGACGGACTTCTGGTCCGCCGTCAGGGCTCCGGCAATTTCGTATCGGCCCGTGTCGATAAGAATTTCGCGATGCTCACGTCATTCTCGGAAGACATGCGCGCGCGCGGCCGCACACCGCGCAGCGTGTGGCTGAGCCGGGCGGCGGGCACGGTGACACCGGAAGAGGCCCTCGCGCTCCGCATGAGCCCCGGCACGCCGGTGTTCCGGTTTGCACGCATTCGCTACGCTGACGACGCGCCGATGGCGCTGGAGTACGCCACCGTCGTGGCATCGGCGCTGCCGTCGCTCGACGCCGTGGATACCTCCCTGTATGAAGCCTTGGAGCGGGTTGGTCAGCGTCCGGTACGCGCACTGCAACGCTTGCGTGCCGTGCTCTTGACCGGCGATCAGGCCGAGCTGTTGAAAGCGCAAACCGGGGATGCTGGACTCCTCGTCGAACGTCTGGGCTCGCTGCGCGATGGAAGAGCCATCGAATTCTCGCAATCCTTCTATCGAGGCGATACGTATGATTTCGTCGCGGAATTGAGCGCTTCGACATGAGCGGCGGCCCGCCTGACGGTACGCGGATGTTTCAAGAAGCGGCGAGCGCCTCGCATGCGGTCCGTGCGCAGCTGGCGCACGATGCCCAGGCGGTTGCCGCCATCGGCGCAGCGGTGCGGCGTCTCGCCCCGCGCGCGGTGGTCACGTGTGCGAGAGGCAGTTCCGATCATGCGGCCACCTATGCGAAATACCTGATCGAAACCCGGGCCGGAGTGCTGACTGCCTCTGCGGCGCCATCGGTGAGCAGTGTCTACGGCATCGCCCAGGATCTCTCCGGATGTCTGTTCATCGCAATCTCGCAGTCGGGACGCAGTCCCGACCTGCTGGCGACGGTCGCCGCCGCGAAGGCTTCGGGCGCAACCGTGCTCGTGCTGTGCAATGACCGCGATGCACCGCTGACCGCCGCCGCCGACCTGGCGCTCGAATTGCGGGCGGGCCCTGAGACCAGCGTGGCAGCCACCAAGTCGTACCTGGCGACCCTGGCGGCGCTTGCCCACTTCGTGGCGGCATGGACCGAAGATGCCGCGCTCAAAGGGGAGCTCGAGACCTTGCCCGCGCTGATGGACGCCAGCTGGTCGCTGGATTGGTCCGCGGCGTTGGGCGTGCTTCGGCCGGTATCAAATATGTACGTGATCGGACGCGGCCTAGGCTTGGGTGCTGCCCAGGAAGTCGCGTTGAAGTGCAAGGAGACGTGCGGGTTACACGCCGAGGCGTTCAGCAGCGCCGAAGTCCGGCATGGACCGTTTACGCTGCTCGGGCCCGGATTCCCGGCGATGTTCCTTGCGCAGAACGATGCCACCCGACCTGGGATCGAGTCGGTCGCCGGCGAACTCGCGCGGCGCGGAGTTCCCGTGATGCTGGCAGGCGCGACCGCGCAATCGACGGACGGCGGCCCCATCGTCTTGCCGACCCTGGACGTCGGGCCCGCGCTTGGGCCCATTCTGCATGTGCAGAGCGCCTATCGGTTGATTGCTTCGCTGGCCGTGCAGCGCGGCTTCGATCCCGACCACCCGGCGCACTTGCGCAAGGTTACGGAAACCGTCTGATGCGCACCGCCCTCACGAACGGCCGGATTCTCATCGGCGAGAAGCTCGTGAGCGGTCTCACGGTTTTGATCTCGGGCGGGCGCATCGAGGCGCTGGTAGCGCCGTCCGATGTCCGGTGCCTCGATGCCGTCGCCGTGGACCTCGCCGGGCAGATGCTGCTGCCGGGATTCATCGACGTGCAGGTCAACGGTGGCGGTGGGGTGCTGTTCAACGACGAACCGAGTCCGGCAACGGTTCGCACGATCGGCGAGGCGCATCGCCGTTTCGGCACCACCGGATTTCTGCCGACGCTGATAAGTGACGATCTCGGCACGATCGGGCGCGCCATCGCAGCGGTGCAGTCGTCGCTCGATGAGGGAATTCCAGGAGTTCTCGGCATCCATATCGAAGGACCCTTTCTCAATTGGGCACGGCGCGGCGTCCACGACGCCAAGCACCTGCGCTTGCTGGATACCAGCGTGGTGTCGCTGCTCTGCCGGTTGCGCGCCGGGAAGACTGTGCTCACTCTCGCGCCGGAAATGACCACGCCCGACATGATTGCGGAATTGACGGCCGGCGGCGTCTTGGTGTCGGCGGGTCACAGCAACGCGACCTTCGCCGAGACTACCGAGGCGATCGCACAGGGCTTGCGCGGGTTCACCCACCTGTTCAACGCAATGGCGCCCCTGGCGCCGCGTGCGCCCGGGATTATCGGCGCCGCTCTATACGATGATGCCACGTGGTGCGGGATCATCGTCGACGGACACCACGTCGACCCGGTGATGCTCAAGCTCGCGCTGCGGTGCAAGCGTCATGATCGATTCATGTTGGTCACCGACGGAATGCCGGCTGTCGGTTCGACCGAGCCGACGTTCGTGCTGCAGGGGCGCACTATTCGCGTCGTCGATGGCGCATGCCGGGACGAAAGCGGCACGCTCGCCGGCACTGCGCTCGATATGGCGAGCGCGGTACGCAACGCGGTTTCCTCTTTGGGACTCGACATCGTCGCGGCCGCGCGCATGGCCAGCGAATATCCGGCGGAGTTCCTCGGACTGGGGGACGAGCTTGGGCGTATCGCGCCCGGCTACCGCGCGAACTTGGTATTGGTCGACGACGACATCAAGGTTCAGCGGACGTGGATCGAAGGTCGCGCGGGCGGCGCCGGCTGAGGCGCGGCCGGCCGAGGCTTGGGGACGGCGTGATTCGGGGCGCTCAAGGCGTCGAACAGGCTGTCGTGGGGATGGTCCGTGCACCAATCGTTCAACGAGGAATCGAACTTTCCGACGGCGTCGGCATCGAGCACCGCGCTCCCGGAGATGCCCACCGCGTATCCGAACAACCACATCGTGAGCGTGGTCGCACTTTCTGGATCGGACTTGCGCAGGGCGCCGTGCCGCGTTTCAAAGGTCGCGCAGTCCAGGCGGGTCAAATCCATCGGATTGTCGCGCTTTGACCTTATCGAGCTCACCGCCTCGAGCAACGTAGTGGCTGGGCTGTTCTTGCATTTGGCGTCCAATGCGAAACCGAATGCCGTCAAGGAGTCGCCGTACATCACGCGCTCTCCGGATTTCGCGACCGAAAACCCAAACAACCACATGACCGTGTCGATGGGGTCGGCTTTGTATCCCGGCATCGTCGATGCGAGCATTTCGCTTGCGTACTGGGAGCAATTCACGACAGCCAGATTGAGTTCCGCACCATGGCTGCGCTGCGGGCAGAGAATCGCCGCCATCACCAGCAGTCCCAGGAACCGATGCAAGCCGGCCGTCGTCAAGCGTCGGTCCTCGAAGGCAGCAATCGATTCACCAAGACAGCGAACCGACCCGACATGACGAGATCCTTGGCGGCCGCAATGTCGGGCGCGAAGTACCGGTCGACCGCATAGAACGGTATGTCGGCGCGGATTTCGGCGTGAATCCGTTCGAGAACGGCTGATGATCTCGCCGGGCGGTGAAAATCGATGCCCTGAGCCGCGGCCAGGAGTTCGATGCCGACCACGCCGGCGGCATTTTCGACCATCGGACCCAATCGACGCGCGGCATGCGTCGCCATGCTGACATGGTCCTCTTGATTGGCGGACGTCGGGATCGAATCGACGCTACAGGGCGCTGCGATCGTCTTGTTTTCCGACACCAGCGCGGCGGCCGTCACCTGCGCCATCATGAAGCCCGAGTTCACGCCGCTGTTCTCCACCAAGAAGGCGGGGAGGCCGCTCATTTTCGGATCCACGAGGACGGCGGTCCTGCGCTCCGACAGGCTGCCGATTTCGGCGACCGCGAGAGCCAGGGTATCGGCGGCGAAGGCAACCGGCTCGGCGTGGAAATTTCCGCCTGAGAGCACGTCACCCTGCTCGACGAACAGCAGCGGGTTGTCGGTCACGGCATTCGCCTCCAACCTAAGCGTGACACTGCAATTGCGGATGATGTCGAGGCAGGCACCCATGACCTGCGGCTGGCAGCGGAACGAGTAGGGATCCTGCACACGGGAGCAATCGAGGTGCGAGGCGCGGATGGCGCTTCCGGCAATCAGCTCACGATACTCGCGCGCCACGGCGATCTGGCCGGGTTGGCCGCGCACTTGATGGATGCGATCGTCGAACGGCGCGTCGCTGCCCTTCAACGCGTCCACCGACATGGCTCCCGCGACCATGGCTGCGGCGAACACGTCTTCCGCGCCGAACAGCCCGGCCAAGGCGAGCGCGGTCGATACCTGGGTTCCGTTGATGAGAGCCAGGCCTTCTTTGGCGCGCAGTTTCACGGGCTCGAGCCCGGCCAGCCGCAACCCCTCCATGGCGGGCAATACCTGGCCTCGTACGCGCACGAAGCCGGTCCCGAGGAGGACAGTACTCATGTGCGCGAGAGGTGCGAGATCACCCGACGCACCGACCGACCCCTGGGCGGGAATTACCGGATACACCTCGTGCTCGAGCAACGCCGAAAGCGCGTCGATCAAACCCTGCGTGACGCCGGAATAACCGCGGGTGAGGGCGTTGATCTTGAGGGCGAGTACCAAGCGCACGACCGGGTCCGGCAATGCCGGGCCGACGCCGACCGAATGCGAAAGCAGCAGGTTCCGCTGCAGCAATTCGAGCTGCTCCGTCGGAATGCGGGTCTGCGCGAGCAGCCCGAAGCCTGTGTTGATTCCGTATGCCGCATCGCCCGCGGTGACGATTTTGTCGACCAGCGCCGTGGCCTCGGCAATCCGCGTCCGATCCTGCGCCGCGAGCCGTATGGCCGCCGGGTGTTCGTAAATCCGGCGCATCTGCGCCAGCGTCAGCCGCCCCGCAGGTACTTCGATCGGGCCCGCCACCTTATGGGCGCTCGATCATGGGAAGGTTCAAGCCCTGTTCGCGTGCGCAGTCGATGGCGATCCGGTAGCCGGCGTCGGCGTGGCGCATCACTCCGGTGCCGGGATCGTTCCACAGCACGCGCTGCAAGCGTCTCCCCGCAGCTTGCGAGCCGTCGCAGCAAATGACCACGCCCGAATGCTGCGAATAGCCCATGCCGACGCCGCCGCCATGATGGATCGAAACCCAGGTGGCGCCGCTCGCGGTGTTCAAGAGTGCGTTGAGCAGGGGCCAGTCGGACACCGCGTCGGAGCCGTCCTGCATCGCTTCGGTTTCGCGATTGGGGCTCGCCACCGATCCCGAGTCCAAGTGATCGCGCCCGATGACGATGGGCGCGGACAACTCGCCGCTCGCAACCATCTCGTTGAACGCCAGGCCCAGGCGATGCCGCTGACCCAGGCCGACCCAGCAAATTCGCGCCGGCAAACCTTGAAATTGAATTCTCGAACGCGCCATGTCGAGCCAATGGTGCAGGTGTGGATCGTCGGGGATCAGCTCCTTGACCTTCGCATCGGTCTTGTAGATGTCCTCCGGATCGCCTGAGAGTGCCGCCCAGCGGAAAGGCCCTATGCCACGGCAGAACAGCGGCCGGATGTATTCGGGTACGAAGCCCGGAAAATCAAAGGCGCGCGCGATGCCTGCGTCGAGCGCGACCTGCCGGATATTGTTGCCGTAGTCGAAGACCGGCAATCCCATGGCCTTGAAGCGCAGCATGTATTCCACATGTTTGGCCATCGAGAGCTTTGCCGCGGCGCTGGTTCCGGCGGGGTCGCTGAAACGCCGCTCGTCCCATTGTTCGACGCTCCATCCCTGCGGAAGATAGCCGTTGACGGGGTCGTGGGCCGAGGTTTGATCGGTCAACGCGTCCGGCGCGATCCCGCGCTCGAGCAGCGCGTGCAGTACGTCGACGATATTGCCAAGAAGTGCGACCGACAGGGGTGTGCCCTTCTTCTTCGCCGCATCGAGCATTGCCAATGCTTCATCCAAGGACTTTGCCTGCGCGTCCACGTAGCCGGTCTCCAAGCGTTTGTCGATGCGGCTCTGTCGGCATTCCACGGCCAGCATATTCGCGCCGGCCATGGTCGCGGCCAATGGCTGGGCGCCCCCCATGCCGCCCAGGCCCGCGGTCAATACCCACTTTCCGGCGAGGTTGCCGCCGAAGTGCTTGCGGCCCATTTCGGCGAAGGTCTCATAGGTGCCTTGCACGATGCCTTGGCTGCCGATGTAGATCCACGAGCCCGCCGTCATCTGCCCGTACATGGCAAGCCCTTTACGGTCGAGTTCATTGAAGTGTTCCCACGTCGCCCAATGCGGCACGAGGTTGGAATTCGCGATCAGCACCCGGGGCGCGTCCGCATGAGTGGGGAACACGCCCACGGGTTTGCCGGACTGCACCAGCAAGGTTTCATCTTCCGTGAGAATCTTCAGGGTCTCGACGATGCGGTCGTAGCAGTTCCAATCGCGGGCGGCTCGGCCGATGCCGCCGTACACGACGAGTTCGGCGGGATTTTCCGCAACGTCGGGATCGAGGTTGTTCATCAGCATGCGCAGCGGTGCTTCGGTCATCCACGAGCGTGCACTCAATGTGTTGCCGCGGGCGGCGCGAATGATTCTTGGGGGTCGGGGAGCGAGCATGGGATTTCCTCAGGGGCGGAATCGCCCCGACATTTCATAGCGGGAACCTGGGTAATAAAGTCGAGCGACCGACGCGATTTGACCGGCGGTCCACGTGCGTCGAATCATCAACAGGCAGGGCTCGTCGCGTTTCATGGCCAATAGTTTTCGCGTGCGCTCGTCCGGCATCACCGCACGGAGCAAGTGCTCCGCCTCTTGCAGCGGAGCCACCCGGGTCAAATAGTCGTACGGCGTGGTTTTGAGAAAATCCACATTCAGGTAGTCGGGGGCGAGCTTCGGCAGCACGAAGCGGTCCTCGAGCTGCACGGGGCGGTCGTTCTCGAAGTGCACGATGACCGAGCAATACAATTCGCTGCGCGACGCAATGCCGAAATCCTCTGCAAGTTCAGCCGACGCTCGAATTCGCTCGAGCGAAACGACCTCGGCCCGGTGGACGTGGCCGCGCCCGCGAATCTCGTCCGCGATGCTGCGAATCTCGAGGGGGTGTGCGTGCGCGTGCCGGTCCGCGACGAAGCTGCCGACGCCGGCAATGCGCACGAGCACACCTTCGTCACGTAGTTCGCGCAGCGCGCGGTTGGCGGTCATGCGAGAGACGCCGAACGATTTTACTATGTCGTTTTCGGAGGGTACCCGGGCGGACGTTGCCCACTTACCGGAACCGATATTGTCCAGGATATGGCGCTTCACCTTGATGTAGAGGGGTTGAAGCTGGCCTAGGGACTTGTCCATGGCCTAAAGAATAAGCTGTATAGACAGGTACAGTCAATCACCCGATGAGCAATTTTCCATTCGGTGACTTCGTGAGAGCAGGCCTTCGATATTGAGCGCGTGTGCATGCGTCACGGCGAAAAGGTACTGGCCGGGCGGGGAGCGATTAGTATTTGAAATCGATCGAGATTCCCACTGTCAGCGGTTGATTCGTGGCGACGCGGTTGAGTGAGGGGATGTTGAGCAGGTAATCGGGAACGTTATCGAGGAATGCTCTCCGGTCAGTCAGGTTGTTGACATAAAGAAATCCGGACCAACGGCTGGAGACCAGCCCTGCGCGCGCATTGACGATGTCGTAGCCGGGCAGTTCCTGCGGGAAATACGTCAGTGCGCGTGACGGTCCGACGATCACATTGCTGGCACGTGCAACCAGGTTGTAAGTATCGCTGACGGGCACCGAATAGATCAGGGAAGTCGAGGCGGTATAGGACGGAACGTGCAGCAACCGGTCGCCTACGTTGACTCCGGTTCCAAGCTCGGTGGCCGTGAAGACCGCCTGAGTGATCCCGACGGATTGCTCGAGCGTCCAGGCTGGCGTCAGCTTGGCATTGATCTCAAGTTCACCGCCTTTGACGTTTGCGGTGCCCACGTTGTCGGTGTAGCCGAATCCACAAGGGAGGATGATCGCTTGTTGCACGCCGGACCAGCGCTCGTAATAGATGTCCGAGCTGATCGTCAGGCGCCGATCGAGCATTGTTGCCTTCTCCCCTATTTCGTAGCTCCAAACGGTATCGGGATCGTATTGAGTAGGCGCGCTTGTCTTGCCGATTGCGTTCAGATTGTTCAGACAGGAGTCGGGTCCCGTGACCGGCACTGGCGTGTTGCCATTCCCGGGGCGGAAGCCTTTCGCCGCCGTGCCATAGATCATTAAATCTTGGATCACATTATATGAGAGCGTGAACTTCGGGTTGACCCCGGAGTTCGACGCGTTGATGGGCGTCGTCGTTGGAAAAAGGGTCGGGGCAAGCGCGCCGCTGAGCGTGATACCGCCGTCCTGGGTATAGGAATAGCGACGCAATCCCAGCGTCGCTTTGAGCTGAGTTGTCAGCTTGTAGGAGCCCTCGCCAAAGATCGCCTTTTGCTTCAAGTGATCATCAGCGAGCAGTTCGATGAGATTTGGCGTGCCAAACACGCCGGCGATACCATCGCCGGCGTACGACTGCAGTTGGTGATACTTGTAGTCGCTATAGAAGCCGCCGATCAGCCATTTGAATCGCGTATCACCACTAGAGGTCAGACGGATCTCCTCGCTGATTTGCCGGGTATCGTCTACTTCCAGCACTGACACGGGCCCCAATCCGCCGTCGGCGGTGTCGTAGGAAGGCAGGTCGAAAAGTGTCTGCGCGCTTTCGGACACGTCCTGGGTCTGTGACTGGCGGCGCTTCCAGTAGGACGTGGCCGAAGTCACCGAAAACCATGGAAAATTGTATTCGGCCACCAGGTTTCCGAGGCTGAAAGTATCCGCGAATGGCTCCGCCACGTCGAAAGGCTGGTAGTGGGCGAGCCTCGTCCCAGGCGGGTTGTCGAAGTTCGACAAGCCCCCGAGTGCCAGCCGTTGATAGAAACCGGTCGCCGTGATGTTGAGTTCGTCGGTGGCCTGGAACTTGATGGTGCCCCGGAGTGCGTGAAGGTTCTCGTCGTTCACGTTTTTGTGATCGAACGCCGTGGGGACCGACAGAACGTTGCCACGCGTGCAGCCACCGAATGACCCACACGCGGGCGCGGGATTGGTCGGCAAGGGGAAGTTATTGAGGACGATGCGGTCTATCCAACCGCTCACGTGCTCCTCCGTGCCGACGAGACGCAGTGCGAGGCGGCCGTCGATGAGGGGAATGTTCGCCATGGCGCTGATGCGACCGTTTGCTCCCCCTCCTGAAGTAAATGAGCCGTCAACGGCGGCGCTTGCATCGAAGGCATGCAGGTCGGGTTGGTTCGTGACCAGCTTGACCGTACCGCCCATCGAACCCGATCCGTAGAGAGTCCCCTGGGGGCCTCGCAGGACCTCGATTCGATTGAGATCATAAAGATCCGGATCGATAGAGACATGGCCGTTCTGCGCCGCCGCCGGCGCGGCGACCGGAACATCATCCAGATAAAATCCGACCGTCGAGACCGCCGGTCCGGAGGAGGAGAGACCACGAATGGTGTACTCGGTCTGTCCGGGGCCGCTCGAAGTCAGAGCAACACCCGGAACCTGACGCGCGGCTTCCGCAGTGTTCATGACACCCTGTTGCGCGAGCTCAATCCCCGAGAGAGCCGTGACGCTGATGGGAGTGTCTTGAATTCGCTCCGTGCGCTTCTCGGCCGTGACCACGACCTCCGCGAGTTCAGCGCTGGGCTCGCTGCGTCTCGCGGGGGCGCTCCCCGCGGGCTCGGTGGCTTGCTGAGCGCCGACCCACGATGAGGCGACCGCGAATGACAGAAACAGTGGACCGGCAAGCTGCCGTGCGAAGTACCTCATCTGTCTCCCCCAAGTTTGTGGCCGATGGGAATCCATCCGCGTTAACCTAATAGGAGCAAGTGTTCCTTGTGGGAGATAAAATGTCAATATAGAGAAATTATTCTCCATAGCCGCGAGACGTTAAGACTGGTCGTTCAGGCTCAGGGTCCCGTCGTGGTTTCTCTTTCTGCCAACGTGATGAGATCTCTCGCCAGATCATCGTCCTCACTCGAGCAGACGCCCAACACGAGGGCGCTCTCACAGTCCTTTGCAACGTAGGCGTGCCCCATGGTGCTGTCGAGATAGATGCCCTGACCCGCCGTCAATACCACCGACGTGTAGAACTGAAGATGCACCTCGATCGTGCCTTCAATCACGAAGATGAATTCCTCGCCCTTATGGAAGATGAGCTTTCCGAACTCTTCGATGTTGTGCGCGCGAATCCGCGTGAGCAGAGGCACCATGCGCTTCTGGCGCAAGTCCGCACACAAGTACTCGTAGTCGTAGTTGGGCGTGGAGACAAACACCGAATTACCAGTGCCCGCGACGCTACGCCGCGCGGTAAAAACCCGCGGCGCGGCTTTCGGGTTCGGCCCGTCCGCCTGTCCCAGAAATTCCGCCATGCTCAATCCCAACCGCGAGGTGAACTGCTGCAGCTTGTCGTAGGTGAGGGATAGCTTGTCCGCCTCGACCTTGGCCAACGTGGACAGCGGAATGGCAACTCGCTGGCTCATCTCGCGCAGCGTCCACCCCTCCTTCTGCCTCAGGATGCGTATGAGACTGCCCAGCGTGCGATTGTCACCTTCCATCTTCTTCTCCCCGCTTTTCGCACCCATGTGTCAACGATGCAGTCTAAACAGCCCGGCTGCAGTAGCGTAGCGCCACTTCACCGAGCTGGCCGGCTGACGAATCGACCTGGAGACAGTTTCGCAGCGGTCACGCGCTCCGCAGCGATATCCGCGGGCAAATCTTCCCTCCTGGCCAGAGCGGCTGCCGCGCGGGCCAAGCCGGGCGCTGTCTGAATCCCGTACCCGCCCTGGCCGGCACACCAGAAAAAGTCTGCGACGTCAGGGTCGAAGCCCACCACGGGCGTGCGGTCCGGCGCGAAGGTCCGCAGACCCGCCCAGCTTCGCACGATGCGCTTGACGTCGATGGCCAGTGCCGCCTCGACCCGATCGATGCCGACCGCAATGTGCAGATCATCGGCGTGCGCATCTCCGGGGACATCCGGCGTCTCGTCGGCCGGACTGATCAATAATTTGCCGGCCTCGGGCTTGAAATAGAACTGCTCGTCGGCATCGATGACGGCCGGCCACTGGTTGATGCGGACGTGGTCCGGTGTCTCTACCAGCGCAGCCGTACGCCGATACGGCTGCAGGCCAACCCGCCGTACGCCGCAGACCGCGGCGAACTCATCCGCCCACGCGCCGGCGGCATTGACGATGACGGGCGCTTCGATGACAAGGTCATTCAGGGTGACATGCCATGATCCCCGGGTCCTCCGCACTTGCGAGACTGGGCTCCCGGTGATGAGTCGGGCGCCGGCGGCGCGGGCGCCACGAAGATATCCCTGGTGGAGCCCGTCCACGTCGATGTCCATCGCTTCATCGTCTGCGAGTGCCGAATCGAGATATTCCTCACGCAACAGCGGAACCCGATCGAGCGCGCGCTTGCGATCGATGATGGTAACGTGCCCTCCGGTGCGGCGTATCGCGTCCAACATGCCGGCCAGGCGTGCGCGCTGATCTTCGCGGGCGATGAACAGACAGCCGCGCTGACGCAGCAGGGGATAGGCACTGAAATTCGCGGGCGGCGTGTCGAAGAACACCCGGCTGACCCGGGTCAGCGCCCGAATCGTGTCACCACCATAAGTGGGTGCGAACAATGCCGCCGAACGGCCGGTAGCGTGATAGCCGGGGCGGTCTTCGCCCTCGACCAGACACACCTGGGCAGAGTGCGCCAGCTCGAAAGCCAACGATGCCCCAGCCATTCCGGCGCCCACGATCACGAAGTCACAGCTCACTACGCCGGCCTTGCTCACTGCATGCCCCTTGTGGGGACAAATCCCCCGGTATCACCTCCCGAAGTGTACATTAAGGACATAAAATCTACCAATAGAGAAATATTTCTCGTAGTGGGATAGGATTGGCTCGTTCTCGTCGAACGGCCCTAGCTTGAACAAACCGATGAAAGGGGAAGTGCATGCGACACGAGTTTCCACGGAAGCGACCCGTTGCCCGGATCGCTTTACTTGCAGCGCTGGGATGCGTAATGGCAGGCCTAGCGGGCCGGTTCGCCAGTGCGGCACCGGCGGATCCCTACTCGCAAGCGCAGGGAGAGATCTACGCCACCGCCGCGGCAATGCCGTCGTGGCAGGCGCAATCCACCCGTGAATTCTCCGCATACTGGTTCGGCGAGCAGCCCGGCCCGGACTTCACGCGGCTGTTCCGCAAGATCTCAGTGCAGATTTCCGCGCGCGATGGTGCGCAACTGCACACCGAAATCTACGCACCCGTGGACCAACACGGGTCGCTGCCCATCATCCTCGTCCGCTCGCCGTACGGCCTGCAGCCCGACAAGTTCGGCTACTCCGCGTGGCTGCGGCAGTACACGCATCTGATGCGCGATGGTTACATTTTTGCGTTCCAGGACACCCGCGGCAAGGGAGGATCGACCGGCACGTATGTCACAGCGGGTCCCCAACGCGACCCGAAGATTCCCAAGTCCACGGATGAGTCGACCGATACCTACGACACCATTGACTGGCTCGTCAAACACGTCGCGAACAACAACGGTCGTGTGGGGACGCTCGGTATTTCCTACGGCGGGTTCCTCGTCACACGTGCACTCGTCGATCCCCATCCGGCGTTGAAGGCGGCCTCGCCCCAGGCGCCCTGTGTCGACATGTTCATCGGCGACGATTTTCATCACAACGGTGCCTTCCGCCTTGACTATGCCTTCGAGTGGATCGGTTCGATGGAGGAGGGCATCGAGCGCTCCTCGACGCTCGATCGCTACGATCACTACCAGCGCTTCCTCGAGCTCGGTCCGCTTTCGAACATCAACGCGAACATCCTGCATGGAAAGGCGCCCAGCTGGAACGCCTTCGAGAGCCACCCCAACTACGACGACTACTGGCGCCTCGGTATTTGCAGCGTACTGCCCCATATCCAGCATCCGGTGAAAGTGCCCACGCTAACCGTGGGTGGATGGTTCGATGCGGAAGATCATTATGGCAGCGTCGCGAGCTACGAGAAGTATGAGCAGGGCGACCGGCGGGGCATCAACAATCTCGTCATGGGTCCGTGGTTCCACGGCGGGTGGACCTTGGGTGCCGGACACAATCTCGGTGCGATCGATTTCGGAAGCGCGACGTCGGAATATTATCGCGAGCACATCGAAGCCCCGTGGTTCGCGCACTGGCTGAAGGATCACGAGCGCCCGACACTGCCGGAGGTGACTTCATTCCGGACCGGTCAGAATCAGTGGCAGACATACGATGCTTGGCCACCCAAGACGGGCATCCGGGAAGGCCGGCTGTACCTGCAAGCCAATTTCGGCCTGGCGTTCGACTCCAAGCAGCAACCGACACCGCAGGCGGACTCCTTCGTGTCGGACCCCGCCAAGCCGGTGCCGTTCATGCCCCGGCCGATCACGGACAATGGTTGGCCCGAGTGGCAGATGTACGATCAGCGTTTCGCCGACGGCCGGCCCGATGTCCTGACTTACCAAACGCAGCCCCTGGGGCAGGACGTCACCATCACCGGTGAGCCGATTGTCCACTTGTTCGCCGCCACCACCGGCTCGGATGCGGACTGGGCGGTGAAGTTGATCGATGTCTATCCGGATGTCACACAACCGGAACGGCTCGGTGGGTTCGAGTTCATGCTCGCCGAGGAAGTCTTCCGATCACGGTACCGAAATAGCTTCGAGAAACCAGAGCCGGTCGAGCCGGGCGCGGTGACGCCCTACGTCTTCAGCCTGCGCTCGCGCGACCATACGTTCCTGGCCGGCCACCGCATCATGGTGCAAATCCAGAGTTCCTGGTTTCCGCTGATCGACCGCAATCCACAGACTTACGTGCCCAACATCTACGATGCCGTGGCAGGCGATTTCCACGCGCAAACGCACAGCGTCTACCGGGGTGGATCGGTCGCGTCATACATCAGTCTGCCCTTGAACGAGAAATAACAACCAGATGCACTCCGCCTCGAACGACGACGGGGAAGGTCCGTCCTGGCTGCAGCGATTCGTTCTGCCCGGTCTCGCGTTCAAGGCCGTGGTGATCGGCGGGGGGTATTCGACCGGGCGCGAGCTCGCGGAATACTTCATGCCCAGCGGACCCTGGGGCGGGCTCGCGGGTATGGTGCTCGCGATGTGCGTCTGGAGCGTGGTCGCTGTCGTGACCTTTCTGTTCGCTCGCGCAACGCGGGCGCAGGATTACCGCACGTTCTTCCGCAACCTGCTGGGACCGTTCGCGACCGTGTTTGATCTCGCCTACCTGCCATACATCGTTCTGTTGCTATCGGTATTCGGCGCCGCGGCGGGCGCCCTGGGCGCCGCCGTGTTCGGGTGGCAAGCGCTCGCCGGGACGCTCTGTCTGATGGTCGCAACGGCCGTTTGCGTCGCGTTCGGAAACACCTCGGTGGAGCGCTTGTTCAAATGGGTGTCAGTCCTGCTGTATGCGACCTACGCGCTGTTTCTGCTGATCGCCATCGCGAAATTCGGCAACCAAGTCGCCCCGCACTTCGCCTTGCCGGCCGACTCGACCGGCTGGGCGGTCAGAGGGCTCACCTATGCCGCATACAACATCATTGGCGCGGTGGTCATTCTCCCCGTCACACGCCATCTCACCAGCGGCCGTGACGCGCTCATCGCCGGTGCCCTGGCGGGGCCGCTGGCGATGCTTCCCGCGCTCATCTTCTTTGTCTGCATGTGCGCTTTCTACCCGCAGATTCAGGGGGAAGTGCTTCCGTCCGACTTCATATTGAGAGAAATGGATCTACCGGCCTTTCATCTGCTGTTCCAACTGATGATTTTCAGCGCCTTGCTCGAGAGCGGCACCGGCTGCCTCCACGCCATCAACGAGCGAATCGCAGCGACCCTCGGAAATTCAGCCGGCCGAACGCTTTCCTCAGGCGTCCGCTTCGCGATCGCCAGCGTCATCCTGATCGGGGCGGTGTTTTGCGCCAATCGGTTCGGGCTGGTGACCCTCATCGCCAAGGGGTATCGCGGACTCGCGTACACGATGTTGGCCCTGTACGTCGTCCCCTTACTCACAGTGGGTCTGTGGAAGCTGCGTCGTCCGGGTCTCTGACAGGAAGCCGCCGCCCAGCAGATTTGCCAAGCTCCGGGGTCGCGCCACCGTACGCATGAAGACCAGGCCGCGGCACCAAAAGCAGCGTGCTACCTGATTTCTATATCGGTGCGCATGCAGCTGTGATGCAGTGGTCCATCCTCACACGGGATGTCAGTCGCTACCAAACCTATTACCCGACAGTTCCACTAATCACGCCATGAGAATCTTGCCCGGCGGCCGATCCAGATCGGTTTCGTGCACATCCGCCAGTTTGTTGGCGCAAATCAAGGAAACTCCGCAGGCACCGGCCATGTAGACCGAGACCCAGAGATTGTTGTGATACCGGGCAAACAACGCGGTCGCGATCATGGGGGCGAGGCCGCCGCCGACGATGGCTCCGAGCTGGTAAGCAAGTGAAATGCCGGAACAGCGGATCCCGGTGCTGAAGAGCTCCGTAAACATCGCAGCCATCGGGCCGTAGCAAAGCGAATTCAAACTCAGACCGACGAGAATCGCCACCGTGATCCACGGCAGCGACCGCGTCTCGACCAGCGGGAAGAGCGCGAAGGCCCAGAGCGCCGCGAGAGACACACCGGTCATGAAAATCAGGCGACGCCCATACCGGTCGGACAGCCTGCCTGCCAGAAACAAGACCGGCGTCGACACCGCGTTGGCGATCAGAACCGCGGACAACATCGCGCCTCGCGGGAGATGCAGGCCTGCGGCGCTCGTACCATACGAGACTACGTAGGTGATTAAGATATAGAAGGATAGATTCGTCGAAATGTAGGCGCCCGCCGCCAGCAGGATCAATCTGGGGTGACTGCGCAACGCCTCGATGATGGGCGAGACGCGCGCCTGCTCCGCTTTCGGCGTGATACCGGGCGCCCGCAGCTGACGAAAGGCGGGTGTGTCGTCGACTCGAAAA
>JAXDQI010000262.1:0-23512 GCA_034667965.1 Gammaproteobacteria bacterium
GATGCGCTGCAATATGCACACGCGCACCATGTGATTCACCGCGACATCAAACCCTCGAATATTCTGGTGAACGAGGCCGGGCACGTGCGGCTCTTGGACTTCGGGGTGGCCAAGTTGTTGGAGCAGCACGAGCAGCAGACTGACCTTACCATCGTCTACGGTCGTGCCATGACGCCGGAGTACGCGAGTCCGGAGTTGGCGCGGGGCGATGAGGTCGAACCGGCCAGCGACGTGTATTCGCTCGGCGTGTTGCTGTACGAGCTGCTGACCGGCTGCCTTCCCTACGGAATCAAGGCCACACGCTCAGCAGCGCTGCTCGAACAGGCGATCGTTGCCGCCGAAGTGGCGAGGCCCAGCGCGCATCTTGCCCCCGAAGCCGATGCCGCACGGGCTACGACGCAAGACAAGCTGGAGCGGCAGCTGCGCGGGGACCTCGATGCGATCGTACTGAAGGCGCTGGCAAAGGTACCCTCGGATCGATATGGCAGCGTAGCTGCGCTCGCTGAAGATTTGCAGCGCTACTTGCACGGGCAACCCGTAAAGGCGCGAATAGTCCCGGTCCTGTATCGAGTCGGGAGGTTTCTGTACAGAAATAGAGCGACAGCTTGGTTTGCAGCCATGTCGGCCATCGCCATTCTTATCGCAGTTGGAGTGGACCACCTGCTGGTGCCGAGGCGTGTCGACGTCGCCGCACCACGACTTTCGTTCACACCGCCGGCGCACTCGGTCGCGGTACTGCCATTTACCAACTTGAGCGGAGACCCGACGCAGGACTATTTCTCGGATGGAATATCGGAGGAACTGATCAACGCCCTTGCGCACGTCGATGCGCTGCAGGTATCTGCGCGCACTTCCTCGTTCTCATTTAAGGGTAAGGATGTCGATATCGCAACCATTGCCCGCAAGCTCAATGTCGCAGCGGTCCTGGAGGGCAGCATCCGGCGCTCGGGTACCATGGTGCGGATCACTGCTCAGTTGATCAATACGGTCAATGGTTTTCACATGTGGTCGCAGAGCTACGACCGAGATCTCAGCGACATCTTGACGTTTCAGACTGACATCGCCACGACGGTGGCCAAGGAGATGCAGGTAAAGCTGCTCGGAGATGAGGCAGCAAGAATTGAAGTAGGAGGTACGCGGAATTCCGAAGCTTATGACGCCTATCTTCGCGGCATGCAAATCGAGGTCATGGTGCAAGATATCCCGTCAAGCCGCCGGGCGCTTGCGGCCTTCGATCAAGCCATTGCACTGGACCCAAGCTTTGCCGCCGCATACACGCATCGAGCGCGCGCGCTCCGTAGCGTGGCAAACTTCTCAACCGAACCAGGCGCGGTCAAGGACCTGTACGCGGCCGCTCGGCAAGCGGCTGAACGGGCGGTGACGCTGGCCCCGGAATATGCGGACGCACATATGGCGCTCGGCTGGGAGGTGTTGGTGAATGGGTTCCTTGACTTCGTCGGCGCAGATCGAGAAATCGATCGCGCCATGGCGCTCGCCCCGGGCAGCGCATCGGTACTGGATAGCTATGCCGGTTTCCAGGGTATTGTCGGTCATCATGATGTAGCGCTTGCGGCAATGCGGCGGGCCATTAAACTGGACCCGCAAAATCCTCGTTACCGGGAGCATCTCCTGGAGAGCCTCGAGGGCGCGCGACGATTCGAGGAGGTGCTGGTGGCAGTTCAAGATGCCAAGGCACTGCGCGCCGAGAGCTACTATGCCGGACTGTATGGCGCTCGGAGCTATCTTGCACTCGGTCGTCCAGAGCTTGCGCGGCAGACATGCGAATCCCCCGCGACGCCGCTCGACGAGGGTGATCGGCACTTTTGTTTGGCACTCGCCTACCACGCGCTGGGCAGAATAAAGCAAGCCACAACCGAATTAGAGGAGTTCAAGGCCGTGGAGGGAGACCTTGGGGCGGCCGGCTACGCGGCAGTCTATGCGCAATGGGGTGACCCAGCGGCCGCATTGCTGTGGCTCGCTACGGCGGAACGCTTGCACAGAGCGAGTTTGATGGGCGTCAAGATTGACTGGATGTTCGATCCCATTCGCGATCAACCGCAATTTCAAGAGATCGAGCGGCGATTAAGGTTTCCGCCGTGATGTGTTCCGAGGTGCTTGCATGGACCTGTGGGTGGCCGCCCGCATCGCCGCACCGCCTCGGCGGCGCCCGAAGGCTCCAGACCTCACTGGTCATGCTGTGTTTTCGGGAGTAGGGTATCCCCTGATTCCGCGACGCAGTGTGGACATTGACAGGGAGACCCATGATGAAGGATCTAGAGAGACCCGTGATGAAAGATCTGGAGAAATTGAGAGGCACGATTGAAAAGGAGATTCACCGGCTGCTCAAGGAACTGGATGCCGGAACGATCGACCGAAGAACATTGGAGTCTGGACTTAAAAATCTGCGGAAGCACGTGTTCAAAATACCTTGGTTCAAACCCTACATCGACAAAAAGTGAATGGCTAAGGCCGATCCGCGGCGTTTACGTTCATGTAATGTGCCATCACAATTGAGAAGCGCCCGTTGTCAGTCGGCATATTGGGAGAATGGAGCGCTGCGGATCGTCAACTACCTGACGCAGAATAGATTTTCCGCGAATCCGATCGCGCTCGAGATTATCCGCTTTTTCTTCACCCCAAGGACAATCCGGGAGGCGATGCTCGAATTCAACTCCTACACCCCGGAGAGCGTCGGCGAGGCGATCTTGGAGCTCATCGGGGCGCAACTGCTGCTGGCATGCGACTCTCCCGAGTCGGCGCGCGATGACCTGCTCGATTCGGTCTGGAAGCCGTGGCTGCCGGAGGGCGGATTTCACTTTCTGACAAAAGATGTGAGCTACGTCGGAGGCGAGTGGACCCCCGAGGAGCAGATGCAGACGATTCCCGACACACCGCAGCCGCCTCTGTTCAAGAAGGCCGAAGGTGCGGAATTGATTTCACTGCCGCTCCATGCAAGGGAGGCCGACAGCTTTTTCCAGACACTGCATGCCCGCAGGACGAAGCGAGAATTTTCCGAGGCGCCCGTACCGCTCGATGCTGTTTCGACGCTGCTGCACACGACGTGGGGAGTACAGGGGTATATCGAAGCGCACCCCTTCGGTCCCCTCCCGCTCAAGACGAGTCCGTCCGGCGGCGCGCGACACCCCATCGAAGTGTATTTGATGGCACTCAAGGTGAAAGGGCTCAATCCCGGCCTTTATCACTATGACGCCAGGGACCACGCGCTTGAAAAGCTCTCGTCCGACGCGACACCGCAAATGGCGCGGGCTTATTGCGCGGATCAGCCGTATGCCGCCGGTTTGGCGGCGCTCTTCATCATGACGGCCGTCTTTGCGCGGACAATGTGGAAATACCATCATCCTCGCGCCTATAGAGTGGTGCTGTTGGACGCCGGTCACCTGGGCCAAACGTTTTGTCTCACGGCAACCCGGATGGGTCTGGCGCCTTTCAGTACCGCGGCTTTGAAAGACTCCCTGATCGAGGAGGATCTGGGAATCGACGGGATCTCGGAATCGGTGATTTATGTCACCGGCGTCGGCGCGCCCGCGGTCAATAAATGTTTTGGACTCTCTCATGATGCAGCGCGCTGAAGCTCCTGACGCGCACGGATGACCCGCCAGTGCTGAGATCCATACAGCGCTTGAAGGATTGCGAGCGAGTCGCCGAAGGACTTTCGCGCCTGCTCAACATTCCCTTCGTGTTGAGCCAGGAGCCCATTCACCCGGCCTAATTGTGCCGCGATGGGATGCACGGCAGGAAGCGCTGCCAGATTCATGGCCGGGGTAGTAAGGACGGCCCGAGCTTCCGCGTCGCGACCTCGTGCCACCAAGCACTCGGCGAGAGAAAGGCGTATCGACTGCGTGCCCGGATGTTGCGCGCCGTCCGCGCGTTCGCCGATCGCGGCTGCGCGCTGCAGTGCGATAATTGCGGCGTCGATGTTGCCTTCGCGTGCGTAGGCCTCGCCGAGGGCCTGCCGCACAGGACCAGTGCGATCGACTTCCGGCACCGAAACGGTTCGCGTCTGCAGATCCGCTGCAGAATGCGCATCTTGGAACGCGACGATTTGAGCGAGTAGGAATTCGGCCTTTTCCGGGGCGTCCATTTGAAGAAAGAGAAGCGCCCGGAAATATCGCGTGCGCATTGCAATCCCCGTCTCCAGGGGCACGGAACGGGCCGCCGGTTCCTGCGCCTTGTCGAATTGCTCCGCTGCACCCTCGAACTGACCGGTGTCGGCGAGCGATCGACCGAGGGCCGTTCGTGCTTCCGCTACTTTTGGATGCGTCGCACCAATCTCGCGCGTCAGGATCTCGATCGCCCGGCGTAAGTGAACCTCCGCATCAGCGGACCTGGCCAGAGCGGTAAGCACCTGCCCGAGATCGAATTCGATCTCGCCAAGGAACTCGGTAGGCGCCGTGGATGTGCTTTGGACCTTCAGGAGACGCCCTAGATCTTGGGCGGCTGGCGACCAGTCGCCCAAGAGATACCGTGCGCGCGCCACCCGTTCTTCAAGTTCCAGCAGAGGCAGATCGTCAGGCGCCTTACGTCTTTCGCCTGCCGCAAGGACGGCTTCGTACCGAGGCAGGGTGTTTCGCAGGTTGCCGAGTGCGTAGTCGACCTCGACCAATTCGGAGGCACTGCGCAGTGCGGAGTCGAATCCTGCGCCGTCCTGTTGCCCTAGTTCCACGGCGCGGCTGAGGTGTAGAACAGACAAGGAATATTCGTGAAGTCGGTTGAGTGAGCGTCCCATGATGTAGTGCAGTTCCGATGCAACCGCGGGTTGCCCGGCGAAGCGGAGGTCAATTTTGTTACCGGTTCGCGTTAGGAGTTCGGGGGTGGTCCATGCCTTTGCAGACTCAACACCTGGGTCCTCCGGTGCGTATACCTCACTGCTGAGAAATTCCGTCACTGCCTTCGATTGCGCCGCCGCGGCTGCGCTAAGTTCTTGGGCACGGCGTCCGTTGACATACATGACGGTGCTGACAGCGAGACCGATTGTCAACGCGGCGAACGCGAGAGCGACGCCCACTCGCTGCGCCCGCGTTCGTTCGAGGTGATGGCGTGTGTCCTCGACCTTGGCCTGCGTCTGCCGCTGTGCGATCAGGTGGCTGCGGCGCTCGTCGAGGTTTCGAAGCCGCTGTACCAATATGTCGGCGTCTGCCAGACGCATCGCGGGATTCCCGTGTGCGACCAATGCGATGTCCTCGCGCAGCAATTCATCGTCGATGTCGCGTGGCCATTCGGCCGACATGACCTTGTGGAAGTCGCCTGCCAGGAATTGATAGAGGATGACCCCCAGCGCGTAGATATCCGATTTCACCGTGAATGGCTGGCCGTTGAGGATTTCGGGTGCCAGATAGAGGGGTGCGGCCGAATTCACGCTGGGTGCGGCAACGGTCTTGGTGAATCCCAAGCGGGTGATCCCGAGCCGGTCGATGTGCCCGGCGTCGAGCATGCCCCCGCTGCCGAAGTTACCGAGCGCGATTTCGACAGGCTCGCCAGGCACGGGTCTCAAGAAGATATTAGACGGCTTCAAGTCCTTATGAAGCACGCCAACCGAATGCACCGCCGCGAGGGCGGCCGCGATTTTCGCGACGATTCCCAGGCGCTCGACGACCGGGATGGCCGCAATGCCGCCGAGCCCCTTGGTCCAATCGGCCAGATTACCGGCTGCGACGTATTCCGCCTCCGTGAAATAAGGCAGCTGTTCCAGATTCCAGTCGAGCAATCTGACGATGCGGGCGCGGTCCCCGAGCAAATCGTTGATGATGCGGAACAACGTGATTTCCCGCTTCAACGCCCCGAGCGAGGTTTCATCGAGAGCGAACTTGAACACGCGCTGTTCGTGGGTCTTTTCATGACGCGCGCGCCAAGTCTCGCCGTGCCCGCCGATGCCGAGCCGCTCGACCAGGCTCCAGAGCGGGCGGCCGGGCGGGTGGTCGCCCGGCTTGAAATCCAAGCGCCCGGGCCCCGGCGTCGGCCCCACTTCCACCTGCACCGGGGCGATAAACCGATAGCCGAAGCCATAGGCGGTTTTGATGATGTCTTGCTCCCGGTCCCCGAGAACCTCTCGCAGCCGGCCGATGCACTTGGTCAGCACGGTTTCGCTGAGGATCCGCCCGGGCCATACGCCGGTGAGTATTTCATCCTTGGTGCAGACCTCGCCGGCGTGCTCCAGCAAGTAAATCAGGACTTCGAGGGGTTTGCGTTCGAGTTCGGCATCTACGCCGTTGACGAGCAACTCCAGAGTCCGCTCATCGAAAATTGTGCCGGCGAAGTGCCAACGGCGGCGGCCTCTATCAGCATTCGGTCGTGGCACCGAGCTTGGCCTGTCTCCCGTCACGCCGTCATTGTCCATGTCGCATCAGTTAGGCAGGCAAGCGCGGGTAAAGCAAAGTGTCCGAGCGCTGCGCACTGCTTCCGGCCTTTTTTGTGTAATTCACATTTTCTCCAGGAGTTATTCAGGAGACGGTCAAGATTGATCGAGTGCAATTTCCTACCGTGTCGTCCAACCCAGCAATCAATGCTGGGGATTGCAAAGGACAAACCGAAGAGGAATTGACATGAACACGACCATTCGTACGAAGATATACACGGCCATCTCCTGCGTCATGAGCACCGCGGCGTTCTGCAGCGCGCTCTCGTCTTCCGTGGAGGCGGAAGGCGCGCCGAGCAAAACCGTCCGATTCAATGATCTCGATATCACCAAATCGGACGGCGCGAAGGTTCTTTACAGCCGCATACGTGCTGCGGCGCGGCAAGTCTGTGAATTGTCCACCGAAACCGACCCGATCTTGAGAGTGGCAATCAAGGGATGCATTGACAAGGCGGTCGACAAAGCGGTCAAGGACGTCAATGCGCCGATGTTGACCCAATTGCGTTTCGGCGGCACCGACGTTCGGCTCGCCAGCAAGTGATTGGATCCCGGCGCCGTCGGTGGTTCGCCACGCGGATCCACGGCGCCGGATTTTAACCAATGCTCACTTCACAAGAAGCCTTGTGATCGGAACTCGCTCAGACCGGCTTCAATACCACGACGGGAATCTGCCGGTCGGTCTTGGTCTGATAATCCGCGTAGGGCCCGTAGATTTCGACCATCTTTGGCCAAAGCTTGGCCCGCTCCGCGGCGTCCGCGGTGTGTGCCTGAGCCGTGAACTTCTCGGCCTTCACCTGCACGTGTACCTCGGACTTAGCCTGCAGATTCAAGTACCAGGCCGGGTGTGCCGGTGCCCCGCCCTTGGAGGCGACCACGACATAGTTCGGACCGGACCGGCCAAAGATCAAGGGCAGGGTCAGGACTCTTCCGGACTTGCGGCCGACGGTGGTGAGCAACAGGGTGGGCACCATTCCCTTGCCGCCGCCGATGCTGGCGTCCCACAGGTACCCGTCCGCGCCATCGGTGGCGACGTACCGCGAGATGTGATCTTTGATCCAATTGGGAAGGTCTGGAGACTTGTTTGGTTCGGCCATGGTGTCCTCCACATTGCTGCTGGCTCGCGACTGGGCCCTTACAATACGCCCGCGATCGTCATTATCCAACAGGAGCATTTCTTGCCGTCACGTCTTGACTTGCGCTGCGAGCATGTCGGCTGACTGCAGCACGGCGTGCGCCAACCGCAATCGGTCATCAGTGGTGGTCATGAGTGTTGCGGCACCGAAGAACCTGACGTCCTGCAGAGGCTCCGGAACCGGATCAGCGTGGTCGACGACGAACCCGTCAATGATGTCCGCATAGCGTCGGGCCACCGCCTCTCCGCTCACCTCTAGCCTAAGTTCAGCCATCATTTTGGCTGCCGGACCTTTGATCGCCTTGCCGCCGATGATGGGCGTTACGGCAATTACCGGTACGGGGGATTGTTGGAGCGCAGCACGAATTCCCGGGACCGCGAGGATGGGTTCGACGCTGACAAAAGGGTTCGAGGGACAGATGACGACGGCGCGCAGGTCACGGCGTTCGAGGGCGGCCAGCGCTGCGGGCTGCGCGCGCGCCGTCTCGGCACCGGCAAACCTGAACTCTCGCACGGCCGGCCGGCATTGCCGATGGACGAAGTACTCCTGGAAATCCAGCCATCCTTCTGCGGTCAGCACGCGCGTGCGCACGGGGTCATCGCTCATCGGCAGCACCCGGATGGCAATCCCTAAGGCCCGACACAGGTGAGCCGTGACTTCGCTCAAGGTGGCGCCCTGGCCAAGCCGCCAGGTGCGCTCCACATGCATGGCCAGATCGCCATCGCCGAGCTGAAACCAGCTCTCACCGCTCAAGCCCTTGAGCGCCTCCATGAACGTCCAGGTCTCATCGCGCCGTCCCCAGCCTCTGACCGAATCGGACAATCCCGCCAAGGCGTAAACCACCGAATCCAAGTCGGGCGAGATGCTGAGGCCGAGATGCTGGAAGTCATCGCCGGTGTTGACGATGAGGGACAGATCTTCGGGCGGGAGTGCAATGCTCAAGCCCTGCGCCAGTTTGGCGCCGCCCACACCGCCGCATAGGGCAACGACGTGGCCGGTCATCGGAATAGATCCTGCTGGGGCGGGCGAATGAGAGCCGCGGCGGGCTGGTGGGGTGCTCGCGATGCAACACCCCGCACCAGAATCACCGGGCGAGCTTCGCTGCCTTGCCCCATGAGTAAGGAGGCGGCGGAAGCGATCTCGTCGGCGTGACCGACCACGGTGACGCGCAGCGGACGCCCGAACAGATCCGTTTGACCGCGCAGGTCGAGCGTCGCCGCAAACCCCGCGCAGCCGATGGCCACGCCCACCGTGCCCACGCGCCAGGGCCGACCGAAACTGTCACTGATCACGACACCCGGCTCGCAGCCGGTCAACATGCGCAGCCGATCACGCAAGCGCGCGGCGCTGGCATCCGGGTCTTCGGGGAGGAGCAGGGCAAACTCGCCGCCGGCGGGGTCGGCGACGTTGGATTGATCGATACCGGCATTCGCCATGATGAGCCCCAGCCGATGCTCGACGATCAGGACGTCCGGGGCGCAGCGGACTACGCGCCGCGATTCGCGCAGCACCAGCTCGACGAGCCGGGGATCCTTCCGCGCGGTGTGCGCCAACTCGAGCGCCGCCGCACTCGGCACGACGGTGGCCAGATCGATGCGCCGGCCCTCCGCTTTGGAGATCACTTTCTGCGCGAAAACCAGCACATCGTCGGTGCGCAGCGCGAGCCCGCCGCGCGCCAGCGCCGCCGCGGTCAAGGCCGCCAGATCATCGCCGCTCGCCACTTGCGGAAAGCCGGGCAACGCGACGAGACGGATCTCAACGGCAGCACTCATCGCCAAGGGCTAGGGACGCGTTCAGCCAAACGCCGCACGCAGCCGGGGCAAGACCTGATCGGCGTATAAATCAAGGAACCGCGCCTGATCGGGGCCCGGAGCGTGAAACACGAGGTGCCGGAAACCCATGTCGATGTAAGGCCGAATCTTCTCCACGTGCTCGTCCGGATCCGTCGACACGATCCAGCGCTGGGCGGCACGCTCCGCGGGAAGTTGATCCGCAAGCCGCTCCATTTCGAGCGGATCCTCCACCGAGATCTTCTCCTCGGGCGAGAGCGCCAGCGCCGCCCAGTGGCGGGTGTCTTCCATGGCGCGCTCACGATCGCTGTCGAACGAGACTTTCATCTCGATCAGCATGTCGACGTCCGTGGGGCTGCGGCCGGACGCCGCCATCCCCGCCGCGACGTTGGGCAGCAAGGTATCGCGGTACAGCTCCGCCGCCTTACCGCTGGTGCAAATGAATCCGTCGGCGAACTGGCCCGCGTACTTGGCGAACACCGGTCCCGCCGCCGCGACATAGATCGGCGGCATGATCGCCGGCTTATCGTAAATCGTTGCTTTATCGGTGCGATAGTATTGGCCTTGGAAACTGACGCGCTCCTCGCTCCAGAGTTGCCGGATCAGCGCCAACGCTTCCTTGAGCCGTGCCGTACGCTCCTTCGGTTCCGGCCACGCCAGTCCCAACGCCGGGACTTCATTGAGCGATTCGCCCGTGCCCACGCCCAAGATGATCCGCTCCGGGAACATCGCGGCCAGCGTGCCGAAGGCCTGAGCCACCACCGACGGGTGATAGCGGAACGTGGGCGTGAGCACGCTGGTGCCCATGACGATGCGCGATGTGCGCGCGCCGAGCGCGCCCATCCACGCCATCGAAAACGGCGCGTGGCCGCCGGTATGACGCCAGGGCTGAAAATGATCGCTGATGAACACCGAATCGAAGCCACGCTGTTCGGCGAGAATCGAGTAGTCGAGCAATTCATTGGGCCCGAATTGCTCCGCCGATGCCTTGTAGCCTAGTCGCAGTGACACGCTGTCCTCCTTTAGTCAGTCGGCCATGGCCAAGGCGGGCTCGGCCGCGGACGGCGTGCGGATGGCCCACGCCGCCGGTGTCTCGCCGGGGATACCGTAAAGCGTGGTGCGCTGACGTGGCGGGCGGCCGATGCGGTGCGCGAGTGCCTGGAGTTGCACGGCATCGAGCTCCTGCCCGTGCACGCCGCCGGCAGCGCGAGTGATCGACTCGTTCATGAGCGTGCCGCCCAGATCATTAGCCCCGGCATCCAGGCACACCGCCGCCCCCTCGGCACCCATCTTCACCCAGGACGTCTGGATATTCCGAATGAGTGGATGCAGCACCAGCCTAGGCACGGCATGCATGAGTACGGCCTCGCGAAAACTCGGCCCCGAGCGCGTCCGCCCCTTACGCCAGAGCGGCGCTTCCATATGCACGTAGCCCAGAGGCACGAATTCACTGATGCCGCCGGTCCGTTCCTGCAGCGTGCGCAGGCGCTTGAGATGCCGGGCCCAGTGCACGGGCTGCTCCACGTGTCCAAACATGATGGTGGCGGTCGTGCGCAGACCCACCTCATGAGCGGTGCCGATCACGTTCAGCCATTCGTGGGTGCGCAGCTTGTCCGGGCAGATGACGTCGCGGATTTCGTCATCCAGAATCTCGGCGGCGGTACCAGGTAATGTCGAGAGACCCGCGTCGCGCAGCTGTTCCAGATAGGCCGCGAGCGGCAGCGCCAGAGTGCTCGCGCCGTGTTGAACCTCCAAGGGCGAAAAGGCGTGCACATGCATCCACGGCACCGCCTCCTTGACCGCACGGACAATGTTCAAATAGGTCTCACCCGTGAAGCTCGGATGGATGCCGCCCTGCAGGCACACCTCGGTCGCACCCGCGGCCGCCGCCTCGACCGTGCGGCGCGCCACTTCGTCGAGGTCGAGATTGTAGGCGGGGCCGCGCAGATTCTTGGACCCCTGGCCCTTCGAGAAGGCGCAGAAACCACAGTGGTACAGACAGATGTTGGTGTAGTTGATGTTGCGATTGATGACGTAGGTGACTGCGTCGCCGACCGACTCGTGACGCAATTGGTCTGCGGCTGCGACCACCTCATCGAGATCACGGCCCTCGACACTGAACAGGCGAACGATATCTGACTCGGTGAGCGCGTGCCCTGCGCGTGCCGCCGTGATGATGGCGCAGATTCTCGCCGCGCCACCGGCGCGCGACGAGCGCGCATCGGCCCGCGGAGGCGCGGCTGAACCCTCCGCGCGCCGATGGGCGGCAGAGGACCAGCGCGCTGCGATCGGCGGCAATTCAACGCCTGCGCCCGAGTACCAGCTGTCCGGCCGCGCAAAACCTCGACTATCGCTGAAGCGGCGCACGCGCGGCGTGATGAGGGGATCCGTCCATACCTCGGGCCGCGCCGCATAGGCGGGCACCAGAGCCAGACGCTCGACGAGATCCCGCCCGGCAGCGTTGGTCGCTCGCGCGAGATCCGCAAGATGCGGCCAAGGCGCCTCGGGGTTCACATGGTCGGGCGTCACCGGCGAGACGCCGCCCCAGTCGTTGATGCCGGCGCGCACCAGACTGGCGAGCGCCTCGGGGCGTAAGTTAGGCGGCGCCTGAATCGACATGCTCTGGCCAAACAGCAGGCGCGCCACCGCCACGGTCCAGAGCTGCTCTTCTATGGCAGGCTCGGAGGCGTTGGCCATTTTGGTTCCGGGCTTGGCCTTGAAATTCTGGATGATGAGTTCCTGCAGATGGCCGTGGCTGTCGTGCAGAGCGCGAAGCGCCAGCAGGGACTCGATGCGCTCGCGCCGCGTTTCGCCAATGCCGATGAGCAGGCCGGTGGTCATCGGAATGCTGAGTTCACCGGCTGCCCGCAGTGCGGCGAGCCGCCTCGCCGGTACCTTATCGGGGGAACCGAAGTGCGGACCACCCCGCTCGCACAACCGGTCCGAAGCGCTCTCGAGCATCAATCCCATCGACGCGCTCACGGGGCGAAGCCGGCTCAAGTCAGCGGCGTCCATGACTCCGGGGTTGAGGTGAGGCAGCAGCCCCGTCTCCTCGAGCACGAGCTGGGCCATGCGCGCCAGGTAATCCAGCGTGCTCACCGCGCCGGCGGCGTCGAGAGCGGAGCGCGCCACTGCGTAGCGCGCTTCCGGTTTGTCGCCGAGTGTGAAGAGCGCTTCCTTGCAGTCCGCCGCCTTGCCCGCGAGCGCTATCGCGAGTACTTCCTCGGCCGAAAGGTAGGCGCTCCTGACGCGCCGCGGCGCCTTGGCGAAGGTGCAGTAGTGGCAAACGTCCCGGCACAGTTGCGTGAGCGGAATGAACACTTTGCGCGAATAGGTAACCGTTTCGCCGAATCCGGCCAGCGTCAGCGACTCGGCAAGCGGCAGGAGGTCCGCGGCCGGCGCCTCGGGCAGCCACGCCAGTGCCTCGGCAGAATCGGGCCGACGGCCAGCCTCGGCGGTGCGCAGCAGCGCGCCTAGGCCTGAAGACGCGCGAGCCATTTCTGTTCCAGGAGCCGGTTGAGGTCGGCCGGCGAATCCACATCAAATTCCAGGCCCGGAAGGCGGACCACCTGCGGACTCAAGCCCGTGAGCTCCGCCTCTTCGAGGTGCAACCGCTGACTGCCCAAGCCAAATTGAAAGCGAAAGGGATGCGTTGACACGAGGCAGAGCGCATTCGTACCCACCCCAGCCGCGTCGGGGGCGATCGCAAAGCCGCCGCGTCGGCCGGCGCAAACCAAGGCGTCGATTTCCGCGGCGGTGATCGTCGGCAAATCCGCCGGCAGTATCACCACCTCTCGGCAACCGAATTCGCGCAGCACCCGATGGGCCTGAGTCAGCGCGCTGTTGAGGGACTCGCCGCTATCGGCGAGCACCGGGATCTCCGCGGGTACGGAGTCGCGCTCGGGGCTCACCACGACGATTTGACGCACCGTCTGCGCGCTACTCGCGGCCGACAGCACCGCCGCCAGCATCGATCGCACGAGTTGGACGCGCGCCCCAGGCGCAAGCGCTTCGGCAAGCCGCGTTTTGCAGTGCACACGCTCCTTGATCGCGATCAGGGCGCAGGCGCCGCGTCGCTGGTTGAGCCGGTGCGTCAGATCGCCAAGCATCGTCAAGCTCATTGGATCTCCCGGCGCGTACTCAGAACCAGACTCACGATACTCATGCTAGTTCATTTCGGCTAGCCCAGAACCTTAGGACGCTGGTCTCATTGCTGTGGCGCCAGCAGACCGAGCAGACGCTGGTCCGGCAGCGCCGTCTGGCCAATAGCCTGGACGCAGACATGATCCGCACCCGCCTGCCAATGCTCATCGATGCGCGCGTGGATTGCCTTTTCGTCGCCCCATACGATCAAGGCATCCACCAGCCGATCGGATCCACCGGCCGCGAAGTCCGCGTCGGTGAATCCCAAACGCCGCCAGTTGTCGACATAGTTAGGCAGGCCCATATAAATGGCGAGAAACCGACGTGCCATTGCACGCGCTTCAGCGGGGTTCGTTTCGAGAATCGCACCCTGCTCGACGCACAGCAGCTTGCCCGCTCCCAAGATCGCCCGTGCCTGATGAGTGTGTTCTGGGGTGACATTGTACGGATGGGCGCCATCGGCCGATTCGGCGGAAAGCTCCAGCATCTTGGGCCCAAGCGCGGCGAGCACGGTCTTCGGCGACGCCGCGGGCAGAACTGACTGATAGGGCGCCTCGGCCATGGCTCGCAGGTACGCGTGCATGGTGGTGACGGGCTTGCCATACTGAAGCTTCCGGACGCCCTCCACCAGAGGTATGTGCGAGACGCCCAGTCCGAGCAGAAACCTTCCGCCGGACTGTTCGTTGAGACCCTTCTGCGCCGCAGCGGCGGAGAACGAATCGCGGGCGTAAATGTTGGCGATCCCGCTGGCGATGATGAGGTTGCTGGTATTGGCCAACAGCCACGCGGACGCGGAGAACACCTCGCGCCCCACGGCCTCTGAAATCCACAGCGCGCCATAGCCCCAGGCTTCCACGCGCCGTGCGAACGCGGCGGCATCCGCCGCGGATAGGCCATCGGTTCCGGCCCAGACTCCCAGATTTTTCAGTTTCATCGTGTGCTCCAGGGTTGGGACGACTGAACGATATATCGAGGCAATGCTGGATGGCAAAAATGGTGAGTTTCCGCGGAAATCCAGCGTCCGAAGACCGCCGGCTCACGTATTGCGGCGAAGTCCAAGCAAGGGGAGTGTATATTGACCATAGTGATTTGGACATCTAGGAACGTAAATGGCACTTCCATGGAGCTTGCTACCAAGTAAAGTCCAAATCCGCGGGAATTCGGCCCCGCGAGTCGGACCTCGCCTCCAGTCTCGCTCGCGATCAACGCCCATGATGATTCTCGGATAACGCCACCCAGGTCAAGCGCGCTCGTCGCGAACGAAGCTTGACTAACGTCCCCCGTTGGTAAAGCCTACGGCGCTAGGGGAGAAGGGCCGATGTCCGACGAGCATCAACGAGTCAGCGGCTGGATCAAGAGCAAAATAGGCGAGAGAAGCTTTGCGCTTGTTGCGCTGGTCATGCTCCTGCTCGCAGCGCCGGCCCACCCGGCTGATCACTATGCCGTCGTATTCGAACGCGATGTCGCTGTGGGCATGCGCGATGGGGTCAAGCTGCGTGCGGACATTTATCGACCGGACGCTACGGGAAAGTTTCCCGTGCTCCTGCAGCGCACGCCGTACAACAAGTACCGTGGAGTCGAATTTGGCCTGAAAGCCGCAGCTGGCGGCTATGTCGTGATCTTCGAGGACGTGCGCGGACGATATGCGTCGGAAGGCGAGTGGTCCCCATTCACGAATGAAGCGAATGATGGATACGACTCGGTCGAGTGGGCCGCCGCACTCCCGTACTCCACCGGCAAAGTCGGAATGTTCGGCGGCTCCTATGTGGGGGCGACGCAAATGTTGGCGGCCATTGCGCACCCGCCGCATCTTGCGGGAATCTGCCCGTTCGTCACCGGCAGCAATTACCACGAGAATTGGACCTACCAGGGCGGTGCGTTCGAGCAATGGTTCAATGAATCATGGACCTCCCATGTGTTGGCGCCGGACACGTTCAATCGAGCCGTCACAAAACATGCGGATGCCCTGACTGGAACTCGGAGGCTGCCTCTGGTTGATTTTCCGCTATTCGATTTCGAGCAGTTGCCTTCCCAATCCAATTCCACTCAATCCCTGGCGCCGTACTTTCTGGAGTGGCTCGATCATCCCAGCTACGATGACTATTGGAAGCGCGTCTCGATCGAGGATCACTTCTCCGAGATCACGGTTCCCGCTTTGCACATTGCGGCCTGGTATGACATTTTTCTGGGCGGGTCGCTGCGTAACTACCTAGGCATCAAGGCGCATGGGGGAAGTGAGGAAGCACGCCGCGGCCAGAGACTGTTGGTGATTGTGGGAGGTCACGCAGGCGATGGACCGAAGATCGGCGCGCTGGATTTCGGACAAGCCGCCAAGTTTGATGGCGATGAGACCACACTTCGCTGGTACGACCATCTATTCAAGGGTGCTCAGAATGAGTTCGCCTCCGGGAAACCGGTGAGCATTTTTGTGCTGGGGAGGAACCAGTGGCGCCAGGAAGACGAGTGGCCGTTGGCGCGCGCGCAAAACACTCGATACTTTCTCCATTCGACGGGCACCGCGACCGGAGTGACGCGGGTGGCTCAGGGTGCTCTGAGTCTCGTAGCTCCCGCTGCGGAGAAGCCGGATCAATATGTCTACGACCCGGGCGACCCAGCGCCGACAATTGGCGGGCCGCTGTGCTGCGGCGCATTGCCGACGGGGATTGGACCGCAGGATCAGCGGCCGGCCGAGGCACGCAGCGACGTGCTGGTGTACACGACGCCTAAGTTTGCGAAGGACACCGAGGTCACCGGGCCGGTATCGCTCGAGCTGTACGTCAGCAGTTCGGCGGTGGATACGGATTTCACGGGAATGCTGGTGGATGTCTGGCCGGACGGGTTTGCGCAAAACCTGACAAGTGGGATTCTACGCCTGCGATACCGAGACTCCCGGGAGAAACCGGAACTGGCGATTCCAGGGAAGACGTATCACATCACGCTGGACCTGTGGGCCACGAGCAATGTTTTCCTCGCGGGGCATAAACTGCGTTTGGAGGTTTCCAGCAGCAATTTTCCACGCTTCGACCGCAATTTAAATACGGGCGAAGAACAGGCACACTCGACCCGCGTGGTCATAGCGAAGAACGTGATTTATCACGATTCGACACATCCCTCGGCGTTGATCGTACCCCTCGTGCGCTGATGGGCAGGCATTGTGGAGGCACCGATCGGGCAGCGATGATCAGCGCCAACCTACTCGTACCGCAGCGCCTTGACCGGCTTGGCGCGTGCCGCAAGGAAGGCCTGACCACTGACAGTGAACAGCGCGATCGTCAAAGCGATGGTACCGGCGGCTAAGAACATCCAGAGCTCTAAATTCACGTGGTAGGCAAATCCGTTGAGCCAGCGGCCGGCACAATAGTAGGCGATAGGCCAAGCGATCAGATTGGCCCACAGGACTGGCTGCGAAAACTCCCAGACGAACAGCCGCATAATATGGACGGACGACGCACCCATCGCCTTACGGATTCCAATTTCCTTGATTCGCCGCTCCGTGGCGAACGCGGCAAGGCCGAAGAGGCCCAAGCAGGCGAGGAATAGGGCAAGGCCCGCGAACGCTGCAAAAATGGTTCCCTGCCGAATCACATCCATGTACTGACGTTGCATGAGCTGGTCGAGAAACACGCGTGAGATGGGTCGCGACGCATTGAACTTCTTCCACAGACGGTCGATCGACGCGATCGTCTCTGGGATCTTGTGGCCGTCCAGCTTGACGTTGAGCGTGTCCAGCGCGGAAGGATCTACGAGGTAGATTTCCGGATCGATCTTCGCACGAGAGGCCGCGACCGAAAAGTCCGGCGTGACGCCGATGATAGTAGAAGGCAGAGGCGCGCTGAGATCAGCCCCGCGGGCCCAGGATATCGTCTTTCCCACTGCCTCAGCGGATTTCCGAAATCCCAGTTGTTGCCGGGCAGTTTCATTAATGACGACGTTGGGTTGAAAAGACGCCGGGACGTCCGGACTCACGGAGTCGGCTCCATAGGATTTTTCAAAGAATCGGCCGGAGAGCGGGCGCAGTCCGTAGAGCTCCAGATAGCCGAAGTCCACAAAAGTCCGGCTAAACGCAAGGTTGGCTCCGTCGGCTCGGTGCACCAACACATGACTAAAGTTGCCAGGGGCGCTGCAAGCGGCCTTGCGGACGCCGGAAAGAGATCCCATTTGATGTTTGATTGCATCGTCGCACGCCCCCGTGACCCACACGATCTGATCTGTCGGTACGCGCAGCGTGTCGGTCAGTGCAAATCGGGTCTGGCGATAGATCGTAGCGGTCATCAAGAGGATCCCGATGAGCATCGCGAACTGCAGGATGACGAGCCCGGTTCGCACTATGCCGGCACCGGCGGATTGGAGCGGTCCGCCCTTGAGAACGGAAGCGGGTCGGAAAGCGGAGAGGGCGATAGCAGGATAAAGACCTGCCAATACGCCGACATTGATTACAACAGCCACTAGCGCGCCTAGAAGCGACGGTTCTCGCCAATAGTTAAATGCGAGATTGGTGTTTGCATAGGCGTTGAACCAGGGGATCATCAGTTCCACACAGGCTATTGCCATCATCATGGCGATCACGACATAGAGGAGCGATTCGCCGATGAACTGAGCGACCAGGTTGCGTCGCGCAGCGCCGACCACCTTGCGTATGCCGACCTCGACCGCGCGCTGGGTTGAACGTGCCGTCATCAAAGTCACGTAGTTGATTGCGGCGATCAGGACGATCAGCGCAGCGGTCGCAGCCAACGCAAACAGTGTCTCCTTGTTCGCTCGGGGAGTCATTGCGGCCAAAGCGGCAGGCCGCAAGTGAATGTCAGGCAGCGGCACAACAGTCAGCTCAAGAGCCGGCGGCGAGAGATGCAGGTGCATCTGCGGTCCGATGCCATGGCGTTCCAGGAACGCCGCCATGTCCTCCCTGATGGGGTCCACAGATGCGCCAGGAGCCAGACGAAAATAGGTGTACACGGTGTCGCCCCAATTGCTGCGATCGGCGCGATCGGCAATCGCGAGCGGTGAGAAAGAGGCGAGGCCTGATGCAAAAATTTGCGCCGCGAGGTGCGAGTTGGCCGGAACGTCTTCGATCACAGCCCCGACTTGCATCCGGTGAGCTCGGTCGAGCTCGATTGTTTCACCGGTTGGGTCATCCCGGCCAAAGTACTTGCGCGCCATACTGCGGGTGAGCACGATCCCGTCGGGACGGGCCAGAGTGGCGATCGGGTCGCCGGCGATGACCGGAAAAGGCATCACCTTGAAGAAGTCCCGGTCCACCCAAGTAATGTTATCTAGGGCTTCGATAGCGCCCACGCGTAGATCGGCGCCACTTTGGGCTAGGCGCGCAATCGTGTCGATCGACGGGTAGTCGAGCTTCATCGCCGCCGCGATGTTCGGAAGGGTGGCATCTATCAGTAACGGTGGCGCGCCGGGCGGGTGGTAGATCTCCACAACATTAAAGACGCGATCGTATCCCGGAAGAAAAGTGTCGTAATGGAATTCGGAGCGTACGAAAAGCGCCACCAGTATGGCCGCCGTGAATCCGACGCCTAGGCCCACGATATTGATACCCGCGTAGAGTCGATTGCGCGTCAGATTGCGCAGCGCCGCCATCAAGTAGTTGCGAAACACGTCTGGCTGCTCCCTACTCGTACCGCAGCGCGGCGGCAGGCTTTGCTCGAGCGACCGGCCAGCAATGAGCACTCACGGTGGCCAGCGCAACGATGAGCGTCAATGCCGTCGTGGCAATGAACAGCCATGGGGCAAGCGGCACGTGATACGCAAAACCGTTCAACCAGCGATTCATGATATAGGCGGCGGCCGGCCAGGCGATCAGGCTTCCATAGAGGACCGGCTTACTGAATTGCCAAAGCAACATGCGCATGATGTCGTGGGTTTCCGCCCCCATCACTTTGCGTATGCCGATCTCCTTGGTGCGGCGTTCAGAACTGAATGCCGCGATGCCAAAGAGTCCGAGGCAGGCAATGAGGAGCGCCACGGCTTCGAGGACGGCCATCAGCCGCTCTTGGCGGATCACGTCTTGGTAGGTATTTTCCACCTGTTGATCGAAGAAAAAACGCGAAATTGGGCGGGGACTGCCCAACCGCTTCCACAGCCGGTCAATCGATGCGAGAGTTTCAGGTATCTGGCGACCGCTCAGCTTGATGCTCATCAGTTGAAATAAATTGGGTTGCACGTAGAAGATCGTGGGTCCAACCGGCTCTCGGATGGTTCCCATCGGAAAATCGGTCACGACGCCGATAATTTCAGCCGGGTATCGACCGGTGATGTTGTCATCGAGCGAGCGCAGCAACACCAATGGAATGCTCTGACCGATGGCGCTACCGGGAGTCGCATACCCGAGTTGGCGCAGGGCCGTTTCATTGATGACCACGCGCGGCTGGAGCGGTGCCTTCAGATCCTCGGGAGGGACGTCCTCCTCGTGAGCGGCCGAAAAGAAACGCCCCGCCAGCGGCTTGAATCCGTAGAGTTCGAGAAAGCCGATATCGATGGCGCTCTCATGAATCGACAGCTGCTGCCCGTTTTGCAGCTGAATCGGAATGACAACTGGATTGAGGAACGGCGCCACAAATGAACACGATGCGGCCCGCACGCCGGAAAGTGCTGTAATTTCATTTTTGAACGCCTTGACGCAGGCCCCGCGGATCAGCAGTACCTGATCCTTGTCGAGGCGCAAGCTGTCGCGGGTCGCGTAATTGGTTTGTTGATACAGAATTCCCGTCGACACGGTCAAACCAATCAGGATCGCGAACTGCAGGATGACGAGAGCCTCCCGCAACCCTTGGGAACCGCTGGGACCGCCGGAACGACTCCGGAGCACCCACGCCGGCGGGAAAACCGACAGCACCATCGCTGGATAAGCGCTGGCCAGCGTTCCGACCACCAACACGGCCCCGACAATACTCGCCGCCAGATCGGGACTGCGCCAGTAGTCGAAGAGGATCGTCCGGCCGAGAAAAGCGTTGAAATAGGGCATCAGCACCTCGACCAGCGCCAGCGCCAACACCATGCTGAGTGCGACATAAATCATCGACTCACCGATGAACTGAATGACGAGGTCGGTCCGGCTGGCACCGGAGGCCTTGCGGATGCCCACCTCGACGGCACGTCGTGTCGCCCGCGCCGTCGTCAGATTCACGAAATTGAGGCTTGCCAGCAACACCGTCAGGGCGCCGATGGCTGCCAATGCGTAGTCCGCAGTTGCGGAGCCCGGGCCATACAGGTGAACGGCCGCGATCGGAATGAGCGTCAGTTGCATCGCCGCACTCATTTTGTCGACGCCGGGCATTTGCATGTGCCTATCGACAAGGCCGGGCAGCGCAGCGGCCAATTTATCCATCGATGCTGCGGGGAATAGACGTATGTATGTCAACGTGTTCCAAGGTTTATTGACCGCCGCTCCCGGCATGGCGTCGAGCACGGAAAGGCGCGAGTACGCGGCGCGCCCTGATGCAAATATTCTGGCGTCGAGGTGGGTGTTCGACGGCAAATCCATGAGCACTGCCGTCACCTGCATCACATGCTGGCGGTTGATTTCGAGCGTTTCTCCGATCGGATTGTCCCGGCCGAAATACTTGCGCGCCATTTGCCTGGTGAGCACGATCGCGTCCGGCTGCTGCAAGGCCGTGCGTAGATTCCCCGCAAATGCCTTCAGCGGCAGGACCTCGAAGATATCGGGATCCGCCCAGGCAATGTCCTCGCTCGCCTCGAAATTGCCATGGCGCAATCCGACCTGTTCGCTCACCAGTCGCGCGGCGCTCTGCACCTCGGGAAAGTCGAGCTTGATCCACGCTGCCACATCGGGCGCGGTGACCGGAACGAAAATCGGGCCTCTGCCCGGCACGATGCGAATCGTGGAGACTCGATAAGCGTGCCGGTGTCCGGGAATGAAGCTCTCGTAGCTGAATTCGTCGCGCACGAAAAGACCGATCAGAATCGCCGCGGCGAATCCAATCGCGAGGCCGCCGATGTTGATGCCGGCGTAGAGCCGATTGCGCGCGAGGTTACGCAGCGCCGCCATCAAATAATTGTGAAACATCTTAAGCGGCCAGCAAGGTCTGGCTGACGACGTGACCGTCCAGGAGCCTTACGGTTCGCTGTGCGCGGCCGGCATGGACCAGCGAATGGGTCACCATGATGACGGTCGTGCCCGACTTGGACACTCCCGTGAGCAGGTCCATCACTGCCTCCCCGTTGGCCGTATCGAGGTTACCGGTGGGTTCGTCGGCGAGAATCAGTTTCGGATTGGAGACCAGCGCTCTGGCGATGGCGACCCGTTGCTGCTGCCCCCCGGAGAGCTGTTGCGGTAGATGGCGCGAGCGATGGGCAATCCCCACGCGTTCGAGGGCTTCGGCGACCCGGCGCTTGCGTTCACCGGCAGAGACCCGCCTATAGATCAAGGCCACCTCGACATTCTCGGCGACGTTCAGATCGTCGATCAGATTGAAGCTCTGGAAGATAAAGCCCACGACGCCTCGACGCAGAATCGTCAGGTACTGTTCGGGGGCGCGAGCGACATCCTCGCCGAAGAACGAGTAGTGGCCGCTCGTGGGGCTGTCGAGGAGCCCGAGGATATTGAGCAGTGTGGATTTTCCACATCCGGAGGGTCCCATGATGGCCAGAAACTCCCCGGCTCCGACCTCGAATGACACGCCGTCCAGTGCGCGCGTCTCGACCTCGGTGGTGCGGTAAATCTTGCTGACATTCTCCAATTTCAACATCTTGAGGCTCCCTATTGCTTCAGATCAATGCGATCGATGCGTTCAAGTCCCGTGTAGTCCGAAGTGATTGCTCGTTCGCCGGCGGCGAGGCCGCTCAAGACTTCCACCTGCTCGTCATTGCGGCGGCCGATCTTGATCGTGTGGCGGAGCGCCGATTTGCCGTCGGGCGCCAGTACGAAGATCCAATCGCCACCGGTGCGCTCCAAAAAAGCTCCCGTCGGAAGAATCGTCGCCGGGCGATCGGCGCCCAAGGCCAATTTACCCTGCAGGGCCTGGCCGGGGAGCAGACCCGCAGGTGTGGCATCCCGAAAAGCCAGATCGACGGTGAAAGTGCCGTTCGTCACTTTCGGGTACACGCGGACCACCTCGAGTGCCCAGGTCCTATCGCCAATCTCGATGTCTCCGATTTGACCGTTCTGCACGCGCCCGAGGTAGTACTCGTCCACCTCCGCTGCGAGCTTGTCGCCGGTCTCCGGGGTGAGCTCTCCAAAGCGCGCGCCGCGGTTGCGGTTCTCGCCCACTTTGAGATCCATCGCCGTGAGCCGGCCCGCCACCGGCGCTCGCACGGTTAGATTGTCGAGTTTTCCGTGCGTGATCTTGAGGTCCTGCTGCAGTTTCAGCAATTGGCTGTGAATCTGCGGCAGCTGTTGCAGTCGGAGCTGCTCCTGCTTGCGGTTGCTGTCGTCCTGCATTGGCCGCACTTTCACGTCATGGTCCAGCTCGTCCTGAACCTGGTCCTTGACCTCCAGCGGTTCCGCGTCGTCGGCGACGAGAATATTTCGCCTGGCGACCGAGCGTTGCAGTCGAGTGACGTCGTAATCGATTTGCGCGAGCGCCTTCTGGTTCGCGACGCGGTTCTGTTCGAGCTGCGTTTGATAAGTCTGCAGCTGGGTGATCGACTCCACCAATCGCCCTTCGCGATCGAGCACATCGAGCTCGAGCTCCGTGTTGCTCAGCTCGACCAAGGGCTGCCCCTCCGTCACCGTATCGCCCGCTTGAACGAGGACGCGGTCGACGCGCCCGCCCTCGAGCGCATCGAGGTAGACCGTATTCATCGGTACCACTTTTCCCCTCAGCGGGATGAAGTCATGAAACGTACCCTGCGAAACGCGCGCTATGGTGACGCTTGCGGCGGCAACACGGATGCGGCGTTCCGGAGTTCCAAGCAAGAGGGCACCGATGGTGATGAGAAGCATGGCGACAATAGCGGCAATACCCCCTTGCAACCAGGGTTTCCTGCGCCACCAGGCTAGCCGGATAGGCCGGTCCATGCTCATGGTCATGGCATCTGCTCACGCCAGCCGCCGCCCAGGGCCTTGTACAAGGTCACCCGATTGCTCTGCTCGGCGAGGC
>JAXDQI010000263.1:0-10671 GCA_034667965.1 Gammaproteobacteria bacterium
CGCGGCGGATTGGCGCAAGGATGCGCCTGGACGGCGGCACCACGTCGACCTCGCGGCCTTGCCGGCGCCATTCTTGACACCCTCGGAAAGCAACGGGCCGCTGATCATTCCGCGGCCGGCGCATGCCGTACTCAAGGTACCGCGGGGATTTCGCATCGAAGCGTTTGCCCACGACCTGCTGGGGCCGCGCAAAATGCTGCTCGCGGCCAACGGTGACGTACTGCTGACGGAAACGGACGGTGGACGCATCTCGGTGCTGCATCCGGGCGCGGACGGCGCCTCGGCTACGGCCGAAGTGTATGCGAGCGGATTGCGGCAGCCGTTTGGCATCGCTTTGTACCCGAACGCCGCGCATCCGGAATGGCTGTACGTCGCGGAGACCCACCGGGTCGTGCGCTACCGCTACGCCACGGGCGACGTGCGGCCGGCCGTGCCGGCGGAGGTCGTGATTCCGGACCTGCCCACCGGGGGACACCATACCCGGGACATTGCGTTCTCCGCCGACGGCCGACGCTTGTTCGTGTCAGTGGGCTCGGCCTCGAACGTCGCCGAGAGTATGACCAAGAAATCCGCCGCGGACCTCCCGGCGTGGGAAGCGCAGTATGGCGTCGGCGCGGCGTGGGACGCAGAGACGCGGCGCGCTGCTGTGCTGGTCGCCGACGTCGATCACCCCGAGCGGCAGCGCAACTTTGCGAACGGCATCCGCAATTGCGTGAGCCTCACGCCGCAACCGGCGACGGGCGACCTGTGGTGCACGACCAATGAGCGCGACCTGCTCGGCGATGATCTGGTGCCCGACTATTCCACCCACCTCGTCGAGGGCGGATTCTATGGGTGGCCGTGGTACTACCTCGGAGCGCACGAGGACCCGCGCCTGAAGGGCGATCGGCCGGATCTCGCGGGAAAGGTCATCGTGCCTGACGTGCTCTACCAATCGCATTCCGCGCCGCTGCATTTGACGTTCTATGCTGCGAGCGGAGGCGCCGCGTCCTTTCCGCCGGCGTTCGATGGCGATGCCTTCGTCACTTTCCACGGCTCGTGGAATCGGAGCCTGCGTACCGGGTACAAGCTCGTGCGTGTGCGGATGAAGGATGGCCGGTCGACGGGAGGTTACGAGGACTTCGTGACGGGATTCATCGCCGACGACGGCAATGTGTGGGGACGCCCAGTCGCCACGCTCGAGCTCGGCGACGGCTCGCTGCTGCTCAGCGACGATGCGAGCAATACGATCTGGCGGATTTCATACGTGGGCCGTTAGCAGGTGCCGAGCAAAGCTCTAGATTTGTTTTCGACTCTTTGAAAAAATCGGTCGAAACGGCGGGAATGACCATGGATGATTTAGTTTGGGTGCAGGTGTTGGCGCGATTTAAAAGGAGTTGGGCTTGATGACAACCGCCAAATACGCACTAGCAGCGGCCATGTTTGCATTCGCAATACAAGCCTCTGGTAAAGCGACCTTGATCGAAAACGTGCATGGCTACACACTCGCCGGAGATCGCCTGCAATCCTTCACCGGCCTTGTGTTCGATCACGGCAAGGTGGTGGCAACCGGGAATGCCGCCGCATTGCACACGCGTTTCGTTTCCGCAAACGTCATTGATGGGCAAGATAAAGACATTATTACCGGGCATGATAGATGCTCATGGCCATGTTCTTAGTCTGGGATTCACGAGTACTCAGGTTGCCCTGTTCGGCACCGAAAGTCTGCAGCAAGCGCAAGATCAGATCCGCACCTATGTCGCTGCAAATCCTGACCGCGCGTGGGTGTTGGGTGGCGGTTGGAATCAGGTCAAATGGAAACTGGGTCGTTTTCCGCACCAAACAGAATTGGACGCGGTATGCGCTGATCACCCGGTTGTTCTATGGCGCATTGACCACCATGCTGAGTGGTTGAACTCTAAAGCACTGATCGCAGCCGGCATCAACAAAGATACACCGGACCCGCCGGGTGGACGCATCGAACGAGATGGGGATGGTAATCCCACGGGGGTGCTCGTGGACAAGGCGATGACACTGGTTGATCGAGTGGTCCCCCGGCCCAGCGATTCGGAACTCAGCGCAGCGTTGAAGGCCGCCCAATCGCAACTGAATTCAGTCGGTGTGACTTCGGTCGCCGACCCCGGCGATCCCGTCGATAGCGTGGGCCGCATCGCGTTGTACAAGACATTTGCCGACCGGAATTTGCTCACCGTACGTCTTTACGCAATGATTTGGGAGACGGGAGAGGACTTCAAGACGTTGTCGAAGAACGGCCCCTTGCTTGGCTACGGTGATGACTTCCTCACCGTGCGGTCGGTCAAGCTTCTCGCGGACGGCGCTTTGGGCAGCCGTGGTGCCGCACTGATGGCGCCATATTCAGACAAGCCAGATCAGCGCGGACTTCTATTCATGTCCGACGCGGAGATGGAGGCCAAGGTCGAAACTGCGCTTAAAGCAGGCTACCAAGTGAATATCCATGCGATCGGTGATGCCGCCAACCACCAGGTAATCGATGCATTCGAAGCCGCGTACAAGAAGGTAGGCGGTCGCGAGTTTCGCAACCGCATTGAACATGCACAAGTAGTGTCCTTGCCTGACATCCCGCGGTTCAAGGAACTGGACTTAATTGCCTCGATGCAGCCTACCCATGCCACCAGTGACATGAACATGGCGGAGGACAGGATCGGCAAAGAACGTCTCAAAGGCGCTTATGTCTGGCGCACCTTTCTCGATCAGGGCACACGTATCGCCGGAGGATCCGACTTTCCCGTTGAATCTCCGAACCCTTTCTTTGGATTGCACGCGGCCGTCACACGCACAGATCACGAGAATCGACCCGACGGAGGCTGGCATCCCGAACAAGCGATGACTCTTATCGAGGCGTTTCGCGCCTTCACGCTGGACGCCGCATACGCCCAGCACCAAGAGAAATCGATCGGCTCGCTCGAACCGGGAAAATGGGCAGATTTCATCCTGGTCGATCAGGATCTATTCAAGATTGCGCCGTCTGATATTTGGAAAATAAAGGTTGAACAAACCTGGGTGGGCGGCAGAAGGGTGTACTGAGTTTCCTTACGCGCATCCGGCATGGCTACGTTTTTCTATCTCGTTCAATGTCTTGCACCCGAGTGCGCATGCTGCTCGGGCGCAGCGGCTGCCTTCCGCTTTGGCGAGCAAAGGCACCCCCACCCATGCGCTGGTGGTCAGAGGTGTGCCGGGGTTCACCTCGGACAACCGCATTGTGAATATGTGAAATGCCGTCGGAGGTTCATTTCATTCTTGCCGTATAAGTGAATCGATGCTCAAAAAACTTCTACGCGACGCGCGCTCCCACTATCCGCTGTTAATTGCGGTCCTGGTAGCCGTGTTTCTGCTGCTTGGCGTCATTGCGCTATCGGAAAAGGCTTCACGGGAAAACGATGCCCGCAAGAGCCCGGAGGCGTTGCAGTTCGAGAAAGCACCGGATGGCTGGCTGACGCACCAAAAAGGCGTCGCGGAATTTCGCAACGCACTGAATGCCGGCAATCTGTCTGCGGTCGGCCTAGATAGCGCCGAACCTGGCCTCGTGCTCTATACGCTGAAGAGCGGCGAGAAGGGCAGCACCATTGTGCCGGGGTGTACGATGCTTGGCTGTGCGGGGACCGCGCTGGATTCGCTCGGCGACAAGAGCGCCCAGGCCGGCTTCGCCCTGGTGCGTGTCGAGGTCGATCCTCGAACCGCTAGCCGCCGTTTACTGGACATACTCACGGGCCTGCTGTCGCCCGTGCTGCTGGTGGCCGCGTTGGTGGGCGCTTGCGTCGTCGGCATTCGGCTGCATCGCGGTATGGATGGCGCCGCTTCCCGGCTTGCTATCCGTCCCAAAACCCAATTTTCGGACGCCATCGGCCAAGAAGAGGCAAAGGCCGCGCTGAACCGCGTCAAAGCGTTCATGCAGGACCCCGTGCACTACGCGAGTCTCGGCGCTGTGGCGCCACGAGGCGTGTTGCTGGTTGGCCCGCCCGGCACCGGCAAGACGCTTCTCGCCAGGGCACTTGCGGGAGAAAGTAAAGCCAATTTCATCTCGGTCGATGGCTCGTACTTTACAGCGACCTTCTACGGCGCTGGAGTCAACAAGGTCAAGGCGCTCTTCAAACTCGCGCGCAGCAACGCGCCGTGCGTGTTGTTCATCGATGAGGTGGATGGAATCGGCAAACGCAGCCACGGCGGCGATATGGGTGGGGCCGAATCGGAGCTCAATCGCATCATCAACCGCGTGTTGGTGGAGATGGATGGGTTCGACCTATTGGACAACGTAGTGGTGGTGGCAGCCACCAATCATGAGGACAACATCGACGAGGCCATGCGCCGGCCCGGCCGATTCGACATGCTGGTGCGCCTCACGCTGCCCACCTTGCCTGAGCGTCAGAAACTGTTCGACCTGTACATAAGGAGGTTGGCGCATGACGGGCGCGCCGACACCGCGGTCTTGGCGCGCATGACGGTCGGCATGTCGCCAGCCGATATTGCCAATACCGTGAACAAGGCCGCGTCTACGGCAGCCGAGGCTCACGCGCCCGAAGTGACCAGCGAACATTTCTTGGGCGCGATCGAGACCCATCAGCTGGGCGGTGAAGTCTCTGCGATCAAAGACCTGTTTACGCAGGACTTGAGAGACCGTCTTGCGTACCATGAGTCAGGCCATGCATTGGTAGGACATTGGCTCAAGGCGGGCATCGTTGAGCGGGTCACGATCGAACCGCGCGGTCGGGCCCTGGGCGTGACCTATATCACCCGCGACACCGAGGACCCGCTGTACAAGCAATCCGAACTCACTAGCCGGTTGGCGATGATGCTGGCGGGGCGCGAAGCTGAATTGCTGGTGTTCGACAGCGTCTCCACGGGTGCTTCCGACGACCTCAAACGCGCATCGGAACTCGCCATCAACATGGTTGGCTCGCTCGGGTTCTCCGATGCGTTCGGCCTGTTGAGCGTGGCGGGTGTACCCAAGGAGCTGCTCGGGCCGGACATCCAGTGCGCTGTTCTGCGGGAAGCCCGCCTGTTGCTCGAGCAAGCCCAAGTAACCTGCCAGCAGCTGCTGAAGGCGAACCGCGCGAAACTTGATGGCTTGGCTCAACGGTTACTGGAGCGCGACGTGATCTCGGGGGATGAGCTCAAGGGCCTATTAGGCGCACGGGTCGATGAGTTCGTAGATCCCGAATTCCAGTTGCCCCGGGCGGCGGCGCGGTAACCCCGGCACTTTCCACTACGCCCCCGCAAGGGTTCGATAGCGCACAGACTGTACGAATCTCGTCATACTTCATTTGGATATCGCGGCAGAAGAGGCGGCGGACTCTAGGCTACGTAGGGATACATCGGCCGCAGCACGTCGGTCGAAACGTTCGGTTACGCCTCAGCGATCGCCGCAATGGAAACCTTTAGACCAGGGATGCGGGCAGGTAGCTTGGCACCCTGACGAGCTGGCGGATTAGAGGGGAACCATTTGAGCCACTCTTCATTCATGCCGGCGAAGTCGTCCTCATCCGCGAGCACGATGGTGACGCTGACGATTTTGTCTAATGAGCTGCCGGCTTCCTCGAGGATGGCTTGTATATTCGTCAGGCATTGCGCAGTTTGTTCTTGAACGGTCGTGCCCTTTAAAGCGCCTGTAGCTGGATCAGTCGGTGCCGTACCCGAGACGAACACCAGCCCGGCAGCTTTGACCGCTTGGCTGTACGTCGGTGGCGGCCTAGCCGCCTTTGGCGAGAACACAATTTGACGGGCCATTTTGCTTCCTTTCAGTGCGGCTAGGGCAGGACTGCTTTCTACGGTTAGACCGGCGTGCGCAACCGGCGGCGATTTTGATAAGCCCTGACCCGCGCGTGGCGCTACACTCTGGAACCAATGAGCTATCTTACCGCCAACTGCAAGCATAGTTACGCCCATAGGCGCGTTGCAAGTGTACCGCTCCAAATTGGTAACCACTCAAAAGAAGATCGCGACTCGGCGATGAACGGATCGACCTAATTGAGTTGCCCGCGTGTTGCCGGTCGCTACCGTCCGGTAAGGCTCCGATACCGGCATTAGAGACGCCATCGACAACAATCGGCTCAACTCCCGTCATTCGTGACGCCGGATCGAGTACCACTTAGCTGACACACACGTCCTGCGGTAAGCCACATCCGTGAAGCTGCCGCTCGCCAGTGTCAGGGTTGGGTCGAGAGTCGACTCCCGACCAACTGCGGCCGGTGAGAACTCTTATGGCATCCACAAAAACAGGGGTTGCGGTGAATTGCGTTCACTTCCTAAGAATTGAATCGACTTTGTGAGGTTGATCCTGGGGTATGCCATGCCTCTTTTTGAAACCGGCGACTAGTGCAGCCCGTTGTTCACGCGACATAAACTTCCAGCCGATTACATGCCAGGCAAGAATAATTAAAGAGACCACTACAAACACGTCCGTGGCTTCTGGTTCAAAATGATGCTCTACAACTAACAGAAGCATGAGGCACAGACCGCTCGCCAATTCCTTCCATTTCATTGTCACTTGCACTCCGCTGCTGGTTGCCAGACTCCACAAGTCTTTTATCACATCGGATCGAGTTACGCCGCCGACAAGCTACCATTCGTCACGGTCGCCTTCGGGCGAGTCCAGCCACCTGCGATCTCTCTCGTTACGAGGGGATCGTGCGAATCACACAATTTATTTTTGTGAACTGCTGCGTGTGGCTGTACGTGTGAATCTCGGGGCAATGCGGGATACGTGACGCCATGAGACCGCCGCCCCTTTAGCGTCGATTTCCCAAGACTTTTCCATCGGATCAATGTCTTAACCCCAATCTTGTAGCCCTGCGTGGCCCGGCGTTGCCTGAGAATGGAGCGGGCAATGGGAATCGAACCCACGGGGACGTTGCTTCCAAAGGGCGGACAACAAGTGGCTTGCCGTCGCATCGACACTCAGTGTGATTGGCGTGTGAATTTTGGCGGTATCTGGGGCACCGTAGGGATACGTGAGCCAACCTCCGCGACATCTGCAGTGTCAGGCGCCATTGTGACGACTCCGCCGGGAGACTCCCGACCCTAATCCTCTTTGTAGCCCGCTTCCGGTTGATGTCGAACCGCGAGAATCAACACCAAATCCTCGGTGGGTACCCAACGATATTTCGCCACCTAGCCGAACCTACCGCGCGACAGTATCAATTCGCGGCGGCCGTCTTCGGTTTGGCGGACCAGTAACGGATGACCCGCGAGTAACTCGAAGGCTCGTCGAACGCTGAGCATCCGCTGGCCAATTGACATCCACAGAATTTGTTCGCGATGTTGACCCGCTCAAACGCGGTGCTAACCGCGCTTAAAGGATTTATAGTAAGGCCGTTTGTGGTTGCCATCGCGTCGCCACGGAACAGAACCGGGGGGAGCACTGCATGAAAAGCCTTTTTGCTAGCGCAGCAGTCGCCTCGCTCGAGCTGAGCGACTTGGCACCCTTCGCTCGAGGGGAGCATCAACCCATACCCGCCACCTCGGATGTACCTGGCGCACTAACTCAGAGCATCCATCGGGACCGACGTATTACCCTTACGCTTAGGGCCCCCGATGGCGGCGTTTGGCGACGGACAGGGCATAGGTAGCGGAATGGGAGTTCCGGAGACCGGCGCAGATTTTTATGCCATCACGAATGTTCCGTATGGCGAAGGAGTTTGAGCGTGAAGCGCCGCGACTTGCTTGTGGCGGCGACTGGCCTCGGCCTGACCGGCAGTGCCGTACTCAATGACGCGGCGACGCGAACGGATTCTTCCTACCCTGCGCGCAATATCTTACTCATCATCGCGGACGATCAAGGCTACGACTTGAGCTGCTGTGGAGGACGAGTCAAGACACCCGTATTGGACGGTCTCGCTGCCCAGGGAACGTTGTTCACACGAGGATACGCAACCGTGTCGTCTTGTAGCTCCAGTCGAGCGACGCTGTACACGGGCCTCTATTCGCATACCAATGGTATGTACGGGCTCGCGCATGACGTACACAACTTTTCGCTGCTCGACGATATCAAGACACTTCCGTGGATGCTGAAACAATCGGACTATCGTACGGCGCTTATTGGCAAGAAACACGTAAAGCCCGACGCATTGCTGCCCTACGACGCTTGGCTGGCCCCTGAGCTGCCCGGGATCCGCGATGTGGCAGCTATGGCTCATCTCGCTGGCCAATGGATTCGCGCGCAGGGTAGGAGCAGGCCGTTTTTTCTGACCGTCGGCTACAGCGATCCGCATCGCGACGCGACGAACTTCGGTAATTCGCGCAAATGGCCTGAAGTCGAGCGCGAGATCTACTCGCCTTCTGATGTTTCAATTCCCGAACATTTGCCGGATCTGCTCGGCGTACGACAAGACTTGGCTCAGTACTATGAATCGGTCAGTCGGCTCGACAGCGGCGTCGGAATATTGCTGCGGGAGTTGCGCGATGCGGGACATGAGAAAGACACCCTTGTCATCTATTTAAGCGATAACGGCCGGCCGTTTCCAGGTGCTAAAGACAATCTGTATGAACCTGGGCTGCATTTGCCGTTAATCATTCGCTCGCCCGAGCAAAGCACACACAGCGTCCGCAATACCGCGCTGGTGAGCTGGATCGACGTGGCTCCAACCATTCTCGACTGGGCGCGAGTATCGCCGCCGGCGGGCTACCGCTATGCACCGCTGCCCGGCCGTTCACTGCTTCCGATTCTGGAACAGACCGATTCCGTCGGATTCGATCGAATCTTCGCCACTCATTCGTTTCACGAGATCAACCAGTACTACCCGATGCGATCTATACGCACACGGCGCTTCAGCTATTTCCTCAATCTTGAGCCCTCGCTCGCCGTCCCCATGGCTAGCGACGTACAGCTTTCGTCCTCTTGGAAGGCGATCATGAGCACTCCGGGTGCCAAGCTCGGTAAACGGACGCTCGAAGCCTTTACGCATCGTCCGTCCGAAGAACTCTACGATCTCACAGTCGATCCGGACGAGATAGTCAATCTTGCCGCCGACTCATCGCACGCAACCGTGATAGCGGATCTGCGAAAGCAGTTACAAGATTGGCGCGCGGCCACTCACGACCCCTGGCTCGCCGGGATTACTGATCCCTTCGGACATGCGCATTGAATTGTTTGGCGCCGAGCCGACCTAAGAGCAGAGTCTCGGCGATTGTCGTTCGTCGAAGAGCAAAGCGCGGGTACGCTCGTAGCGGGACTTGAGTAAGTGCCCGTCAACGATCACATTTGCAAGGGATTTGGGCTATCGCTCCGGTTGACGTTCAATCCGGATCGAAATGTCGCACAGGAAGCAGTCCTGGAATTGGGTGAGAACGTCGTGAACATCGGATTCCCGCTCCAATCCTTGATGACGGACGCGCCGACGGTCACTCGCGGCACCCTGAGCTCTCGCGCAGGCCTGAACGGTTCCTTGGGTCAGTTCCAATTCTCAGCACCCATCCAACCGGGCGCCAGTGGCGGCCCGGTGATCGGCGCTCGTGGGGATGTCGTCGGAGTGGCCGTGGGCACCCTAAATGCCCAGGAACTGCTCAAGCAAGGCGTGTTACCGCAGAACGTCAATTTTGCGCTCGAAGCACAGTACGTCCAAAAATTTCTGCATAACAAGGCCGTCGCTTTCACTGAAGGGGCCGCCGATCCGCATATCTCCCCCGACGTTCCGATCGACAACGTGCTACCCGCGGTAGTAGGCGTCAGATGCTACCAGTAAGGCAGACCACCATGAAACGAGCCTTTTCCGGCACTTTCGCACCTCACGTGATAGTGATGCTTTGCCTGTTCTCATGGCCGGTCGTGGCCGACAACACCGAGTCAAGCGCCGCCTCGTCACCCGCAAGCCTGGCCGGCGATCGGGCGGCCGTGCTGCTCCCTACCATCTCGTTTCGCGCCGATGCTTCGGGGGACGATCTTTTCGATGGGTTGCAATCCGCTCACCTATTCGCGCACCTTTCCAAGGAAGCCCCGGGCTCCCCGATTCAACTGCGCATTTATCATTCGGTGCACCCAGCGAACGTAGACGCCAAAAATTTCTTTAGCGGGTTGTTATCGGTGGGCACCCTGGGGCTATCGCCGGTGATCATGAGCGGCGAACACACCATGCACTACGATCTGTATGTCAATGGCCAAAGAATATCGCGATATGAATACAGTGCGAAACTATCGCGCAATGAGTACTTGCACGGCAAAACAGTAGATACCACCCATGGGCTCGGGCCGGATGGAGTGGTCTGGGCGAAGTCCACGGTCGATCTTTTCCTGAACGATCTCGCGCATGACAATTCCGTGCGCGCCCTGAACGACGAGTATCAGGTGTACTTCGGCGCTCTCGCATCCGCCGCGGGCAGTGCCACCACTGCACAGCAATAGGTAGCTCGACGATTCCGAGCATTCGGTTGAGATTCGGGAGGGGGGTACGGCTAGCGTCATCTCTGGTGGATAAAATCAAGGACGCATCCGAGGGCGATGAGAATCGCTCCGCAAAAGAAAAAGTACCCGCAAAAGGTCGCGAGACTGCCCCTTAAGCGGATGCGTCTGTGAAACCAGAGGAAACTACTGCCGCAGACTCTCAAACATAGAAAATACCCAAGGGCGCGTCGCCAGGAGCATGCCGATACTGCGCTTGTCCCGGCTGGGCAGCGTTCGATCCAGCTCCGCCAAGTCGCGAAACTCGGCGGCGAGCCTCTCCA
>JAXDQI010000264.1:0-22195 GCA_034667965.1 Gammaproteobacteria bacterium
ACGCGCAGGTCAATGAGCATTTCGAAGGGATACGCGATTACATCGTGACGCACTACAAAACCAACAGCCGCACGGACACGGAGTATTGGCGGGCGAACGCTGCCAATCGCAATCTCTCGGATCCGCTGAAGCAGCTTCTGAGTCTATGGATGTCCGGAAAAGGAATCGCGCCACCGGTGCGTCAAAAGGTGCTGGGCAAAGGTTATCCGGTATTTTCCTGGTATTCGATCATGTCGGGCATGGGAATCTTTCCGGATCGAGAATCGTTGCATCCGCCGAAAGGTAGGGAGGCGCAGTACCGGTTGGGCGACATTGACAACCTGCTCGACCGCAGCGCCGGCAACTACCGCGATCACCGGGAAGTACTGGCCAACATCCCGCCGCGGCGCATGGGCGAAAGCCTGCAGGTCTACTTTTGGTAGCCGCCTCGACTCAGTCGCCGACTGGCCTGCGCGAGTTTCGCGGCCTCGATGAAGAAGCCGTGCGGCGCGACGTGTTGCCGGACAAACGACCGGCGGTCGTTCGCGGTCTCATCGAGAATTGGGTCGCTGTCCAAGAGGGGCGCGGGTCATCCGACGGGCTGATTCGATATCTCAAGCAGTTCGACAGTGGTAAACCCGTCGATGCGCTTCTCGCGCCGCCCGAGGTCGACGGACAGATCTCCTACAACGCGACTATGACGGGCTTCAATTTTGTCCGCAATCGACTGCCCCTGAACCAGGTCGCGGAGCAGGTTTTGCGTTATGCGAAATTCCCCAAACCGCCGTCGGTGGCGGTCCAAAGCGCGCTGATTCGCGAATGCGTACCGGGCTTCGAGGTTCACAATCACTTGGACATCCTGCCTCACGACGTGGCCCCGCGAATATGGCTCGGTAACCGCATCACGACGCCCACCCATGTCGATGAGTGGAACAACATCGGATGCGTCGTCGCCGGGCGCCGAAGATTCACCCTGTTTCCTCCGGAGCAGATCGCGAACCTTTACATCGGTCCGCTCGACTTCGCGCCGACCGGTGCGGCCATGAGCTTGGTGTCGCTGAGGTCGCCGGACTTCGAGAAATTCCCGAGGTTTCGAGACGCCCTCGCCGCGGCTCAGGTGGCTGACTTGGGTCCGGGGGATGCAATCTACATCCCTCCCCTCTGGTGGCACCACGTTGAATCCCTCGAGTCTTTCAACGTACTCGTCAACTATTGGTGGCACGACTTCGCCGGCGAGGGGGCAAGTGCGGATTCGGCTTTCGACGCACTGCTTCACGGGATATTGAGCATCCGCAAGCTGCCCCCCGCCACGCGCCGCGCCTGGGCGGCCTTCTTCGAGCACTACATATTCACCGCGCAAGACGAGGCCGTCAGCCATATCCCGGCCGCGCGGCATGGAATTCTTGGCGAGCTCACCCCGGACCAATCGGCCGCGCTGCGGGAGCATCTGCTGCGGCAGCTTCAAGGTGTGTCGGACAGTCGCTGAACTTCGGACGTTTTTCCTACGACCGATCGGAGAGTTCGCCCCAATGCGCGGCGCCGGTTCAGCCTGCCAGCATGCCCCATGGCTGGAATCGGCGGCACAGCAGGCAGGGGAGGTTGGGTCACCGCGTTGGCGTTGTCGTGGAGTTGTATGGTCTTACCCGCATGGGCTTCTCCCCCGATCTCCAGGGCTGCGGGCGGTGCAGCCTCTGCACATCCGCCGCATCTCGATTTACGGCTGCCCAGTGTGCGCGATCTTGGCGCCTTCCCCGGCGGGGCGACGGATCGTCTTTCCTGGGATCGTCCCCGGACATGGGGGGGCCGCGATAGCACCCTCCCGGCCTTGGGGGCCGGGGCCGGCGAAACGCGGATGATGAGCCGGGCAGAAGCCTTTGCGCGACGCATTCACCGCGAGGGGCTGCCTTTGGCTCGGCTGTGGGAGAACCACTCGGCCCTGGTCAGCTTGGGGCTGAATGCAAAGGGAAAACCCGGATTGTGGCTGGTGCAGAAAACCCGTTGAAAGGGGCGGGTCCTGCGGGGTATGACGGGGTAGATACCCCACGAGTCTGTCAGTGAACACCGACAGGGATTCAAGTCGTACGCGAATCGGGCGGGGGGCTCATTGCCGGTAGTCTAGCCACCCGAAACCTTTGGGGTGCAAGGCGGAAAGCGGACGATGACCATCCTAAGCGTGCGGCATCGCACCGAATATCAATATCGGCAGCCGGTATCGCTGGGAGAGCACCGGTTGATGTCGCGTCCGCGGGACAGCCACGACTTGCGATTGCTGGACACCGCACTGCTGGTCGCTCCCCAACCCAGCGAGCTACGATGGATGCACGACGTATTCGGCAATTCCATCGTCGTGACATCGTTCGCCGACAAGAGTAACGCCCTGGTATTCGAGTCTACGTTTCGCGCGGAACACTATCCGATTCCGGAACAGACCATTTGGGTGGAACCCTACGCCAGTCAGCTACCGTTCAACTACAGTGCCGACGACAGCGCGGATTTGGCGCGCACCCAGGAGCGGCAATACGCGGACCCGGAGCATGCGATCGATCAATGGGCGAAGTCCTTTATCGATTCGACGCCCGACCGGAATACTCTCAACGTCCTGATCGCCATGACCCAAGCCGTCAAGAGCGATTTTTTCTACGCCCGGCGCGAGGAAATGGGCGTTCAGGAACCCACCGAAACGCTGCGTCTGAAATCCGGGAGCTGCCGGGATTTCGCGGTTTTTATGATGGAAGCGGCGCGCTGCGTCGGATTGGCGGCACGCTTCGTGTCGGGCTATCTCTATGACGAAAAGCTGATCGGCGCCGGAGGCGGATTGGTGGGTGGGGGCGCCACGCATGCGTGGCTCCAGGTTTACCTGCCGGGCGCGGGATGGGTGGAGTTCGATCCGACCAACGCGCTCATAGGCGGCCGAAATTTAATTCGCGTGGCGGTGGCGCGCAACGCCTCGCAGGCCGCGCCGGTGGCCGGGGCTTTCACCGGAACCACCGACGATTTTCTCTCCATGAACGTCACCGTCGAGGTAACGGCAGAATGAATGACCTGGGTATGTCCGACCTGTACGAGGCCGCAGCGCGAGCGACCATCAACGAGCGCTGCGCGTCAGCCTACCTGCACGATGTCCGCGGAAGCCTCCAAGCGCTTTTCGGTGCGCTCGAACTGCTGGGACGTTCCGCCAGAGCCGGCGGCGGCGATCTTGCGCGGGTCGAGAAGGCCTGCGCCCTCGCCCGACGAGCGATCACCCGCCACGAAAAATCGACGATTGACGCACTGCAGACGTTGACCTCGCAGCAATCCATGGCGGTTGCCGTGGACGTCGGTGCCCTGACCTGCGATGTCGCTCATTTCTTGCGGAACGAAGCAGGGAACAAGGGGGTTCGCATCACGGTTGCAACGCCGGAGAACCTGAACGTGTGGGCTGATCGCGGCAAGTTCCACACGCTGCTGGTGGGCCTGCTCACAGCCGCAATCGATGAAACCCAGGTCGGCGGCGAAGTGCCGGTCAAGATCGACCGCGTCGGGGACGACGTAGCGGTATCCATCGGCTCAAATGCCGGCTACGACGACATTCACGAGGCACCCGACCTGTCGCGGCGTCCAACCCTGAGGTTTCAACCCAAGGAACTGACTCTGTTCTTTGCCCGCGAATTCTTGGCAGCCAACGGCGGGCGTCTCACCTTCGACCATGTTTCGCAACCGCAAGGGTCGCTAACGATTCATTATCCGGTCCATGGGAAGTCATTCGCTGCACTGCGGCAGTCGGAAACCGAGAAATAATATTCCAGCAGGTGATGACCTTTCAGAAAGACGAACATCGTCGCCGACGCATGAAAGCTTTGCTGCATTTACCTTCTCCTGGACTCGTCCGTTGGTGCTAAGCGAATCCAACCAGCTTTCGCACATGCGACAGCCGAGCGTTCACGTCCGCCTCGGCTGCGAGCCAATCCTCCAATTCGTGGCCTGCCGCGAAGTTGCGCCGCTCGGCGCGAAGATAGGCTTCGATCGCGATCAGGGACTGACGCTCGCTCTCCGACGCAATCATCGGAGGACTGAATCGCAAGGGAAAAAAGTTGCGCATCGGCTTGGGTGGTAGGCCAGTCATCATATGTTCTCCATCGCGAACCGCTGACGCGCGATACTATCGTGACCCCCACCCAGCGCCAGCGCGGATATGCGCAGTCTCGTGCCGGATTTTTCTGACAGACGATGCCCGTGGCCGAAACGGCAAAGCCGGCAACTCGCGTTGCCGGCTTTCCACGGTCAGAAAATCAAACGTCAGAAAATATAGCGGTCAGCTCTTTCCCTTTTGGCCGGGATCCTTGGACTGCATGTCGTCGCTCGACTTGCCGCTCCCTGACCCACCCTGTTGGGTAGCGCGATTGGGATTTTGACCACCCTGCTGACCGCCGGACGTGTCCGGCTGCCCGGTCGACTGCTGCCGCTGTCCTCCCGGTTGTCCGCCCGCACCCGGTTGCCGCTCGGCCCCCGTCTTGTGGTCCGTCCCCTCCTTGCCGCCGCTGCTCTCCTTGCCGCCGCTGCTCATTGATTTATCGTCTTTGATATCGCTATTGGACATGTTGAAACTCTCCTGGGTGAGTTATGCCGGCACCGCCACCATGGTGCCAGCGTCCGTCACCATAGGCCTCCCGGAGGGATCCGCTCATCGGAGCGGCGGTTGAACGTTCGTAGGGATTCGCTGACCGGCTATCTCCTACCCTGCAACGCCGAAAGCGGCCTACAGCCCTTTCAGCGGCCCAGATCCACGATAGCAACCAACGAAATGCAGAAAAAGGAAACCTCAGATGCGAGCGAGTATCCACGTGATTATCGGCTGCACGACGCTTCTAGCCGTCGCCGCCTGCAACAACGCCAAATCGCCCGACAAGGTCGCTGACAACGTTGCCGAAGCGAGTCAATCAGCCTCCAAGGAAGTGGCGGAGGCGAAGCACGACCAGCAGAAGGACATGAGCAGCGACGCATACGATGTGGCGGTCGCGCGCGCCGACGGGGATCATAAGGTGGCGACCCAGAAGTGCGATGCGCTGGGAGGCCACGATCAAAAGGTGTGCAAGGATCAGGCCGATGCCGACTACGAAGCGGCGAAAGCGAACGCGAAAGCCAGCAAGGTCGCCGGCTCGCCCTGAACGTATTGGCGCTGGGTGAGCCGCGGGGTGCCTAGCCCCTCGGGCGGGGTGAGTCAGGTTCCTTGGTTCAAGAGGGCGGCGTTGCCTCCGGTGGCGGTGGTATTGACCGTCAAGGTACGCTCGCACGCGAATCGTCCAAGGTAATGCGGGCCGCCCGCCTTGGGGCCCGTTCCGGAGAGTCCTGTGCCGCCGAATGGCTGCACGCCGACCACCGCTCCGATCATGTTTCGATTGACGTAGGTATTGCCGATGGCGGTGTTGGCAAATATTTCGCGCCAAAAAGATTCCAGGCGGGTTTGAACACCTAACGTCAGGCCATAGTTCGTGGCGCGAATGGCGGCCAACACGCCCTGGATGTCGCTGGCGCGAAATCGCACCACGTGCAATATCGGGCCGAATTCCTCGCGCGTGAGCTGCGCGGCGTTTTTCAACTCGACCAGATGCGGTGCGACGAAGCTGCCGTGGGCATGGGAGTCCTCGAGCCTGCACGCCTTGATGACGCGGGCCTCGGCATGCATTCTCGCTATATGCCGGTTCAGTCCGTCGGCCGCCGCGGCGTTGATGACCGGACCCACATCCGTTTGCAGATCGGCTGGATTTCCGATGATCAGCTCGTCCATGGCGCCCGTCAGCATCTCGAGCATATTGTCGGCAATGTCTTCCTGTAAAAATAACAAACGCAGCGCGGAACAGCGCTGACCTGCGCTGATGAACGCCGACACCACGACATCGTCGATCACCTGTTCCGGCAGCGCGGTCGAATCGACGATCATCGCATTCAACCCGCCGGTTTCGGCGATCAGCGGTACGATGGCACCGCCCCGAGCGGCCAGCGCACGATTGATCGTCAATGCGGTTGCGGTCGATCCCGTCATGGCAACGCCCGCGAGTGTTGGATGTGCGAAGGCGATCTCACCGAACATTCGGCCCGGGGCAGGAGCGAGCTGCGCGACGTCGTGCGGCACGCCCGATTCGTGCAGTAATCGAATGAAACGCGCGGCGATCAACGGAGTGGGCTCAGCCGGCTTGGCGACCACCGCATTACCGGCGGCCAATGCGGCAGTAACCTGCCCGGCGAAGATGGCCAGCGGAAAATTCCAGGGGCTTATGCACGCGAAGACGCCGCGGCCGTGCAGGGATAGCTCGTTCAGCTCGCCGGTGGGCCCGTGTAGCCGCGTCGGGTCCGAGAACTCCGCGCGTGCCCGCGCCGCGTAGTACCGGCAAAAATCGACGGCCTCGCGAACTTCGGCGATCGCATCCGGCAGCGTTTTGCCCGCTTCGCGAACCAGCAGTGCGTAGAAATCGAAGCGCTCCTTCTCGAGCAGATTCGAGGCTTGCTCGAAGCGCTCCGCCCGGAGAGCGCCGCCAAGCGCATTCCAGCGCGGCTGAGCGGCGGCGCCTGCGGCGAATGCCGCCGTGATCTCCCCGGGATCCGCGTCGCGCGAATGGCCCACCACGTCCCGCCGGTCGGCAGGATTGACGACGGCGCGCAGCTCACCCGCCCCCGAGGATCCCCTGATCAGGGGGCCTGCTGTATGGTCGGAGGACCGACGTGAGGCCATCGCATTGCACAGATCAGCCAGCACCTGAGGGTTGCCCATGTCGGGCCCCAGCGAATTGCGCCGGTCGGAGTACAGGGCATTCGGAAGCGGCAGTCGCGGGTGGGAATACGTCTCGAGTCGTTCGAGTTCTGCGATCGGATCGCGCACGATCTCGGCTACCGGCACTTGCTCGTCCATGAACCGATTCACGAAGGAAGTGTTGGCGCCGTTTTCCAGCAGCCGCCGCACCAGATAGGCCAGCAAGTCCTTGTGCTCGCCGACGGGCGCGTAGACGCGAACTCGCGGGAAGCGAGCGATCTGGCGCGCGGCTTCCGCGTACAGGAGCCGCCCCATGCCGTGCAGTCTTTGAAACTCGAAATCGGCGCCGTCGGGCGCCAACTCCAGGATCGACGCGATGCTGTGCGCATTGTGAGTGGCGAACTGCGGCAGGATGATATCGGTGTGAGTGAACAAACACCCTGCGCAGGACAGATAGGACACGTCGGTCGTCGTCTTGCGGGTGTATACCGGATAGCCGTCGAGCCCGCGCTCCTGTCCGCGTTTGATTTCGCTGTCCCAATATGCACCCTTCACCAACCGAACCGTCATGCGGCGGCGATGCAGGCGTCCGGTTCCGGCCACCCAGTCGATGACGTCCAAGGCTCGTTTGCTGTAGGCCTGCACGGCAAGGCCAAGTCCGGGCCAATCCCGGGTCGTGGTATCGCCGGCCAGCGCGTCGATCACGTCCAAGGATAGATCCAGCCGATCGGCTTCTTCCGCGTCGATGGTGAGTTGAATTCCGAGCGCGGCTGCGCGCCGCGCCAGGTTCAGAACCTGCGGCACCAACCGCGCCAAGACCCGAGCATGCTGGAGCGGCGAATACCGCGGCTCGAGCGCCGATAATTTGATCGAAATGCTCGATACTTCGTGCGGAGCACGGCCGCCGGCGCCCGCGCCGATGACATCGATCGCGTGTTCATACGACCTGAGGTAACGTTCGGCGTCGTCTCGCGTTCTTGCGCCTTCGCCCAACATGTCGAAGGAACACAACGCGACGTCCGGCTCGCGCGCACTCCGCGCCAGCGCCTCCTCGATCGTTCGTCCGACCACGAATTCGCCGCCGATGATCCGCATGGCCCTGCGCACCGCCAGCCGCACCAACGGTTCCCCCGCTTTGCGTGTCAGCTTCTTGATCCACCCGGGGGCATCGGCCTTGATCGTGGGGTCGAGTTCGAGAATGCCGCCGGTCAGCATCAAACCCCACGTCGATGCGTTGACGAACACCGATTCGGACTTGCCCGAATGAGCCGACCAATCGCCGCCGGCGAGTTGCTCGGCAATCAGCCGATCGGCCGTCGCATCGTCCGGAATGCGCAGCAGCGCCTCCGCGATGCACATGAGCGCTATACCCTCCTGATTCGACAGGCCGAATTCCTGCAGAAAGGCATCCAAAAAGGGGCGCTCGTCGCGTCGCGCCCGCGCACCTTCGACCAACGCCATCGCGACGGAAACGGCGCGGTGGCGTGCGCCCCCGGTGAGTTCCAGCTGGTGCAGCAAGCGCATCACGGCGCGGTCTTCGGACAAAAGTCCATGTTCGCGCATGGCGGAGCGGAGCGTTTCCAGTTCCGCGGCGGCCGGTTGAGATCTGAAATTGACAGCCATCAGCATGTCCCCCGTTTAGGGCGAATTATCGTCCAGGGCGGCGAAGAACACCAAGGGCGCCGCAGCGGCATCGAGGCCCGCCGGACCGATGGAACCACGTTCGCCCGGCGACATCACGGCAAGATCCCATGCCTGCAGTCGGGTCGCCTCGCGGCGTTCCAGTTCGATGGTAACGATGCCGCTGATCGCGAACGCCAGAACTGTGCCCTGAAAAGAGGGCCGCAGCGGGCGCGGTTCCAACAAGCGCTCCACCCAAACCCGCACGCCCGTCACCGACGTCGAAACCATCAGATTCAGGTCCGTGCACGGACCGTCCAGCAGCTCGCATTCCGGCGCGATCGCGCCATCGAACTCTGTCATGTCCCCAATGTCATGCAGCAGCCTCTCCGGGCCGGCACCGAACTTCAAACGCAGCCCCGCCCCGCGCAACAGCACCATCTTCCGGAGATATCCGGTGAAATTGGAGAAAGGCCCCGAAGCATCGATCTGCGCGATGCTGACACGCCACTGGAACGGATCGCCCGTTGCGGGCACCCGGATCATCTCATGGGTGATGCCGCCGCCGTTCTTCCACGGCACCGGCACCAGCGACGCTTTGCGTATGATTTCCATCGCAGTAAATCATACAGTCTTTGCCGAGGCGGCACCGGCCGCGACGAGACGCTTCAGGAGCTACTGGATGTCCTCGTCGTCGTCCGGATCGTCGTCCGGATCATCCTCGTCGTCATCATCTTCGTCGTCATCATCATCCTCGTCGTCGAGCTCGAATTCCTCAGGAGCTTCTGTTTGTTCGTTGGTCTCACGCACGGGAATCTCGTTTTCACCGGCATGCTCATCATCCCGGTCGTCGTCATCGTCCTTGGCGCCGCCGGCGGACTCGATGTCCATGGATAGTTCCTCGACTTCGTTCGGCACGCCATGCTCAGTCGGCTTCATGGAACATTCCTAGTTGTGCGGCGGCGCGTCGGTGGCCGGCTGCTCAGGCATGTCGCCGGTCGATTTCTGATCTTTCAGTTTGTCCTTGCAGAGGCGCTTCATCTGGGCCTTCGACATGTTCACGGCGGCAGCCTTCTGCCGTTCGATGCAGTCTTTCATCGCCTGATGATTCGTCATGCTGGCGCGCGACATGGAATCGTCAGCGAGCGCATGACCTGCGACTAGCAGCCCAGCCAAGGCAAAGGTGTGGACCAACGGATTCATGAGCATCTCCCACTATCAGGAGTCTCAAGTCTGACGGCACACCCGGAGACCGCAAGGAGGTGGGGTCGCTTGTGCTTGTGGGTGCGCGCCTACGCGGCGGAAATGCGGCGACGCCCCAGGGGCTACCGCTGCCAGAAGGTAATCAGGATGTAAACCAACGCGATGATGGTCAACCCGAGATGGCCGATCCGCGAGCGAAATCCGGCCAACAGGTCGTTGGGTTCGGGATCGCGCGGCAACCAGACGCGGAGAATGGCAGTAAGCAGCAGCATGATTCGGCCTTGACGTTTGCGTTTACATACAATAGATGCTTGGCGGGATAAGGGCGTGACGGGAGTCACGTCTGGGCGATCGGCCGGGACGCGGCACCGGAATCCGTACCTGGCGGCCATGCGGGGTGCCGGGCCCCACACCGGCCCCTCAGCATAAAAAAAGCCTCGAACCCTTGCGGGCCGAGGCCATATCTTTAAAGAATGCTTCTTATTTTCTTATTCGGCAGCTTCAGTATCCCCCGCCGGTACAGTGTCATCGGAGTCGCCCATGCCGCCGCTCACATCCATGAAGCTACGGCGCCGGCTGTCGTCAAATGCACGTCGGCGACGCGCATGATACGCGAAGCCGGTGCCCGCGGGAATAAGCCGGCCGACGATTACGTTCTCCTTCAAACCCCGCAAATCGTCCTTGAGGCCTCGAACCGCAGCCTCGGTGAGGACGCGGGTGGTTTCCTGGAAGGACGCTGCCGAAATGAAGGACTCGGTGGCCAGGGATGCCTTGGTAATGCCCAGCAACATGGGCTCCCAGGTCGACTGATGCTTGCCCTCGGCCTTCTGCTTCGCAATGACATCCAGGAGCCTGCCGCGATCCATCTGTTCGCCGCGAAGCAGCGCCGAATCGCCGGCGTCCAGCACCTCGATTTTACGTAACATCTGCCGCACGATCACTTCGATGTGCTTGTCGTTGATCTTCACGCCCTGCAGGCGATAGACGTCCTGAATTTCACGCACCAGGTAGTTCGCCAAGGCCTCGACGCCCTGCAGCCGCAATATGTCATGCGGATTCGGTTCGCCGTCGGCGATGACTTCGCCCTTCTCCACCTGCTCGCCTTCGAACACGTTGAGATGCCGCCACTTCGGAATCAGCTCCTCGTACTTGTCGGTGGCCTCGTTGGTGATGATCAAGCGGCGCTTGCCCTTGGTCTCCTTGCCGAAACTGACCGTCCCGCTGCGTTCCGCCAATATCGCGGAATCCTTGGGCTTGCGGGCCTCGAACAGGTCGGCTACTCGCGGCAGACCGCCGGTGATGTCGCGCGTCTTCGACGATTCCTGCGGAATACGCGCAATGACGTCGCCCACCGACACCTTCGATCCGTCTTCCAGGCTGACGATGGCGCCCGCGGGCAACGCATAAACCGCCGGAATGTCGGTGTTGGCGAAGGTGACTTCCTTGCCCTTCGCATTGGTCAACCGCACGACGGGGCGCAGATCCTTGCCGCCCGAGCCGCGCTGCTTCGGATCCAGCACCACGGTGCTGGACAGACCGGTGACGTCGTCCACCTGGGTCGTCACGGTGATGCCGTCGACGAAGTCGGAGAACTTGATCATGCCGGCCACTTCCGTGACCACGGGATGCGTATGCGGATCCCAATTCGCCACCGATTGGCCCGCCGCCACCACATCGGCATCGTTCACCGTGATGGTGGCGCCGTACGGAATCTTGTAGCGCTCGCGCTCGCGGCCGAACTCATCGACCACGCCCAGTTCACCGGACCGCGAGACTGCGACCAAGTGGCCCTTCTCGTGCCGCACAGTCTTGATGTTGTGCAATCGTATCGTGCCCTTCGACTTGACCTCGACGCCATTGGCCGCCGCCGCCCTGGAGGCCGCGCCGCCGACGTGGAAGGTACGCATCGTGAGCTGAGTCCCCGGCTCGCCGATGGATTGCGCGGCGATGACGCCCACCGCCTCGCCGATGTTGATGCGATGACCTCTCCCTAAGTCGCGGCCATAGCACTGGGCGCACACGCCGTACCGGGTTTCGCAAGTGATCGGGGACCGGACCATGACCTGGTCGACACCCATTTTCTCCAGGAGCTTGACCAGTTTTTCATCGATCAACGTACCGGCCTTGACCAGCACTTCGCCGCTCGACGCCATCGCCACGTCTTCCGACGCCACGCGGCCCAGGACGCGTTCGCCCAAGCCTTCGACCACGTCCCCGCCTTCGACGATGGGGGTGATCGACAAGCCGAAGCTCGTGCCGCAGTCGATCTCGGTGACGACCAGGTCCTGCGCCACGTCGACCAGACGCCGCGTGAGATAGCCTGAATTTGCCGTCTTCAAGGCCGTATCGGCCAAGCCCTTACGCGCACCGTGAGTGGAGATGAAGTACTGCAGTACGTTCAAGCCTTCGCGGAAATTCGCCGTGATCGGCGTTTCGATGATGGAACCGTCCGGCTTCGCCATCAGACCGCGCATGCCGGCCAGCTGACGAATCTGCGCGGCGGAACCGCGAGCGCCCGAATCGGCCATCATGAAGATCGAATTGAACGATTTCTGACGGACCTTGTTGCCCTTGGCGTCGGTAACCTCATCGGTGCCCAGCTTTTCCATCATGGCCTTGGCCACTTGGTCGTTGGTGCGCGACCAGATGTCGACGACCTTGTTGTAGCGCTCGCCGTTGGTGACGAGACCGGAGGAGTATTGTTCCTGGATCTCCTTCACTTCCCGGTCGGCGGTGGCCAGAATCTTGGTCTTCTGCAGCGGTACGACCATGTCGTCCACTCCGATCGAGACGCCGGCGCGGGTCGCGTACTGGAAGCCCGTGTACATGAGCTGATCGGCGAACACGACGGTTTCCTTCAGACCCACGGTGCGGTAGCACAGGTTGATCGTCGCGGAAATGATCTTCTTGGTCATATCCTGGTTGATCGCATCGAAGGACAGGCCCTTCGGGAGGATCTCGGACAGCAAGGCGCGTCCCGCGGTGGTGTTGACCACCCGGATGTTCTGCACCAGCTGGCCCTTGGAGTCACGGATATGCTCGGACAGGCGCACGCGGACCTTGGCCTGCAGATCGATATTGCGGCTTTCATAAGCGCGATGCACTTCGGCCACGTCGCTGAAGGCCATACCCTCGCCCTTCGCGCCCACCTTCTCGCGGGTCATGTAGTAGAGCCCAAGCACCACGTCCTGGGACGGAACGATGATGGGCTCGCCGTTCGCGGGCGAGAGAATATTGTTCGACGACATCATCAACGCACGTGCCTCGAGCTGCGCCTCGATCGAGAGCGGCACGTGGACGGCCATTTGGTCGCCGTCGAAATCGGCGTTGAATGCCGTGCAGACCAGGGGGTGGAGCTGGATGGCTTTACCCTCGATCAACACCGGCTCGAACGCCTGGATGCCCAGACGATGCAGGGTCGGCGCGCGGTTCAACAGCACGGGATGTTCGCGGATCACTTCTTCCAGGATGTCCCAGACCTCGGGTCCCTCGCGCTCCACCAGGCGCTTCGCCGCCTTGATGGTCGAGGCTTCGCCGCGCAGCTGCAGCTTGGAGAAGATGAACGGCTTGAACAGCTCCAGAGCCATCTTCTTCGGCAATCCGCACTGGTGCAGACGCAGGGTCGGACCCACGACGATGACGGAGCGGCCCGAGTAATCCACGCGCTTGCCCAGCAGGTTCTGGCGGAACCGGCCCTGCTTGCCCTTGATCATGTCGGCCAGGGACTTGAGCGGGCGCTTGTTGGTGCCCGTGATGGCGCGGCCACGGCGGCCGTTGTCCAACAGGGCGTCCACCGCTTCCTGCAGCATGCGCTTTTCGTTGCGCACGATGATATCCGGCGCATTCAATTCCAGCAGCCGCCGCAGGCGGTTGTTGCGATTGATGACGCGGCGGTACAGATCGTTCAAATCGGAGGTCGCGAAGCGGCCGCCGTCGAGCGGCACCAGCGGCCGCAGGTCGGGGGGCAGCACCGGCAACACCGTGAGCACCATCCATTCCGGCTTGTTGCCCGACTCCATGAACGCTTCGATGAGCTTCAGACGCTTCGACAGGCGCTTGATCTTCGTCTCGGAGTTCGTGTTCGCCATGTCCTCGCGGACCTTGACGATTTCCGACGGCAGATCCATGGATTTGAGCAGCTCGTGCACGGCTTCGGCACCCATGCGGGCGTCGAACTCGTCGCCATGCTCTTCGATGGACTCGAGATACATCTCATCGGTGAGTAGCTGGCCGCGCTGCAACGACGTCATGCCCGGGTCGACGACCACGAAGGCCTCGAAATACAGCACGCGTTCGATCTCGCGCAAGGTCATGTCGAGCATCAATCCGATGCGCGACGGCAGCGACTTCAGGAACCAGATGTGCGCGGTGGGGCTCGCCAATTCGATGTGGCCCATGCGCTCGCGGCGCACCTTGGACTGGGTCACTTCGACGCCGCACTTTTCGCAGACCACGCCGCGGTGCTTCAAGCGCTTGTACTTGCCGCACAGGCACTCGTAATCCTTCACCGGTCCGAAGATCTTGGCGCAGAACAGGCCGTCGCGTTCCGGCTTGAACGTACGATAGTTGATGGTCTCCGGCTTCTTCACTTCACCGTATGACCAGGACCGGATCATGTCCGGCGAGGCAAGGCCGATCTTGATCGAATCGAAATTTTCGACCGGCACCTGCTGCTTGAACAACTTGAGTAAATCTTTCATAACTTTAAGCCTCGCTCTCGAGTTCGATGTTGATGGCCAGGGAACGTATCTCCTTGACCAAGACATTGAACGACTCCGGCATGCCGGCTTTCATTTCGTGGTTGCCGTCGACGATCGCCTTGTACATCTGGGTGCGTCCGTTGACGTCGTCAGACTTGACGGTGAGCATCTCCTGCAAGGTGTACGCGGCGCCATACGCTTCCAGCGCCCACACTTCCATCTCGCCGAAGCGTTGCCCGCCGAATTGCGCCTTGCCGCCCAGCGGCTGCTGGGTGACCAAGCTGTACGGACCGGTGGAACGGGCATGCATCTTGTCGTCGACCAGGTGGTTCAACTTCAACATGTACATGTAGCCCACGGTCACCGGCCGGTCGAATTGCTCGCCCGTACGCCCATCGTGCAGGGTGGTCTGGCCCGATGTCGGAAGATCCGCCAGCGTCAGGAGATTTTTGATCTCCTCTTCGCTCGCGCCGTCGAACACCGGCGTCGCCATCGGCACACCCTTTTTGAGATTGCTGGCGAGTTCGATGACTTCGGCATCGCTCATGGACTTGATGTCCTCCTTCTGGCCCCCGGTCTCGTTGTAGACCTGGCCCAGAAACTTGCGCAATTCCACCACCGCATGCTGGGCTTCCAGCATTTTGCCGATCTTGGCGCCCAGCCCCTTGGCGGCCCACCCCAGGTGAGTTTCCAGAATCTGACCGATGTTCATGCGCGAAGGTACGCCCAGCGGATTCAATACGATGTCCACAGGCGTTCCGTCCGCCATGTACGGCATGTCCTCGACCGGAACGATGGAGGAGATCACGCCCTTGTTGCCGTGACGGCCCGCCATCTTGTCGCCAGGCTGGACCCGTCGCTTCACCGCCAGGTACACCTTGACCATCTTGAGCACGCCCGGCGCCAGATCGTCGCCCGCCGTGATCTTGGCCTTCTTCTCTTCGAACCGCTTCTCGAAGGTCTTGCGCTGACCCTTCAGCCGCTCGGACACGGTCTCCAGCTGCGCGTTGGTCTCTTCGTCCTTGAAGCGGATCTCGAACCACTGCTCGCGCGGCAGATCCGAAAGGTACAGCTCGTCGATGCTTGAACCTGATTTCAGCTTCTTCGGACCGGCTTCGGCGACCTTACCGTCGATCATTCCGCGCACGCGTTGGAACAAGTCGTCTTCCAGGATGCGCTGCTGATCCGCCAAGTCCTTGCGGACCCGCTCGAGTTCCGCTTTCTCGATCGCCAGTGCGCGGGAGTCCTTCTCGACCCCATCGCGGGTGAACACGCGCACGTCGATCACCGTGCCGTCCATGCCCGGGGGCACTCGCAGCGAGGTGTCTTTCACGTCCGAGGCCTTTTCGCCGAAGATCGCCCTGAGCAATTTTTCTTCCGGCGTCAGCTGGGTCTCTCCCTTCGGGGTGACCTTGCCCACCAGAATATCGCCCGCGCGTACTTCGGCGCCGATGAACGCGATGCCCGCTTCGTCCAGCTTGGCCAGGGCGGAGTCGCCCACATTGGGAATGTCGGCGGTGATCTCCTCGGGGCCCAGCTTGGTGTCGCGGGCGACGCAGGTGAGCTCTTCGATGTGAATGGTCGTGAAGCGGTCTTCCTCGACGACGCGCTCGGAGATGAGGATGGAGTCCTCGAAGTTGTAGCCGTTCCACGGCATGAAGGCGACCAGCAAATTCTGGCCCAGCGCGAGCTCGCCCAGATCCGTCGACGGACCGTCGGCAAGGACGTCGCCGCGTTTGATGGCATCGCCGGAACGTACCAGCGGACGCTGGTTGATGCAGGTGTTCTGGTTCGAACGCGTGTACTTCGTGAGCGAGTAGATGTCGACGCCGGGTTCGCCGGCGGTGGTCTCATCGTCGTTCACCCGTACCACGATGCGCGACGCATCGACGGAATCCACGCTGCCGCCGCGCCGTGCCACCACGGTGACGCCGGAGTCGATGGCGACGGCACGTTCCATGCCCGTACCGACCAGCGGAGTCTCCGACCGCAACGTCGGCACCGCCTGACGCTGCATGTTCGAGCCCATGAGCGCGCGGTTCGCATCGTCGTGTTCCAGGAACGGAATCAGCGAAGCCGCCACCGAGACGATCTGCTTGGGGCTCACGTCCATGAAGTCGATCTTGTCCGGCGCGGACAAGGTGAACTCGTTCTGCGTGCGGCACGAAATCAGATCGTCGGTGAATTCGCCCTTGTCGTTGAGGGCGGCGTTCGCCTGCGCGATCACGTACTGACCCTCTTCGATGGCCGAGAGATAATCGATCTGATCCGTCACCGCGCCGTTCGACACCCGGCGGTACGGGGTCTCCAGGAACCCGTAATCGTTGGTCCGCGCGTACACGGCCAACGAATTGATGAGGCCGATGTTCGGACCTTCCGGCGTTTCGATGGGGCACACCCGGCCGTAGTGGGTCGGATGCACGTCGCGCACTTCGAATCCGGCGCGCTCGCGCGTCAGGCCGCCCGGGCCCAACGCCGAAACCCGGCGCTTGTGGGTGACTTCCGAAAGCGGATTGTTCTGGTCCATGAACTGGGACAGCTGCGAGGAACCGAAGAATTCCTTGACCGCTGCAGCCACCGGCTTCGCATTGATCATTTCCTGCGGCATGATGGGTTCGCTCTCGGCGATGGTCAGCCGCTCCTTCACGGCGCGCTCCACACGCACCAGTCCGATGCGGAAGGCGTTCTCCGCCATTTCCCCGACGCTGCGCACGCGGCGGTTGCCCAGATGGTCGATGTCGTCCACGTGGCCGTTGCCGTTTCGGATGTCGATCAAGGTCTTCATGACCTCGATGATGTCTTCTTTGCTCAGAACGCCCGAGCCCGTGATTTCCTCGCGGCCCACGCGCCGGTTGAACTTCATCCGGCCCACCGGCGACAGGTCATAGCGCTCGCCGTTGAAGAACAGGTTCTGAAACAGGTTCTCGGCCGCGTCCTTGGTCGGCGGCTCGCCGGGACGCATCATGCGGTAGATTTCGACCAGCGCTTCGAGTCGCGTCTTGGTCGGATCGATGCGCAGGGTGTCCGAGATATACGGGCCCCGATCCAGATCGTTGACGTACAACGTGCGGATTTCGGTGATGCCGTTCTCGATGAGCTTGCCCACCGTCGGGACGGTCAGGATCTCGTTGGCCTTCGCCAGGATCTCGCCGGTCTCGGTGTTGACGATGTCGTGCGCCAGAACCTTGCCCTGCACGTATTCGGTAGGGACCGGCAGGCGCTTGACCTGCGCCTCTTCGAGCTCGCGCACGTGACGCGCCGTGATGCGGCGGCCCTCTTCCACGACGACCTTCTTGCCGACGCGAATTTCGAACGCCGCGGTTTCGCCGCGCAGGCGCTGCGGGATGATCTCGAATTCGATCTCCTTCTTGGACAGATAGAAGGTGTTCTTTTCGAAGAAAATATCGAGCACCTGCTCTTCGGTATACCCGAGCGCCCGCAGGATGATCGTGACCGGCAGCTTGCGGCGGCGGTCGATGCGCGCGAACACGCAGTCCTTCGGATCGAACTCGAAGTCCAGCCACGAGCCGCGATAGGGGATGATGCGAGCGGAGAACAATAATTTGCCCGACGAGTGGGTCTTGCCGCGGTCGTGATCGAAGAACACGCCCGGGCTGCGATGCAATTGCGAGACGATGACGCGCTCGGTGCCGTTGATGATGAACGTGCCGTTGTCGGTCATGAGGGGCAGTTCGCCCAGGTACACTTCTTGTTCGCGTACGTCCTTGACGGGCTTCTTGGCGCCGCTGGCCTCCTTATCGAGGACCACGAGCCGCACCTTGACGCGCAGCGGCGCAGCGTAGGTCAGCCCGCGCAGCTGGCATTCCTTCACGTCGAACACCGGTTCGCCGAGGCGATAGCTCACGTACTCGAGCGTCGCGTTGCCGGAGTAGCTCGAAATCGGGAACACACTGTCGAAAGCCGCGTGCAGGCCTATTTCGTCGCGCTTGGATTCCGCGGTGTCCGCCTGCAGGAATCGCCGGTACGAATCCAACTGGATCGCCAGCAAGTACGGCGTGCCGAGGATGCTCGGACGCTTACCGAAGTTCTTACGAATGCGCTTCTTTTCAGTGAAAGAATAAGCCATTGAGCATGCCCCTAGGCGCTACGCGCCGAATTCAACCAGGTCGAGACGACCCCTATGTCCAGGCGCTGACGCGCCGAATTGAACGGAGTCGCGAACGTGTGCAACGCGACCCCGCCTGATCGTTGCCCGCTGCGCGGGCAAGAATCGTCATCAACAGCAAAATCAAAGGCGCAGGCGACGGCTGCCGCTTCAGGAGCGGCAACCGTCAACCCGGCGCTACGAACGGCGGTCACTACTTGATAGCAGCCTTTGCGCCGGCAGCCTCGAGCTTCGTCTTGATCGTCTCGGCGTCCGCCTTCGGAATGCCTTCCTTGACGGTCGACGGAGCGCCTTCAACCAGGTCCTTCGCTTCCTTCAAGCCCAATCCCGTGATTTCACGGATGACCTTGATGACGCCCACTTTGTTGGCGCCGAACTCGGTCATCGTCACGGTGAATTCGGTCTGAGCTTCAGCAGCCGGAGCGGCGGCAGCAGCCCCGCCCGCCGCAGCCGCCGCTACCGGAGCAGCCGCCGTGACGTTGAACTTCTTTTCCATGTCGGAAATCAGTTCGACCACTTCCATGACGGACATCTTGGAAATTGCATCGAGGATTTCGTCTTTAGTAACAGCCATTTTTGTCTCCAAAAAACATTAAAAGGTCTTTCGACCCGAATCAGGATTAATTCGCCGCAGCCTGCGCTTCACCGCTCTTCTTGGCTTCAAGAACAGCAGCGAGCGTCCGTACCAACTTGGAGTTGGGGGCCGCCAACGTACCAACGAACTTCGAAATCGGCGCCTGCAGCACACCCAACAGTTGCGATATCGCTTGCGCGCGCGTGGGCAATGAAGCCACGCGCTCGAGTGCATCGGGCTTGAGCAATTGCCCACCCAACGACACGAGCATCGTCACCAGTTTGTCATTGCCCTTCGAAAACTCCCTGACGATCCGCGCGGCAGCGCCCGGATCATCGTTGGAGAATGCGAGGACAATAGGTCCTTTCAGCGCCGGAGAAATGCACTCGAAAGCGGTGCCTGCAACAGCCTTGCGCGCGAGCGTGTTCTTGACCACACGCAGATAGACGCCTTCCTTGCGCGCCTTGGCGCGTAGGTCGGTTATCTGCGTCACGGTCAAGCCACGGTTCTCTGCGCCCACCACGGACAAGGCTTTCGCCGCGACCGCGTTGACTTCTGCCACCACGACTTTCTTCTCTTCTAACTTGAGCGCCATTTAGGTCTCCGGAAGAAGCGTCACACAAGGTCAGCGCGCCACCGCACCGACCCACCCTTGTGAGTACGCCGTCGTACTCTCGGTGCGACCTTCACCAGGAAGTTCCTGATTCGGGTCCCACCATCTGCGCAGGCAAAATTTAAGAGCCCTTAGCCCGCCTGCGGTCTTCGATGATGGTTGCGTCTGGCGTCGGCGCCGCACGCAGCCCTCCATCAATTCAAAATAAATCGACCGGCCTCGGCCCTAAGCCTTCACCAGGCCCAGACTCGACTGATCGACCGCGACGCCCGGACCCATGGTCGAGGACACGGTCAGCTTCTTCAAATAGACGCCCTTCGACGTGGCCGGCTTGATCTTCTGCAGATCAGCGACCAGCGCCAGAAGGTTTTCCTTCAGTGCGGCCGGTTCGAAACTGGCGCGGCCGATCTGCGCATGCACGATGCCCCCCTTGTCGGTTCGGTATCGGACCTGACCGGACTTGGCGTTCTTCACAGCCTCCGCCACGTTCGGAGTGACCGTTCCCACCTTGGGGTTAGGCATCAATCCGCGCGGACCCAAGATCTGGCCCAGTTGACCGACGATGCGCATGGCATCGGGGCTCGCGATCACCACGTCGAAATCGATCTGGCCGGCTTTGACCTTTTCGGCCAAATCCTCGAAGCCCACGATATCGGCGCCGGCGGCCTTGGCGGCATCGGCATTCTTACCCTGCGTGAATACCGCCACCCGCACGGTCTTTCCCGTGCCGTGGGGCATCACGGTGGAGCCGCGGACCTGCTGGTCCGACTTGGTGGCGTCCACGCCCAAATTGACGGACACGTCCACGGATTCGTTGAACTTCGCGGTCGCAAATTCCTTGACCAGTTTCAAAGCGTCGTCGATCGCGTACGACTTGCCCGGCGGCAACTTTTCTTTCCACGTCTTCATTCTTTTCACTGTGGTCGCCATGTTAGAGCCCTCCCTCTATGTCGACGCCCATGCTGCGCGCGCTGCCGGCAATGGTGCGCACGGCGGCATCCAGATCACCGGCCGTCAGATCGGGCATTTTCATCTTGGCGATATCTTCGAGCTGCTTGCGCGAAATCTTGCCCACTTTGGCGGTGTTGGGCGTGGCGCTGCCCTTCGGGATGCCGAGCGCCTTGGCGATCAACACCGACGCCGGCGGCGTCTTCATGATGAAGGTGAAGCTGCGGTCGCTGTACACCGTGATCACGACCGGCGTCGGCAGCCCCTTTTCCAACGCCTGGGTCTGCGCGTTGAACGCCTTGCAGAACTCCATGATATTCACACCCTGCTGGCCCAACGCCGGGCCGACGGGCGGACTCGGGTTCGCCTGGCCTGCAGGGATCTGCAGCTTGATATAGCCAGTAACCTTCTTTGCCATTGTCTAAACTCCTGTGGGTGCAAGCGCCTCCCTTACGGACAGCTCCCCTTGTTGATGCGCTTCGCGCAACCTTTCAACGGGGCGATGCGCCCCGTCCATTAGAAAATCAACCTTTCTCGACTTGCGAGAAATCCAATTCCACGGGCGTCGAGCGCCCCAGGATCTGCACGGCCACGTGCAGTCGGTTCTTCTCGTAATTCACCGACTCGACGACTCCATTGAAGTCGTTGAACGGACCGTCCGTCACCCGCACCACTTCGCCGGGTTCGAACAACACCTTCGGCTTCGGCTTGTCCACGCCCTCTTCGACGCGGCGCAGAATCGACATGGCTTCCTTGTCGGTGATGGCCGCCGGTTTGTCGCTGGTCCCGCCGATGAAACCCAAAACCTTGGGCACTTCCTTGACCAGGTGCCAGGTGTCTTCATCCATCTCCATCTGCACCAGCACATAGCCTGGGAAGAACTTGCGGTCCGATTTGCGCTTCTGGCCGTCGCGCATCTCCACGACCTCTTCGGTCGGCACCAATATTTCGCCGAACTTGGCTTCCAGACCCGCGCGCTTGACGCGCTCCTTGAGCGATTCCGACACCTTGTGCTCGAAATTCGAGTAGGCGTGAACTACATACCATCGCAGGGACATAAGCGCTCCGACTTCGTCAGGCAGACTGACCGGTCAACAACCGGGTCAGCCAGGTGAGAACCCAATCGAGTCCCCAAAAAAACAAGCCCATCACAATGGCGAAAATGAACACGACATACGTCGTTTTGATCGTCTCGTCGCGCGACGGCCAGACCACCTTGCGCAACTCGATCCGCGACGCGAGCGCGAATTGCCAGAATTCGCGACCGTACCAGCTGAACCACACAAGACCTGCGCCGACGGCCAAACCCGCGACGACCATCGCAATCCGAAGGACCAACGCCTGGTCCTCGTACCAATAAAACGCGCCGATCCCGGCAAAAAGCACGAGGACGGACAGTGCCATGAGCGCGGTGTCCTTCGCCGATGCGCTCGGAGGTGTTTGAACTTCTGCCATGTTTTACTGCTGTTGACCTACAGGCCTGCTCAAATGGCAGGGCAGGAGGGAATCGAACCCCCAACCTGCGGTTTTGGAGACCGCCGCTCTGCCAATTGAGCTACTGCCCTGTAAATTTACGCAATCACCTTCGCGACGACGCCCGCACCGACGGTTTTACCGCCTTCGCGGATGGCGAATCGCAACCCCTGTTCCATCGCGATCGGGGCAATCAGTTCCACCACAATCTTGATGTTGTCCCCGGGCATGACCA
>JAXDQI010000265.1:0-6659 GCA_034667965.1 Gammaproteobacteria bacterium
GATCTCGGCGATGAAGCCGCGGTTGCGCAATTGCAGCTGCGACACGTTTACCGCGATCCGCACGGCGGCTAGTCCGCCGTCGCACCAGCGCAGGTAGTCTTCGACAGCTTTGCGTAGCGCCCAACGCCCAACTTCATGGATCAGTCCGGTCTCCTCCATGACCGGAATGAAATGGCCCGGTGGGACCAAGCCAGTTCGCGGGTCATTCCACCGGATCAGGGCCTCGGCACCGGTGAGGTTGCCGGTTACGAGGTTTACCTTGGGCTGGTAGTAGAGGACAAATTCCTCCTTGTCGAGCGCCTCGCGCAGCTGATTTTCCAGATTGAGCCTGCCGACTGCGGTTTCGGTCATTTTCTGTGTGTAGAACAGGTATCGATCGCCCGCCACCTTGGCCTTTTTGAGGGCGGCCTCCGCGTTCTTGAGCAGCATATCGGCATCGACACCGTCGTCCGGGAATAGCGCCACTCCGGTCTTGGCCGCGATGCGGAACACGGCGTCATTTAGGCGGAACGGATACTGCAGAAGAGCTTCAGTCGTTTTCTCGATAAGCCGCGCCAACTCGCCGGCATGCTCCACCGTCGGAAGCACGACGGCAAAATGGTCTGCGTCCACCCGGGCCAACAGGTTAGGGTCGCCGATGTTGAGCGTCAGCCAATCCGCCACTTGCTTGAGCAGCGCGTCGCCCGCCGGCCGGCCAAGGCTGTGGTTGATGTTCTTGAAGCGCTCCAAATCGACGAGAGCCACGGCAAGCTTGTGCCCGCCGCTGACGGCGTTGCGCAGGTGCTGCGCAACCCGCTCGAGAAACAGGCATCGATTTGCGAGTCCGGTGAGTACATCGTAGTAGGCGAGGTAGTTGAGTTTCTCTTCTCGTTCGATGTGATCCAGCGCGAATGAGATATCGCCGGACAGTTCCGAAAGAAGCCGCCTTTCCTCCGCGTCGAAGGCATTGGAATCGCCTGCAAACAGCGCGATCACCGCCGTTGGCCGTCCTGCCGTCACCAGGGGAAAACAACCCAGTGACCGATGCCCCCGTCGAAGAAGCTCATCCCGGAGTTCGCCCAGCGTGGTGTCCGTCGCAATATCATTGCAAATGACGGGTTCCGACTGCCGCAGCGCACGGCAGGCCGGCCGCTCGCTGTCGGGCGTGCCCGCGCGCACCGTGAGTCGGATCTGGTCTACGTAGCCTTCTTCTCCGCCGTGCCACGCGACAATCTTGCCATCCAGAGTCTGCGGGTCTATCACGCCGATCCACGCCATTTTGAATGCGCCCGCCTCGACCGCAGTTCGGCACGTCTCCTTAAACAGCACGTCGCGGTCGCGCACTCGGACGATCAGCGTATTGATCCCGCTCAGCATGGCGTACACACGATTCAGGCGCCTGATCCTGTGTTCTGCCTCCATCCGCTCGGTGATGTCCGCCGCGATGCCCGCGATGCGAACAATCCCGCCGTCATCGCGGCGAATCGGGAAAACCCGCGCCTCGATCCAGCGAATCGAACCGTCCGGGCGGACGATCCGGTACTCGTAATCGAACTTCCCTCCCGAAACTGCTGTCTTGAAGTTCTCGTCGGTTGACGCACGATCCTCAAGATGGATGGCGTCCCTCCACGATTCAGGATCGCCATACGCGCTTTCGCAGCTGCGGCCCCAAATCTCCGCATATGCCGGGCTGATGTATAGAAATCGATTGACATCGGCGTCGATGAGAAAGAACACATCGCGAATGTTTTCCGCCACGTCCCGGAATCGCTTTTCGCTTTCGATCAGGGCGTCTTGAGCCCGGTTGCGATGGTCGATTTCCGCCTCGAGCCGCGTTGCGTACGTCCGCACGTCATTGTGCAGACGTACGTTCTCATAGATGCGGCCTACTTGGGCGGCCAGCATGCCGAGCAGCTGTTCGTCCTCTGCGCTGAATTCGTCAGCCCCTATCTTGTCCGTAAGGCATATCCAGCCGTGGGCATGTGCAGGGGAGACGATGGGAGCAACCAACAACGAATGCACTTCCGGATAGTGCAGCGGCAATCCTGTTTCGTCCGGTTTCGTAAGGCGCCGCGACTGGCGGTCGACAAACGCGCTACCCACCACGCCTTCACACAAGACCGGCCGGCCCAATCGCGCAACCGTGGCGGCATCCATGCCGCTTGTGACGAAGTGGAGCTCGCCGTCGGCGTCACGGGGTCTTGCGGCCAGCGCTGCATATTTTGCCCCAAGCAGGTTACGCGCTGCTGGACACACGGTATTCAACAACTGCCGGTAGTCGCGTTCCGAGACAAGATTCAAATTGATGCCGACAAGAGCGGCCAGACGATGATTCGACATTCGGAGCGCATCGGCGGTTTCGGACAATTTGTCGGTAATGACGCGTAGATGCTGCTGTGCGAAGTCTTGCGGCGGCGATTGCCTTGATATGGTCAGCCGTGTCCCCAGCAACTCCTCTACGACCCGGAGAATGAGCCCGGGCCCGCACGGCTTGATCAGAATGTGGCCGACACCGCAACTCCTGGCAAGAGATTCAGCCTCATTCTTGTGGTAGTGCGCCGTGAAGAATACGACGGCCGTCGCTGCGATGACCGGGTCGGCGCGCAGTTGGCGCACGAACTCATAGCCATCCATCGTCGGCATCAGGATATCGGTAATCACGAGATCCGGGCGATGGGCCCTGACCAGCATGAGCGCTTCGGCGCCATCGCTGGCTTCGAGCAGGCTATGCTTCTGGTAACCAAGCAGGGTCACCAGGAGACTTCGATTGGCGGGGTAATCGTCAACGATGAGAATCGTAGCCACGGTTAGGGCTTGTCCTTCGCCGCCCAACAATCCTCAATCTCCTTTAGCAATTGCTGCGGCTCGATTGGCTGGAACAGGAAGTTCACCCCGCCGACCGCGAGTCCGCGTCGCCGGCTTCGTCCGTCCATTGCCGCCGAAGCAATGAAAATGAAGGGAATCGACGACAATCGGCGGTCGCTCTTGACTTCGATGATGAGGTCGTAGCCGCTGCCTTCAGGCACGCAGACGCCGGACAGGATGAGGTCCGGATGGACTTGCAATGCGAGCCGCAGCGCGGTTTTCGCGTCCCGGGCGGTAGCCGTCCTATAGCCTGAGAATTCGAGCAGACTTACGAAAAAATCCAGGTTGGCCTGAACGTCATCGACAATAAGAACCATGCGTTCATTTGCACGAGGCAGTTTCACGGTACGATGCTGGACCGTCCGCACTCAGCGAGGTAGGGCCGGCATCCGGTCCAAATGGCCCTATGAACCGCGAATAACTCGCGCAACCGCCTCGGAACGGCGACTGACTTGGAGCTTCTCGAAGACGGTGCTGAGATAGTTCTTGACTGTTTTTGGCGAAAGCCCTAGCTCGACGGCAATTTCCTTGTTGGTCTTGCCGTCCGCCACCAGTGCAAGCACCCTCCGCTGCTGACTCGAAAGCTGTTCGTCCAGGGGACCATGCTCGCCGGCGGCTCCGGCTCCCATCGGGCGCGGGTGCCCCAGGACAGATTGCACGACGCTCGGACCGAGCACCGACAGTCCGCTTGCCACAGCCCTGATCGCCTGTATCAAAAGATCGGCGCCGATCTCTTTCAGTAGGTAGCCGCCGGCCGAGGCAAAGGCCGTCGCGAGCAGCGCGCTGTCGTCCTTGAAAGTGGTCAGGAACAACACTCTGATCTGCGGATTGGCGGCTCGAATCTCGCGACACGCAGTGACGCCGCTACCGTCGGGAAGGCGTACGTCCATCAACACCACGTCCGGCTCGAGTCGCGCAGCCTCCTCGATCGCCGCCGCCACAGTACCGACATCGCCGACCACCTCAATACCGGCGCGGGTAATGATCGTGCGCAGCCCCTCGCGAACGATGTGGTGATCGTCGACCAACAGCACCTTCAGCGAGCGGGAACCTTGTGTGATCATAGGGACCGCCGGACTTTGGGGATGTGCAAGACGACGCGCGTACCCCTTCCGGGCGAAGAAAGGACCTCGAGCCGCGCGCGGATCTGTTGCGCACGCGCCTTCATGTTGTAAAGCCCACTGCCTTCGTGCTTCAGCGCGGCCGGATCGAAGCCGTCGCCGTCGTCCGTGACTTCGAGCGTCACACCGTCATCGGTCAGCCGCAGGCTGACCGTGCCGTGCTTCGCGTGGGAATGGCGGCGAGCATTGCTCATGGCCTCGCGGGCGATCTGTAACACTTGCTCGGCCTCCTCCGGGGTGAGTTGACCATCCGCGGCTGCGTCCACCTCCAGCAGGAAGCGCAAACTCGAATCGGGTCTGGAGACTCCGACCAGTTTAGCCAAACTATCCCGCAATGGCGTCGCGCTGGTCTGCTCGGCAGGTCCGTCGATATAGCGGCGTATGTCGCGGATAACGCCGTTCAGTTCTCCGATGGCCACCGCCACGTCCGCGGCGGCCTGGGTCGGATCCTCTCGAATCAGCCGCGCGATCTGCTCTAGACTCAGACCGGCCCCGTAGATTGATTGCACGATATTGTCGTGAAGATCGCGGGACAGATCCTCTCGTTCTTCGAACAGCCGCCGCAATTGCTGCTCGCTGGCGCGCAGCGCCTGCGTGCGATCGATCACCCTCGTTTCGAGCTCGTCCCTCGCCTTGCGCAGTGCCTCTTCGGCCTGTGTCCGAATCTGCACTTCTTGCTGTAACAGCGCATTGCTCCGGGAAAGCTCGGCGCTGCGAGTCTCGAGTTCGCGGTTCAAAGCGTGCAGGCGCTGAGCATTTTCCGCGGACTGTTGCGCGTAATACGCATCCAGTGCCGACACCAGCAACGTTCCCATGAGGAATGCCAGGGTGAAGCCGCCGAGGATGACCGCCAGACCAGCATGATTGATGGTCTGGGGAGCGGCAGTGGAGATGCTGTCCGATGTGAACATGGCGGCGGCCATGCCCGTGTAGTGCATCAAGCAAATGCCCCCTCCCATAATGGCGGCGCTGCCCGCCTTCTTCCAGGAGGCTGTGAAAATCGTCTCCAGGCGGAGGTTGAATGCGCTCCACAGTGCGACGACCGACGTTCCGATGGCGATAACGCCCGACAGCGCAATTAAACCAACATCGTAGTGGACGGGTGGGAACACACGCATGGCCGCCATGCCGGTATAGTGCATTGCAGCGATGGCGAACCCCAATAGCGAACTACCGGAGAGGAGCCTGCCTAGGCTCAAGGTGCCGCGGCTCGTGACGTACAGGGCGAACCCGGACGCTGCTACCGCGATCAGAAGGGACAGGCCCGTGATCGGCACGTGATACGACACCGTCATTGGCATGCGAAACGAGAGCATGCCGATGAAATGCATCGACCAGATGCCAGACCCCATGGCGGCGGCTCCGCCGAACAACCAGAGGGGTTCGGACCTGCGCCCGTGGGAGGCAACCACTCTCGATGTCAAATCGAGGGCAACATAGGATGCAGTGATCGCAACCACGATCGACAGCAGCACCAGCCAGTAGTTGTAGGATCCGACCAAGCTTGGCACTCCAAGAAGGTCCGTCAAATGGGGCGTTCGCCCGCGAATGCGCTAGGGGGACGGCATCGTAGTCATGGGGCAACTATACGCTGGTATGGCGCGCCCTAGCGCTTCTTGGGTACAGCCTTCGTTTTCTAGAGCGACGGTGTCTTGCCGCTGATCGGCGCGAGACGTATCACTTCGGCATCCGTGAACCGCAGGCGGCGCTCGCCGCACTGAAACGTCGTCAGTTGCCGGCGCGCGGGAACGACCGAGAGAACGCGTCAGTCAGGACAACAGGGTCAGTCGGGATTGCCCATTGCGGGGTCGGTGTAGCTGTCCTCGCCGTTCTCAACATGGCCGGCCAACTGCTGCCGGAAGGTACTGTCCCCGGCTACCTGGACGATCAGATCATACCAGCGGTGGTTTTCTGCCAGATCCCATTCCCTCGAGAAGGCGCCGCGGGCGGGTATGGTTTCGACGGTCGCCCTCCCGGTGTAGACGTCCGTGACGATCACCCGGGCTTCGCTCGCTCCACGGTTGGTAAATGTTACGCGCAGCGCTTCGCCACGCCTTTCGTGCTCGGTATCGATGACGAGGTTCGCCGCGTCATGCGCTACCGAGCCTTGGTAGCGGCGATAGAAGCCGTTCGGCCCGTAGACCGAGAGATCAAACACGCTGCTCGCGCCCTGGGCGCCGAGGGCCCAGATGTCGCTGGCCGTGTGATGCGGGGCGATCGTATACGTCCACGGACCCGCGGAACCGCCGGCTTGGCGCACATGGTAGGCGAGTCCAACGGGACCCTGGTTGCCGAAAGTGAGCGTGAGGCTCTGATCGGAGTGGCTCGTGACGGCGCGCACCAACGGCCGATAGGGGAGCGCGCGGGCGCGGCGGATGCCGGGTTCTTGCCGAGGCACGACCGAGGTGGCCGGGGGTACCGGGACGTAGTCGTTGAAGCGCGTACCGGCGGCGATCTCGGCGGGGGTCGGCGGCGCGTAGGCCTTCGTCGCCGGCAGCGGCGGGACCACCACGGCGTTTGGAGTGGCGAAGTTGAAACAGCTGGAAATCCCTGACCATCTCATTCTGACGCCCAAGTCTTTGCCGGTACGCTGGAAGAGCCGGATCGCGGTCAGTCGAGCATTTGGCGATGCATGGCTCAAGGCGAACAATTTACCGGCACTGCGGGTGCCCACCGTGATCACTCCCGGCGAAT
>JAXDQI010000266.1:0-6347 GCA_034667965.1 Gammaproteobacteria bacterium
CGCGCGCCCATGGCTGAGCCAAAGCTCACGAAGCCAACCGCCTTGCGATTCCATTCGGGATAGACCCAGTCGATTGCGTTCTTGAGCACCGCGGAGGTTCCGTAATTGTACTCGGGGGTGACGAAGACGAAGCCGTCGGATTGCGCTATCGCTGCGGTCCATCGCTGCACCACCTCGTTCTTGTAAGGCGCGCGACCCGGCATGGCCGGCGTTGCCGGCTGATCGAAGAAAGGCATGGGAAAGTCGCGAAGATCGAGGAGCCGAGCGTCGATATCCTCGCGCTTCTTCAAGTGTTGTAAAATCCACTTCGCGGGCTTCTCCGAGAAACGGCCCTCGCGGGTACTTCCAACGATGACGGAAATGACGGTCATGCGATTTGTCCTTTGCCAAAGAAGGTATCAAAATACGACTTGGCCTAATATAGGTACCGGTGCTATGGTCCGCAAGAAGGCACAGACCTGATACCTGAGCACACCGAAGTGACCATCCAGCTCCTCGATCCCTCCACCGAAAACTGTCGCAACCTCGGCTCCATTCTGGCGCTCGTAGGCGACAAGTGGACCGTGTTGATCGTGGTCTTGCTCGGCGATGGCCCGAAGCGGTTTAACGAGATCAAGCGGATGGTCGGCGGTATTTCACAGAGAATGCTCACATTCACGCTGCGTGGATTGGAGCGAGACGGCCTGGTGACGCGGACCGTCTTCCCGACCACACCGCAACGCGTGGATTACGAGTTGACCAAGCTCGGCAGCACCTTGTGGAAAGCCGTGGAACCGCTCAGCTCGTGGGCGCGCGCCCACGTGAACGAAATCCTCACATCGCGAGAACAGTTCGACCAGAGCAGCGGATGACGGCGGGTCCCGCTACGTTACTCATGGGGTTCAGTACGTTTCGATGTGCAGCCGGTGTTTGGTCAGCAATTCGGTTTTGACCGTAGTCCAATCGGCGTCGCGCTCGCGACATACGTCGCTGAACGCCTCCAAGATGCCCTGCTCCATGGCCTTGAGGCCGCAGATGTAAATGAAGCAGTCATCGTCCCGCAATAAGCGCAAGACCGCATCGCCTCGCGCACGGATCAAATCCTGAACATACCGTTTAGGCTGATTGGGGACTCGTGAGAACGCCAAATTGATATCGATGAACTCCTTCGGCAGCTTCATCAGCGGCCCGAAGTACGGCAGCTCTTCCGGTGCCCGCGCGCCGAAGAAAAGCATCAACTCACCGCCGCCCGCCTCCTCATTGCGCCGACGCCGGTATTCGGTCATGGCACGCATGGGCGCAGACCCGGTTCCGGTGCATATCATCAGGATGGAGGAACCGGGGTGATTCGGCATGAGAAAGCTGGCGCCATAAGGTCCCACAACCCGGACCTCATCACCCACCTGTAAGTCACACATATAGTTCGAGCCGAAGCCGGCGACCGCCTTGCCGGTATGGTCCTGCGTTACACGCTTGATGGTCAACGCCAGATTGTTGTGTCCCGAACGCTCCCCATCACGAGGACTGGCGACCGAATACAACCGCACGTAGTGAGCCTTGCCCTCGGCATCCTGACCCGGCGGCAAAATGCCGACGGTCTGGCCCTCCAACACCGGAAAAGACGCGCCGCCAAAATCGAGTACGATGTGGCGCACATCGGCGGAAGAATCTGTGGCCGTCAATTTGAGGTTTCCCGCCACGATTGCCACCGCCGGCTTTGCCGGTGTATAGAGATTCAGGCACGGCTCCGCCGCAGAATGCGGAGCCCGAGCCGCTCCCCCCTGCCCGGCGGAAGCGAGTCGCGTGAGCTCGCGTACCTCTATCGGGATGTCTCCCGGCTCGAACGCCGCTATCGGCTGGGCGGCCGGCAGCGTGTCCCAACTGAGCTGATCCTCGAGCGTAAACGGTGCCCTGCGTGACACATCGCGCCAATTGTCGATGGCTCCGGTGGGACAGGGCGGGACACAGGCGCCGCAGCCGTTGCACACATTGAAATCCACGACGTAGTTGCGCGAATCGTGCGTAATCGCCTTGATAGGGCAAGTCGCCTCACAGGTATTGCAGCGTATGCAGATCTCCGGGTCGATCACATGCTGACGCGCAAACTGGTCGGAGGGCGCTGCGGACACGTACGGCTCTTCCCTAGTTGAACCTAACGTACTCGAAGTCGGCGGGCTGGCGGTTGATGCTTACCGCCGGCGGAGCGATCCAATTGGCGAACCTGCCGGGTTCGGTCACGCGGCCCATGAGCGAGGCGACGAACGCGCGATCTTCCGGCGTCGCCAGCCATTCATTCTGTCCCGCCAACCACTCGTCCTTGCCCACCACGCGTCCGTCCGGCGACACCCGCACACCGGCAAGCGCGCCGATCTGCCGATGGAACGCCTTGTGCGGCACGTTCAGGCGCTGCGGAAGTCCCGCTTTCTCGATGACTCGGTTCCATCGCTGGATTCCGGCGACGGAATCCCTGATGTAGTCGTCGCGCAAGACCTCATTCAACGCATTGAGCATGGGTGCGTCCTTCTCGACCAACTGATCGCCCTGCACCTCGAGCACCTTGTACGTTTGGCCTTTGAGGACATGGTCGTCCGGCCGCTTGCCTTCTTCAAACCGGCCCTTGAGCCCCGAACTATAGAAGATCGCCGCATTGCTGGACTGATCCGCGCCGAACAGATCGATCGTCACGCTGTAGTGGAAATTCAGATATCGCTGAATCGTCGGCAAATCGATCACACCCGCCGAACGCAGCCTTTGCGGATCGTCCGTCTTCAATTGATTCATCACTTCACAGGTCCGCTGAACCACCCGCGACACGCCGCTCTCGCCGACGAACATGTGATGCGCCTCTTCCGTCAACATGAATTTCGTCGTGCGCGCCAGCGGATCGAAACTGCTCTCGGCCAGGGCGCTCAATTGGAACTTCCCGTCGCGGTCCGTGAAATACGTAAACATGAACAGGGACAGCCAATCGGGCGTGCGCTCGTTGAAGGCACCGAGGATGCGCGGATTGTCCAGATCCCCGCTCCGTCGCCCGAGCAGGGCCTCGGCCTCTTCGCGGCCGTCTCTGCCGAAGTAACGGTGCAACAGGTAAACCATGGCCCACAGGTGCCGGCCCTCCTCGACGTTGATCTGAAACAAGTTGCGCAGGTCGTACAATGACGGCGCCGTCAATCCCAGGTGGCGCTGCTGCTCCACCGACGCGGGTTCAGTGTCGCCTTGGGTCACGAGGATGCGGCGCAGATTGGCGCGGTGTTCGCCGGGGACGTCCTGCCAGACATCGCTGCCCAAACTGTCGCCGAAATGGATCTTGCGCCCGTTCTCCTTTGGATTGAGAAATATACCCCAACGATAGTCCGGCATCTTGACATGCCCGAACTGTGCCCAGCCCTGCGGATCGACGCTGACCGCTGTGCGCAAGTAAACGTCAAAGTTCAGCGACCCTTCCGGCCCCATGTCCTTCCACCAGTTGATGAAATTGGGCTGCCACTGTTCCAGCGCTCGCTGCAGCGTCTTATCGCCGGTCAAATCGACGTTATTCGGAATTTTTTCGCTGTAATTGATGCTCATGTGGATTCCTAGCTCAAATTCGATCCCAATTGAACTTCGCCGTATTGCCGGTCCCGAATACTTTGAGCGCACCGCTCTCGCCGACCGCATTGGGACGAATGAAGATCCAGTTCTGCCATGCGGAAAGCCGCGCAAAGACCCGCGTCTCCATGGTTTCGCACACACCGAACCGCAGATTGGCCTCCATGCCGCTGAGCGCGTCCGGCGACATGCTGGCGCGTTCCTCGAGGACGAGACGTATCTCATCGCCCCAATCAATGTGATCCAGCGCCGCGGTAACCAAGCCGAGGGCCAACGCCTGATCGGCGTCGAGCTTCCGGCCGATCGTGGTCCGCACAGCCGATATCGGTGCGGCCTCTCGATAGAAGCGCGACTCGATTCGCGAAAGCCCATCGACGCGCGGATAGATCCCGAAATTCTGCGCCGACAGCGACATTTTCGGAGCCTCGTCCGGAGCGTCCGGCAGCGCCAACATGTAGGTTCTGTCGGCCGCCATCGCGAGTTCCACCAATGTCCCGGCAAAACAAGAGCCGGGCTCGATCAGCGCAATCAGCGTGCGCGAGCTCACATCGAGGCGCGCAAGAGTACGACGCAACATGCCGATGGTCTCCCGAACGAACCAATGTTGCGCATGGGCGTGCAGCGCCTCGTCGGCCGCCAGAACCCATTCGGTGTCGCCCACCGTTTTGAGCACCCACGTGCCAAGCTCCAGATGATTGGAGCGCAACATGAGGACAGCGTCATCGAGCTCGCGAGCCATCTGCAACGGCCACCACTTGGCCCCCAACGCCATGATCCCCTCGATGTCGGATGCCTGACGCGACTGGGGCGACCGCACGGTGACGACGGCCTGCCGTTCCGCGGGTCGTAATTGCACGTCGACATATTCGAAGTGATAACCCGCCTCGTCGATCGTGCGCTCGAGCGGCGTCAACGTTACGCCGACCGCACCCTCCGGCCGATCACTCATGGCGGCGAGTTCCAGGGCGCGGCGCTTCACGTGTTCGGAGAATTGCTGCGGCTTGACCACATCATCGACCAGCCGCCATTCCTTGGCCCGCGCTCCGCGAATCCCCTCGCTGGTCGTGCAAAAAATATCCGCGAGATCGTGCCGGACCCTGCGCTTATCGGTGATCCGGGTCAGGCCGCCGGTTCCCGGTAGTACGCCCAGCAGCGGCACTTCAGGCAAACTCACTGCAGAGGACCGATCGTCGATCAGAGTGATCTCATCGCAGGCGAGCGCGAGTTCATATCCGCCGCCGGCGGTGGTGCCGTTGCAGGCTGCGAGGAACTTCAACCCCGAGTAGCGGCTCGAGTCTTCGATGCCGTTGCGCGTCTCGTTGGTAAATTTGCAGAAATTGACCTTCCAGGCGTGACTGGAAATCCCCAACATGAAAATATTGGCGCCCGAGCAAAATATTCGCTCCTTTCCGCTGGTGACGACGACGCTGCGCACTTCCGGATGCTCGAAACGAATGCGCTGCAAAGCATCGTACAATTCGATGTCGACACCCAGGTCGTAGGAATTCAATTTGAGCTTGTAGCCGGGGCGAATGCCGCCGTCTTCGCGGATATCCAGCATCAACGTCGCTACCGGACCGTCAAATCCCAGCGTCCAGTGTTGATAGCGGGAAGGTTCGGTCTGATAGTCGACCCCGGCGGGCGACTCGTTGGCTGCTTTGGTTGCCAGATTTGATTCCACACAATCCCCCAGATCAGAAATTGGCCCACACTTAGGCCGTCACCGACTCGCGCAAATTTCTCAAACTCGCTTCCACCGTTTGACCGGACGTGTCGACGACCGCGTCGGCCTTGCGATACAGCGGCTCGCGGGCGGTCAAAATGCGCTTCAGGTCATCCATCGCTTCGGCGTTGCCCGCCATCGGCCTCAGGTCGCCTTGAGCAATGACCCGCGACATGTGCTCCTCCGGACTGGCTTTCAGCCAAACGGTAAAGCATTTACCGAGCAAAAATCCGTAGGTTTCGTCTTCGGCCACGACGCCGCCGCCCACCGCCAACACCATCTGTGAGTTCGCTTCGATCAGCCGTTCCAAGGTACGGCGCTCGAAGCGTCGAAAGCCGGACTGCCCATACAATGAAAATAGCTCCGGCAACGACATTCCACTCTCGAGCTCGATTTCCTTGTCGAGTTCAACGTAGCGCCAGCCGCGCTCAGCGGCGAGTTTTTGGCCGAGAGTACTTTTGCCGGCGCCGCGCAATCCCACGAGTGCGATGCGGCCTCGACGGATGGCCTCCTCTTTTCCGAACTCGCGCATCAAGCGAAACGTCAGATCCTCGAGGCGATGGGGCGGCACGGAATTCAATAAACGCGTGATCATCCGGCGCTCGACGCTGCCCATCTCATCGGGCTCCAGCATCTCGATCAACCGACTGCCCAGCGCTGCCGCCACTCTTCGCAACAACACAATGGACATGTTGCCTTCGCCGGCTTCGAGCTGAGCCAGGTAGCGCTCCGACACATCGGCTTCTCGGGCCAGCGCCTTGCGCGTCATGCCCCGCCGCTCTCTCAGTACGCGAGCTCGGCTACCGACGCCCCGTAAAAAAGCTTGGTCGGTCAATGACGGCGATTCGGCCGCGACTACCGGTTTGTCGTTGATGCTCAGCATGGAAAGAGCGCACCTACCATCGTCAAGTCAGGGAAGTTCATGTTGTGCACTATAATACATCTACCATTAAATAACCGCAGTCTCCATGCTGTATTATGCATGTTTATTTACGTAATTTGTATTATATTGCGTGTCCACGGTCGCAACACGGCGCATCACCCGACGTAACGAACG
>JAXDQI010000267.1:0-17530 GCA_034667965.1 Gammaproteobacteria bacterium
ATAGATGGCGCAGCGCGACCCTGCCTCGTGGCGGCCGCCGTCCGCGGGAAAATGCTTCTCATGCGTGCCCCAACCCAGTTCGGCCGGCTGTGCCCCCTCGCTGACGAAACCATCCACCGACCAGGTATTGACGAACTCGTTCGGCTCCTTGGGGGTGTTGGCCACCTGCGTGTCGCGCTCCGCGACATGAATGACTTTGATGCCGAGAGTTCGAGCGAGCTTGGCCCACTCCTCGCGAACCGTGGGCGTGCCGGCATCGACGTTGGTGTCCTTGGCGATGTTGAGCAGGGCTTGCTTCACCAAGTGCGACACCAGTCCCGGGTTGGCGCCGTGGGTCAGCACGGCGGTCGGCGCGTCCTTCACGCGGTTGCGCAGCTTCAAGGCGTTCAGGCGCATGGCATAGTTGCTGCGCGACTCGACCGTGGCATTCGGGTCGGTATACCCGCCGGCCCAGGGCTCGATGCAGGTATCGAGGTACAACGCGCCGCGCTCACGGGCCAATTCGACCAGCGCAACACTCGAGACATCGACCGATAGGTTCAGCAGGAAATCTCCCGCCGACACCAGGGGCGCGAGCGTGCCTCGATAGTTGTCACGCGTCAGAGCAATCTTGACGAAGTTGACGCCGAAATGCTGGGCTTCCGCCCGTCCGGCATCTTCGGCGCTCACGATGGTGATGCGATCCGCCGAAGTGCCGATGTGACGCAAGATCAACGGCAAGACACCCTGTCCGATGCTGCCGAAACCTACAAAGACGATCCTGCCGCCGAAATTCACATGCACTTCGTGGTTGCTCATGATTTTTTTCCCAATTTGATTTTCCTATGCGTGATGAAAAATGTCCGGCAAGCGTGAGCCGCCGTTACGGATAGCGCCAATGAGGCGGATAGGTCCGCGCGTAGCCCGGAAGAGATTCGATGCGGTCGATCCAGCGCGCCAGGGCGGGATAGTTGCGGTCCATGGGAAGGAAGCGCGCGCCCAGTTCCGCCGCCGCGCCGCGGTCCAACGCACGCCGCAGCACCTGGAGCCACGGAAAGATCACCATGTCGAGGGCGGAATAGTTCGCCCCGACGATCCACTGTTCCCTGCTCAGGCGGCCTTCGATGGTGCGCGCTTCGCGCGCCACCACATGCATGGCGTCGGTGAGCCCATCGATGTCCTCGGCGACTTTGCCGGCGAAAATGGCCTCCACGATTTTCGCCACCGCCGGCTCCGCATAGGCCTGGAACTCGCAGATCACGCGCATGATGACGCCGGCCTCTTCGGGATTCAGCCCAAATATCGGCTTCTGCGGGTACTTCAAATCCAGGTAATAAAGAATCGCGACCGATTCGAAGATCACGTAATCGCCGTCTTTCAACACCGGCAGGCGGCCGCGAGGATTCATCTTCAACATCTGCGGCGACTGATGTTCTTGCTTGTCGAAGTGCAGCTGGTGCGCCTCGTAGGCGAGCTGCTTGTGCTCCAGCGCCAGATGGACGCGCCACGAGTACGGACTGCCGCTGCCCCAGTAAAAAGTAAGTGCCATTAGGCGATTGTAACGGATGCGGTTCCAGCGATAAGCTCGAACGGTGCCTTTCACCACCCTCATCGATGTGGATTCCCTGGCTGGCCTGGCGGGCCCCGTGGTGCTGCTCGATTGCCGATTCGACTTGAACGACCCCGGCGCCGGCCGGCGGGCGTATGCGGAAGGGCACATCCCCGGTGCGCATTATGTGGATCTCAACCAGGATTTATCGTCGCCGGTGACCTCGACCAGCGGCCGGCATCCTCTGCCCGCCCCGGATGCGCTCGCCGCATATTTCGCTGCCGCCGGCATCCGCGGGGAAACGCAGGTGATCGCCTACGATGAAGCGAACGGCTCGTTTGCCGCGCGCGCGTGGTGGCTGCTCGGTTGGCTTGGGAAAGCTCCCGTCGCCGTGCTCGACGGCGGCTTCAAGGCGTGGGTCGCGGCCGGCGGAGCGGCGGCCGGCGCACCGGTCGAGACCGGGGAACCCAAACCCGCGCACGGCGGCGCGCAGCCGGCTTTCACAGTACGCCTGCGGCCGGAGACCGTGCTCACCGCCACCGACGTGCTGCGGGCGCTCGAGGATCCGCGGCGGTTGTTGGTGGATGCACGGGCGGCGGAAAGGTTCGCGGGAGCCGTCGAACCCTTGGATCCGGTTGCCGGACACATTCCGGGAGCCGTCAACCATCCGTTCACCGGCAACTTGGGCGAGGACGGACGCTTCTTGCCCGCCGCCGAGTTGCGCCGGCGCTGGCTCGACCGTCTCCGGGGCACTGAACCGGCGGATGCGATCCTGATGTGCGGCTCCGGCGTCACGGCCTGCCACAACATCCTCGCGATGGCATCGGCCGGACTGCCGGGCGGCAAGCTCTACGCGGGCTCCTGGAGCGAGTGGATACGCGATCCCGAACGGCCGGTGGCGCGCGGGGCCTAGCGCTCCGCCAACGGAAATTACGAGCGCCGTCATTTACATGCAGCCCCAATTTGTTATGGTGCGCGGCTCATGAACACACCCCCAAAAGTTCTTCCGGTCAATCACGCCTGGAAGATCGACGAGTCATTGGATTTGTACCAGGTCGAGGCCTGGGGCAAGGGCTACTTTTCGATCAACGGCGAAGGTCACGTGGTCGTGAGGCCGAGCATGGATGCCGCCCGCGAGATCGATCTGTACGAAGTGGTCCAGGGACTGAAGGCTCGCGACCTGCACACGCCCGTGGTCATTCGCTTCTCCGACATCTTGGCGCACCGCCTGCGTCACATCGCAGATGCCTTCGGCACGGCGATCGCCGAGAACGGCTACAAGAACCGCTATGCCGCGGTGTTTCCGATCAAGGTCAACCAGCAGCGGCTGGTGGTCGAAGAAGTCTACCGGTACGGAAAGGAATTCGGCTTCGGGCTCGAAGTGGGCTCGAAGCCCGAGCTGCTGGCGGTGATGTCCATCACCGAGAACGCGCCCGACCGCATCGTGGTATGCAACGGCTTCAAGGACGATAGCTACATCGAGGCGGTGATCCTCGCCACCAAACTCGGGCGTACCATCATTCCGGTGGTGGAAAACTACGAAGAGATCCATCTCATCCTCAAGCACGCCGAGCGCTATGCGGTCCGGCCGAAGATCGGCGTGCGCGTGAAGCTCGCCAGCGAGGGCGCCGGCCGATGGCGGGAGTCCGCCGGCGAGAAGTCGAAGTTCGGCCTCTTCATCAGCGAAATTCTCGACCTGTATGCGCTCCTGAAGGAACGCAATATGTTGGATTGCCTGCAGCTCGTGCATTGCCACCCTGGCAGCCAGCTGCAGGACATCCGGCGCGTCAAGGATGCCATCAATGAACTCGCCCATGTGTACGCCGAGCTCAAGATCATGGGCGCCGGGCTTCAATACATCGACATCGGCGGCGGTCTCGGCGTCGATTACGACGGCAGCGGCACCAACTATGAGTCATCGATGAACTACACGCTGAACGAATATGCCAGCGACGTCGTCTATCGCATCAAGAGCGTCTGCGACGCGCGCGATGTGCCGCATCCGATGATCGTCAGCGAATCGGGGCGCGCCATCGCGGCTCATCACAGTCTGCTGGTTTTCGACACCCTGGGATCCTCCAAGCTCGATCAATTCCAGGTGTCCGGCCGGCCGGAGGAGGACTACCACGGCGGGGAGGATCTGCCGCAGCCGGTGCGCGATTTGTTCGACAGCTATCGATCGGTCAACGAGCGCCGCCTGGTCGAGTGTTATCACGATGCGCTGCAGGCGCGGGAACAGGCGCTGCAGATGTTCAACCTTGGCTACTTGAGCCTGGAGTTCCGCGGCCTGGCGGAGAAGCTGTACTGGGCCACCTGCACCAAGATTCGCGACTATTGCCGCAAGCTCGACCGGGTGCCGGAGGAGCTGGAGGACCTGGAGGAGATGCTGAGCGACATCTACTTCTGCAACTTTTCGGTGTTCCAATCGCTGCCGGACAGCTGGGCCATCGGTCAGCTGTTTCCCATCATGCCCATTCAGCGCTTGACTGAAAAACCGAGCCGAAATGCCGTGCTCGCCGACATCACCTGCGACTCGGATGGGAAAATCGACCGTTTCGTGCACCCGCGGGTCACGAAACGCACCCTCGAGGTGCATGAACTGACGCCGGGCGAACCCTACTACCTGGCTGCATTCCTGGTGGGCGCGTACCAAGAGACCCTGGGCGACTTGCACAACCTGTTCGGCGACACCCACGTCGTCCACATTCGGCTGCAGGACGGGGGCGGCTGGTGGATTGAGGAAATCGTCAAGGGCGATACCGCGAACAAGGTGCTCGAGTACATGGAGTACGACACCGACGAACTGTATCCGGGGATCGCGCGGGATTGTGAACGGGCCGTGCAGGAAGGACGGATGACCTTGGGCGAGGCGCAGGCGGTGAAGCGGTTTTACGAAAACGAACTGAACGGTTACGCCTACCTCGAGGTGGTATAAGCCTGTATTCGCGGGCGTTTGCCAACAATAATCCCCTGGCGTAGCATCGCACTGTCGAGAGGTACAGGCCGCGATGCGAAGCGTTTTGCGGGTCGGTCTGCGTGTTGAAACCGCGCGCGATCGGCTCCCGAACTTAAGCGCGCACTGTCAGTGAGACTAGTTGAATGACGACGATCTACGTTGGCAACCTGCCATTCACCGCTACGGAAGACGAAGTGCGCAGCCTGTTCGAGCGCTACGGCAAAGTCGATTCAGTCAAGCTCATCAATGACCGGGAAACCGGTCGCCCACGCGGCTTTGCATTCGTCGATATGGGTGCCGGCGAGGCGCAAAACGCGATCCAGCAAACCAACGGCTTTCAAATGGGCGGCAGACCGCTGCGCGTCAACGAGGCCCAGGAGCGAGCCCCGCGGTCGAAGCCTTCAGGGGGAGGCGGCGGCGGCGGCGGGGGGGGTGGCGGCGGTCCGCGACGCTGGTAGTCGTTGCCGATCGAAACGGGAGACCGGGGGCTGGAGCCTGAGACAGGCTCCCAGGGTCCGTTCACCACATTTCTTTGAGCTGGGCGGCCACATCCACGGTGGCCGCGTCCACGTCGCGCAGGCTTTCGACACCGCGTTGGCTGCGGAATGAGGTTTGGTCGAAATATCCCAGGACTTTATCGGTCATGAAGCGGCTCTTCGCTCCGTAGACGTGGCCATCGCCGTCCTTGGCCTGTTGCGTCACCGAGTATTTGAGCGGGGCGCATAGATGGAGTTCGTTGCGCGCGCGGGTCATCGCCACGTACAGCAGCCGCCGCTCCTCCTCCACCATTTCCGGCTTGCCGGTGGAGAATTCCGACGGGAAATTGCCGTCCGCCACGTTGAGCACGTAGACGTTATCCCATTCCTGTCCTTTCGCCGAATGAATGGTCGACAGAATCACGTAGTCCTCGTCCTTGGATGCCATGCCCGACTGATCGCTCGTAACGGAGGGCGGGTCCAAGGTGAGCTCGGTGAGAAAGCGCTCCCGGCTGGGGTATTGCACCGCCAGCTGCTCCAGCTGTTCGAGATCGCCGGTGCGGCTGAAGGCGGCGTCGTATATGCGTTCCAGCTGCGGCTTGTACCAGTCGCGCACCATCCCGACCTGGCCCTGCCACGGGACCGCCGGGTCCGTGATCTTCTCGATAAACGCGCAAAATCGTTTCCAATCCATTTTCGCGGTCTGGGGCACTTCGAAGTACGGAAGACTCTTGAAATTGTGTGCCTTGCCTTCGAAGTGCTCCAGGGCCTGTGTGGCGGTCGCGGGCCCGATCCCCGCCACCAGCTTCAACACGCGGAAGCCCGCCACCGAGTTTCGCGGGTTGTCGGCCCATCGAAGGATGGACAGCATGTCCTTGATGTGCGCCGCTTCCAGAAACTTGAGGCCGCCGTACTTAACGAATGGAACATTGCGCCTGGCCAGTTCGACCTCGAGCACGTCGCTGTGATGCGAGCTGCGGAATAGAATGGCGTGGCGCTTCAATGAACCGCCCACTTCACGCGTCGCCAGGATCTTGGTCACGATGTATTCGGCCTGTCCCACCGCATCGTCGACCGTGATGTACACCGGCTTCTGAGTCGACTGCCGCAAGCCCATCAGGGTCTTGCGGTGCTGCCGTGATCCCTCCGACATGAGGGCATTCGCGCAATCCAGGATCTGCTGCGACGAGCGGTAGTTCTGGGACAGCACCACCATGTCAGCCTTGGGGCTGTAGCGTTCGGTGAACCCAAGGATGTTCTCCACCGCGGCCGCGCGGAACGAGTAGATGGCCTGAGCATCGTCGCCGACCACGGTTACGCCCTTGCCGTCGGGTTTCAGCGCGTAAACGATTTCACCCTGCAGCGTGCTGGTGTCCTGGTATTCGTCGACCAGCACGTGATCGAAGTTCTTCGACAGACTTTGCGCGAGCGCCGGCGTCTGCATCATGACGTGCCAGTACAAGAGCAGATCGTCGAAGTCGAGTACGTTGTTCTTTTGCTTGCGGCCGACGTACTCGCGGTAGATCCGCGTCAGATCCTGTTCCCATTCCTTGCACCAAGGGTACTGTTCCTCCAGCGTCTGCTTGAGCGGCAGCCGCGTGTTGACCCGGTAGGTGTAGATCGCAAGACAGGCATCCTTGCGGGGAAAGCGCTTATCCTTGGACGAAAAACCCAGCTCGTGACGGATGACGTCCACGAGGTCGGCGGAATCGCCACGGTCCAATACCGTGAAGTTCGGGTTCAAACCCAGGTGTTTCGCGTACAGCCGCAGAATGCGGCTGCCGACGGAATGAAAAGTGCCCGACCACAGCAGCCGCGAGGCGACGCTTCGGTCTCCCGCCTTGCCGCGCTGTTCCATCGCCTCCGCCACGATCTTCTGCGCGCGCCGAATCATTTCCTGCGCCGCTCGCCGCGTGAACGTGAGCATGAGAATGCGCGCCGGATCGACGCCGTTCAACACCAGGTGTGCGGCGCGGTGCGCAAGCGTGTTGGTCTTTCCGGTGCCGGCGCCTGCCAGAATGAGCAACGGGCCGGCATCGACTCCCTTGCCCTGCGGTGCCGCCGCGCCGAAGGTGGCGGCCCGCCGCTGTGACGGGTTCAATGCGTCGAATGCGCTGGTGGTTTTCGCCTTCATCATAGAAAAACTATACTCGTTCGCCTGTACGTATATCCAGATATTGACATAAAACGCCCACGGACTCCCCCAGCATCGCGCATCCGATGCGGCGCACGCGAGGAGCCAGGTCACATGCGGCGGATTATCATGAGATGGATCAGGGTACTCAGGACGAACTTATATGTTTAAACCAACGCCAATTTCGAGCAGGTCGCTGTATCGCGGGCGCATTATCGAGGTCTCCACCGAGGTGCTGCGGTATTCGAACGGCCGCGAACACGAGTTGGACTTGGTGCGCCATCCGGGTGCGGCCGCCGTGGTCGCGGTGGACGGCTCGGATCGCGTGTGTTTCGTCCGCCAGTACCGGCATGGCATCGAGGATTTCCTGTGGGAGATTCCGGCCGGCAAACTCGACAAGGGGGAGGCGCCGCTGGCGTGCGCCGTACGCGAACTCGCCGAGGAAACGGGCGTGACGGCACGCAGTTGGACGCCGCTGGGACTGTACCTTCCGGCGCCCGGCATCTTCACTGAAGTGATCCATTTGTATCTTGCGCGCGAACTTGAAGTAGGCGTGGCGACACCGGATGTCGACGAGGAATTGGGACTCGAATGGCTGCCCCTCGGCGAGGCGCTGGGACGGGTGCTGCGCGGCGAGTGGAACGACGGGAAAACGGCCATGGCGCTGGTGCGTGCGCAATATCACCTGCAACTGTGACGCCGCACATACTTTGGCGGTTTGAGGGTTGACTTAACTTCTCCATGACCTAAAACGGTGCTGTGAGCGACGAGAACTCAAAACTCAAGCCGGGAAACCGCAAGGCCTCCGCCACCGAGACGGTTGGGCTCGCGCGGAACAACACCGGTCGCGTCAAATTCGACGAGCGCGGCAATGCCGTTTGGGAATGGGCGGTGACTACCGGTTCGTTTGCCACCGACATATCGACATCGCGGCTCAAAAAATTGGAAAACGAGACCCTGGCACTGGCCGACGACGCGCCAATCGTTTCCCCGTCAAACCACATCGTCAAGCCCAACCCCAAGGGCGTCGTTCAGGGTTACAGCCCCTACGACAGCGGCCTCCTGGCCAAGACCGCCCGCCCGCCCGCCAAGAAGAAGGATCTCCGCCGGCTCGGCGAGTTCATCAAGCTGCGCGAGCAGGCAACCCGCAACAAGCAGGACAAGGACTAATTCGGCCGTCCGGCCGAATTGAACGCCGCGAACGCGGCGGCCCGAAGGGCGAGGTGCGTCAGCACCGAGTATTAAATTCACCTAGGCGAGCGCGTGCCGCAGCTTCGCCGCCGCTCCCAACCGATAGAATTTTCGAAGTTCCCGCAGCAGCGCCTCGATGCGCGCCTCGCCCCGTTGCACGAAGCGCCGCTCGAGCCGGCGGCAATACTGAGCCGCGCAGCGGTGCGCGGTTCGATAGCGATGATATTGGGCCGGTTCCAGCCGTGCGTCGAAGCTCACCCGATCGAACAGCCGCGGATGCACCTGGGACGGATAGGTCCCGCCCTGCTGATGGGCGACGAGAAACACCGTCGCGGCATATTTGTCCACTTCGGCCTGGGTCTCCAGCTCCAGCAGCGAGACCGGCGCATCGCGGCCGAGACGCCATGTGGTGTACACGAAGTGACTGACCCCTTCGAGCGCCGTGCAATAGTCGGCCAAATTATTTTCGGTCAGCGCGCCGAGCGGATCCGCACGTTCGAGCCGCTGCAGGAGGCAAGGGTCAAGATACAGCGCCACGCCGGCGCCGTCGACGGTCTCTGCCACGAGCAATGCCTCGTCCAGAACGCGGGTGTCGTTATCCGGCGTGATTCCGCCCAAGGCGCTGCGGTCGGTGACCAGGAAGTCGTCCACGTCGTACTGGACCTCCACGTCGTACAGACGGCCCAGAAGCGACTGCATGCCACGCAGCACCGTGCTCACTGGCTAAGCTCCTAATGCTCGCGCCGGTAGCCGCCCTGCTTCACCGGCTGCACGCCGAGTTTGTGGAGCAGGCCGTGCGCGCGGGGACTGCCGGTCTTCATCCACACTTCGTACAGCCGCAGGATGTCGGCATCGGTGTGCCGGTAGGACATCTCGCTCACCTCATTGAGCGCATCCACGAGGCGCTGGAACTTTTGCGCAAGCTGGGCGTAGATGGCCGCGACGCATCGGCCCGACATGGAGCGCTGCATGGTATCCGCGAGCGAACTGTAGGCGTTGCCTCCCATCGCAATGTGGTAGTCGACATCGATCAGCTTGCGCGCGAAGCTGCGCGCGAAAAAGCCCGCCACGAACAAGGAGACGTCTCCGAGGCGCTGCAGGCTGCGCTGCCGGGCGATGGCGGTGGGAGCCTCGAGCGCTTCGGCGAGCATGTGCGCCAGGGGTTTGATGCGAAGCCCCTCCGGTGTGCGCTCGTAGAGCGCATCTGCGCGCGAGAACATGGTCAGAAGATTGACGACGTACTGTTCGGCCTGTTCGTCGATGTCCAGATGCTGGTGCTCGCTCGCGGCGTGAAACGCATCACGAAAAAACTCCCGCAGCGAACTCACGGCTACCAAAGATCCCGCAGACATTGCTTGCATGCTTGGCGTCCTTCTGTAACTGACACCATCCTATCGACACTGCAGCATGCAAGTGAAGTAAGAAAAACACCCTAGTTCACGGTTTCTTTCGCTGATACCGTAATCAGCAATCGCAGGCTTAGGCTGCTAACCGGAAACGCATCAAGGTGGTGCTAGAAAATGTCGGCAAGCGTCGTTACGGTGCGCGGCGGAGGCGCGAACTGCGCCGGCCATGTGCGTGCGTCCCGGTTGAGCCATACGGCCTGCATGCCGGCCTGCGTCGCGCCGACCACGTCAGCCAGGGGATCATCGCCTACGTGCAGCACTTCGATGGGCGGCACCCCCGCCGCGCGCAGCAGATGCGCAAATATCCGCGCGTCGGGCTTGGCCGCGCCCGCGGTCGCCGCGGTGACGTGGCCGTCGAACAGATCTGCGATACCGCAACGCTCGAGATCGGCGTTGCCGTTGCTGAGCGCGAACAGCCGATACTTCGCGCGCAGGCGCGTAAGCGCAGGAAGCACGTCCGCGTAGAACTCGACGCGATTGCGCTCGCTCAAGAAGATCTCGAATGCGTCGTCGGCCGCGGGCCCCTCGAGATAACCTGCCGCGGCGAACTGCTCGGCGAGCGCCCGGCGGCGCAGGAACGAGAGGTCGTGGCTTTTGTGCGGAAACCGCTCGGCGACGCCGGCGCGCAGATTACGCATCGAATCGAGATCCAACCCAAACACCGCACGCGGGTGGTGCTCGCGCAGCCACGACAGAAGCGCGGCTTCGGCGGCGGCGATGACCGGGGCCACCGGCCACAAGGTGTCGTCGAGGTCGAGGCTGATGACTCGCGGTGTGATCATTACGGGGATTCTACCGCGCCCGAGCTACAATGGCCGTCAGGGGATGTTTGGAGAACAAGGTATGATCGCCGATCGATTGATTTTGATTACTCTATCGCTGCTCGCCGCTTCCGTTTTTCCCGCGCCTGTTTTTCCCGCCGCGGCCGCGGAGCCGGCGCAACCTTTCACCGTTCAAGATCTGGTGCGCCTGGAGCGCATCTCCGAGCCTCGCGTGGCTCCCGACGGCAAACGCATCGCATACACCTTGCGGACCACGGACATGGACGCGAACAAGGCACGCACCGGTATTTGGCTGTTGGATACGCATAAGCGCAACGCGCTCCCGGTGCGCCTGACGGACGTCGCCGCCAATGCCGGTTCCGCCGAGTGGAGCGCCAACGGCCACAGCCTCTTCTTTCTCTCGAATCGCAGCGGATCCAATCAGATCTGGCGTGTCGCCGCGCGCAGCGAAGCGTCGCCCGGCGATTCGTCGCCCGGCGAAGCCCCGCGCGACGACGCCGTGCAGGTCACCCATCTGCCGCTGGATGTCGGCAGCTTCCGCGTGGCGCCGACCGGGGACCGGATTTTGGTCAGCTTGGAGGTGTTCATCGACTGTCCGGACCTTGCCTGCACCAAGCAGCGCCTGGAGACGGCAGCCCATACCTCCGCGCACGGCGTTCTATACGACAAGCTCTTCGTGCGGCACTGGGACGCCTGGAGCGACGGACGCCGCTCGCAGCTCTTCAGCATGGCTCTCGACGGCGCGGGCTTCGCGAACGGCACGCCCGTGCTCTTGAGCGGTGGGATCGACGGCGACGTACCCGGCAAACCCTTCGGCGGGCGCGAAGACTTCGCGTTCAGTCCCGATGGGCGCGAGGTCGCGTTCTCGGTGCGCGCGCGGCGCTTGGGCGAACCATGGTCCACCAACTTCGATATCTATCTGGTCGCGGCCGGAGAAGGCGGAACTCCGAAAAATCTGACCGCCGACAATCCCGCGTGGGACGGGCAACCAGCCTTTTCGCCCGACGGATCGCAGCTTGCTTACGTCGCCATGGAGCGCGCCGGCTTCGAAGCGGACCGCTTTCATCTCGTTCTGCTGAACTTGAAATCGGGCAGGAAGCTGCCGCTCACGCAGAATTGGGATCGGTCGATCTCGAGCTTCGCGTGGTCTCCCGACGGCAAGACCCTGTTCGCCACGACCGATCACTTGGGACAACACCCGTTATGGGCCATCGACGCCGTCACGGGCAGAGCGTCCGCGATCACGGGGGACGGTGAGGTCGAAGCGTTCGCCGTCGGGCCGCAGCAGGTGTTCTACACGCAGAGCAGCCTGGGCTCTCCGGCGGACCTCTACGCCGTGGGGTTTGCCGGCGGCAAGACGCGCAGCCTCACCCGCCTCAACGAAGCAATCCTCGTCCATCGCACGATGAGCAATTACGAGCAGTTCAATTTCGCGGGCTGGAACGATGAGAATGTCTTCGGCTACGTGATGAAGCCGGTGGATTTCCGGCGCGACAAGCAATATCCGGTGGCGCTCGTGGTGCACGGCGGACCGCAGGGAAGCCTGGCGAACCTATGGCACTGGCGTTGGAACGCACAGACCTTCGCCGGCGCCGGATACGCGGTGGTGATGATCGATTTCCATGGATCGACGGGCTATGGCCAGGGATTTACCGATTCGATCAGCGGCGACTGGGGCGGCAAACCGCTGGAGGATCTCAAGCGGGGACTCGCGGCCGCAATCAAGCAGTATCCCTGGCTCGACGGCGACCGGGTGTGCGCGCTCGGCGGATCCTACGGCGGCTACATGATGAACTGGATCGCAGGCCAGTGGCCCGATCGCTTCAAGTGCCTGGTCTCCCACGACGGCATCTTCGACAATCGCAGCATGTACTACTCCACCGAGGAATTATGGTTTCCCGAGTGGGAGAACGGCGGTCCGGAGTACGCGAATCCGGCCGGTTACTCGAAGCACAATCCGATCGACTATGTCGACCGCTGGAAGACGCCCACCCTCGTGATTCACGGCCAGCTCGACTACCGCGTTCCCTACGAGCAGGGGCTGGGCGTCTTCACCGCCCTGCAGCGGCGCGGCATCCCCAGCGAGCTGCTGTACTTCCCGGACGAAAATCACTGGGTGCTGAACCCTGCCAACAGCATCGAGTGGTACGACACGACCATCGGGTGGCTTAATAAATGGACCCGGCAATGACCCGTGTCAGCGCACGGATTGCCCGGGCTTAATAAATGGACCCGGCAGTAGCCGGCGCGCCGGTACGCGGCGCCGCCCTCAGGCCTCCGTGCCGCGCCATGCGGCCGGATAGGCGGTGCCCAATTGCAGGATCCGGTTGAGCACATCGCGGTAACGCATGCCGGCGGTGAGCGCGGACTGCGCGAAATCTTCGGCCACGGAAATGTTGGGGTTCGCGTTGGCTTCGAGCACATACAGGGTGCCGTCGGCGCGCAGGCGGAAGTCCATGCGCGCATAGCCCGTCAGGTGCAGCGCGCGAAAAATCCTCTTCGAGAGCTGCTCGAGCCGCGCCATCGTGCCCTCCGGCAGGTCGGCGGCCGCAGCCGTGGTGATGCCGTATTTCTCCTGGTAGCGACGGTCCCACTTGACCTTGCGGGTCGCGATGGCCGGCAAACCCTCCGGCAGGCTGCCGAAAGTCATTTCCCATACCGGCAGCACCTTCAGGCGATCGTTGCCGATCACGCCGACGTACAGCTCACGTCCCTCGATATACTCTTCGACCAGCGCATCCGAGTGGGTCTGGCCGTGAATGAACGCGATCCGCTCATTGAGCTGCTTCTCATCGGCGACCACCGAAGCTTGCGCAATCCCGAGCGAGGCGTCCTCGGTCGAGGATTTCACGAACATCGGAAACCGAAGCTTGTTCGGTATCCGCGGCTTCTTGCCGCGCGGGAACACGACGAATTGCGGGGTTGGAATGCGATGATAGGAAAGGAGCTGCTTCGACAACACCTTGTCACGCGACAGCAACATGCCGCGCGGATTGCAGCCGGTGTAGGGCTGGCGCATGAGCTCCAGAAACGCCACCACATGCTGATCGTAGGTGCCGATGCCGTCGAATTCCTCGAGCAGATTGAAGACGATGTCGGGTTTCCAGTCGATGATGCCGCGCCGCAGTTCCGACAGGCTGTCCGAAAGCCCCAAGGGCAGCACATCATGGCCGGCGGCCTTCAGGTGCGTGATGACGTCGTATTCGGTGCGCCATTCGTCTATTTCCTTTTCGGTGGCGCCCACCAAGGAATCCGGCGGCACGAGGGTCGCGTGTACGAGCACCAGCGTGCGCAGCTTCTTCACAGCGCGACGCGCGGCAATTGCCGCTCTTCGTAGGACTCCGCCAGCCGTGCGATCACCCAGACGAGCTGCCCTTTGAGATCGCGCCGCGAACCGCGCACATAGAGACCCAAGCCTTCGCACCGGTGGATCATCAATCGCAGGACCTGATGCACGAGATACTCGCTGAACGCTCCGCTGCGCACGATCTGTTGGCGCAAAGGATTCCGCAGCTCGCGCAGCACACTGGCGGCCTTCGGCGCCGACCGGCGCCGCGGCGCCGTGGTGAATAACTTGAGCAGCAGCTCGTCGGCGCCGGACCGGCGCGGCATTCGGTAGCGCGCCAGCTTGTCCGCGTAGTGCTGGCGCAAGGTGCGCGCCTCATCGGCGACGTCCTCGATGCGCGTCCGATCGGTTACCGGCGGTTTCGTATCGCCGATCTCGGCGGCGAGCCCGTCGATGTATTCGAGCTTGGCGAATGCCGGCCAGCCCGAGTATTCGCGGCGCCAGGGCGAGTTGGGCTTGAGCCAGACCGCGAACGTCTCGGCGAAGTCCTCGGTCGGATGGGCCTGGGCATACCACGCTCCCAGGTGCTGCACGAAGCGGCGGCTTCCCGGCCGTGGTCGGTAGGTGTCCGGATACGGCAGCGACGCGGGACCGAAAACGTCGCGCCAGTTCCGCCGCCGTCTCAGGCGGTACGCCGAATCGACGGCATGCCCGGCTTCATGCCGCAGGATGCGCATCAGCCAGTTGCGGTTCCCGCCCTCGACCTCACGCATGAAGCGGCGTTCGATGCTCATCAAGCGCCGGTGCGCCAGATAGAAGGGAATCGCGATCCCGGGGATGCCGTCCGGGGAAAACCATTCCTGCGCCAGCCAGCAATGCGGTCTGAAACGGATGCCGCGGGTCGCAAGTTCCCGGTACAGCCGGTCGATCGCCTCTTCGAGATCCGTACCCTCGATCGTGAGCTTCAGATCGCAGAACCGCAGCGACAACAATTGGTCGTCGGTGAGCGTTTCCCAGGGGAAGCGCTGCGAACGGCCCCGGCGGGACCGAGCGGCGGTGGTACGGGAGTGCGGCATGACTGGAATCGTGCCATAAGACACCTGGCTTCGCCCCTATACCGTGGCTGATTCCGGGCCGGCGGAACTGGGACTGACCGTCGGCGGAGGCCAAGGCTGCTCGGCGCGCTGCCGTTCGAGTCCCGCGAAATCGAACAATGCGGGATCCGCGAGCTGCGAGGCCGAGGCGTTGCAGATGCTCGAAAAGATGGACTCGACGCGGCCGGGAAACTGCACTTCCCATTCTTGCAGCATCCTTTTCACCACCAGCCGCTGCATATTCGTCTGCGAACCGCAGAGCGTGCAGGGAATGATGGGAAATTCGCGCGCCGCGGCGTAGCGCGCGATCGCCCGTTCGGAAACGTAGGCGAGCGGCCGGATCACGATGTGCCGTTTATCCTCGCTCAGAAGCTTCGGCGGCATCGCCTTGAGCCGGCCGCCGAAAAACATGTTGAGGAACAGCGTCTCGACGATATCGTCGCGGTGATGGCCCAGGGCGATCTTGGTGATGCCGTTTTCCGCCGCATACCGGTACAAGGCGCCGCGGCGCAGGCGCGAGCATAGGCCGCACATGGTCTTACCGTCAGGAATGACGCGCTTGACCACTGAATAGGTGTTTTGTTCGATGACATGGAATCGGACGCCCAGCTCGGTCAGATAACGGGGCAGGACATCCGCCGGAAACCCGGGTTGTTTCTGGTCCAGATTGACGGCGATGAGCTCGAAGGCGATGGGCGCGCTGCGCTGCAAGCTCAGCAGGATGTCGAGCAGCGTGTACGAGTCCTTGCCGCCCGACAAGCACACCATGACGCGATCGCCGTCGGCGATCATGCCGAAATCGCCGATCGCCTTTCCCACCAATCCGCGCAGCTGCGCCTGCAGCTTCTTGAAATTATTCGAATGGCGATGCGGGTCCGCGGTCACGGCGCCTCCAGATACTTGGCTTCCAGATACCGCAGGTAGGCCGACGCGGTCAACGGTTTCCCGGTCGCCTGCTGCATCAACTCCTGCACCGGCAGCCGTGCGCCCACGCCATGCACGTTGTCGCGCAACCAATCCATCACGCCGCCGAACTGCCCTGCCGCGATCTCCGCGTCGAGCGACGGCCGCTCCGCGCGCAGCGCCTCGTTCAGTTGAGCGGCGATCACGGCGCCGAGCGCATACGACGGAAAGTAGCCGAAATGTCCCACGGCCCAATGAATGTCCTGCAAGCATCCCTCCACATCGTTGCCGGGCCTGATATTGAGCCTCTGCTCGAGATTCGCATTCCAGGCTTCCGGCAGATCGGCCACCGGCAACACGCCGTCGAGAATCTTTTTCTCGAGTTCATACCGCAGCATGATGTGCGCGGGGTACGTGAGTTCATCCGCATCCATGCGAATCAGGCTGCGCTTCACGCGGGTAAGGTGCCGATAGAGATTATCTTCACTCCATTCCGTACCGCTCACCTGCAAATATTTTTCCAGCAGCGGCTTCAGATACTTCACGAAGGGCCGGCTGCGGCACAGGTTCATTTCGAACAGCAGCGACTGGCTTTCCTCGAGCGCCAGACCGCGGTCGCGTCCCACCGGCTGATCGCGCCATTTCAGCGGCAGACCCAGGTCGTACATGGCATGGCCGGTCTCGTGAACCGCACCCAGCAAGCCGGAAAAAGGGTCGTTCGCGTCGAAACGCGTCGTCACCCGGATATCGCCCGGAACGCCCTCGGTGAATGGATGTTCGCTCTCATCGAGACGCCCGCGATCGAACGGGAATCCGAGGGCCTTGAGCACGTCCACCGCGAGAGACCGCTGGCGCGAGACGCTGAACTTCCCGACCAGGGGAATGGGAGCGCGGTCGGCCTGCACTTCAATGGCCTGATTGATGAGGCCGGGAAGCTTGCGCGATAGCGCCTTGAAGATGGTATCGATATCCGCCGTCGAGATGCCCGGCGTAAACGCGTCCACCAGGGCATCGTAGGGTGCCAGCCCCCGTGCCTGACCCAGCAGCGCCGCCTTGTCGCGCACCAGATGGACGACCTCTTCCAGATGCGGGGCGAAGATTTTGAAGTCGTTGGCCTTGCGGGCCTCGACCCAGAAGACCTCGGCGCGCGCCGTGGCCTTCGCCAGGCGCGCGATCAACGACGGCGGGGTCGCGATGGCATGGTCGCGCTGGCGCCGCATCTCGCGCAGGTTTGCGAGCGGCCAATCCTCCAGCTGCGAGGAGCCCGCTTCCGCGCGCTCGATCAAACGCGCCACCTTCGGTGTCGTGAGCAGGGCATGGTGCTCGGTCTCGAGCGCCGCCAATTGCTCTCCGCGCACGTCGGCGCTGCCGCGGGGCATCATCACCGCGGCATCCCAACGTAGTAACGACAGGGCGCCGCGAAACGCATGCAGGCGGCGGAATTCTTGTTCTAATTGATCGTAGGGTGAGAGAGCCATCAGTTGCCTTGTTGTCCGGCTCGCCAGCTTACCACAGGGAGCCCGTATCTGGCCCGTTTGACTGAATAAAATTCTTTTTATTTCAATGGGTTAGATGAAAATCAGACTGCCCCGCTGGGAGCGGGTTAGCTCATTGACAGGCGATCTATTACCCAATAAAATTTACTTTCATTGGGTAACAGTCACGACTCGGTAATTCACGGGACCACTGGGCAACTCGATGAGCCGAAACGCACTCTATCGTCCGCATGAGCTGACCTTTCGAACTCAATACGCGGAAGTCAAAGAAAGAGCCT
>JAXDQI010000268.1:0-3281 GCA_034667965.1 Gammaproteobacteria bacterium
GATCCGACATCATGCCCCAGAAGAGCTGGCCGCAGCCCAGACCCGACATATAGAAAGTCAGTATCCACTGCACTTGGTTCTCTTTGGGGACATGCAACGCACCGACGATGATCGGAAATGCGGGCAACATCGCGTCGATGGCGATCGCCTGAGTCGCCATCATCGCGGCGATCAAGGCCACGAATTCGGCAAATCCTATCCGGGCGGCCGCCGCGGAGTCGGCCGACTCTCGCTTCACCGACATTCGGTCAGCCTTGAGTCTTGCGGGCGATGCTGGTCGCCATGGTCACGATGGAGGCCAGATCGGTCAGATTCGCCGGCACCACGAGTGTCGTCCCCGCTTGTGCAAGCTTGCCGAATTGCTTCACGTACTCTTCGCCGATCCGCAGCTGCATGGCTTCGATCCCGCCGCGGTCGGACAGCGCGATGCCCACCTGGCGCAGACCTTCGGCGGTGGCGGTCGCGACGGCGAGAATCGCCTGCGCCTGGCCTTCGGCTTCGTTGATCTGCTGCTGCTTGTTGGCCTCGGACTGCTTGATCACCCGCTGCTTGTCGCCCTCGGCAGAATTGATCTTCGCGTCCCGCTCGCCCTCGGAAGTGAGCACCACGGCGCGCTTTTCGCGCTCCGCCCGCATCTGCTTCTCCATGGCCTGCAGCACGTCCTTGGGCGGCGTGATGTTCTTGATTTCATAGCGCAGAACCTTGACCCCCCACGCAACCGACGCCTTGTCCAATTCACTCACGACGTTGGTATTGATCGTGCCGCGCGCCTCGAATGTGCGGTCGAGTTCGATCTTGCCGATCTCGCTGCGCAGCGTGGTCTGCGCCAGCTGCGCAATGGCGAAGCCGAAATTCGTGATGCCGTAAGAGGCGAGATGCGGATCCATCACTTGCATGTAGAGCACCGCGTCGACGCCCACCTGGACGTTGTCGCGCGTGATGCAGATTTGTTCGGCGATGTCGATCGCGATTTCCTTGAGGCTGTGCCGGTAGGCGACCTTCTCGACGAAGGGGATGAGAATGTGGAATCCTGCCTGCAGTGTCCGGCTGTACTTGCCCAGATATTCGATCACGAATGCACTTTGTTGAGGCACCACCGTCGCGGTCTTTGCCAGCATGATGACGACGAGGACGGCCACCGCGATGGCGCCGTAACCCAGGGGAATATCCAACAAGAGGCTCTCCTACTACAAGTCAGGCGTCGGGGTGCACGACGAGCGTGAGCCCGTCGACGCGGTCGATCCGGGCGCTGGCACCGGCCGCGATGACCGATGTACCGCAATTGATCGCGCTCCATGAACTGCCGCGATACTCGATGCGGCATGTTTCTCCGGGCGGCAGGTCGGCGGGCAGCGTGACCACTTCACCCGCGGGGCCGCCTCTCATGATGGGAAGAGTGCGGCGCATGCGCTCGTAGATCCGCCGGCGAAAGCCTACCATGGAGACGACGGCGAGCGCGGTGAAGATCAGCCATTGCAGCCATTCCGCAAGACCCGCGCCGGCCAGACCCAGGAATCCGACCGCGAGCGCAGCCGCACCGACGAACACCAGGTAGAACTGTGCATCGACGAAGGCCAGCTCCGATCCCAACAGGATGGCGCCCACGGCGATCCACGCCCACCATTGCATGGGTCTATCGCTTCATGGCGTCGAAGAAGTCCGCGTTGGTCTTGGTGTCCTTCATCTTGTCCAGCAAGAACTCGATCGCGGCCAGCTCGTCCATCGGATGCAGGAGCTTGCGCAGGATCCACATCTTGGAAAGCTCGGCCGGATCGGTGATGAGCTCCTCCTTGCGTGTTCCCGAACGGTTGATGTTGATCGACGGGAAGGTGCGCTTCTCTGCAATGCGGCGATCCAGGTGGATTTCCGAATTGCCCGTGCCCTTGAACTCTTCGAAAATGACGTCGTCCATCTTCGAACCGGTATCGACGAGGGCGGTCGCGAGAATGGTCAAGCTGCCGCCTTCCTCGATGTTGCGGGCCGCGCCGAAGAACCGCTTCGGCCGTTGCAACGCGTTCGCGTCGACGCCGCCGGTCAGCACCTTGCCGGAACTCGGCACCACCGTGTTGTAGGCTCGCGCCAGACGGGTGATGGAGTCGAGCAGGATGACCACGTCCTTCTTGTGTTCGACCAGGCGTTTGGCTTTCTCGATCACCATCTCGGCAACCTGAACGTGACGGCTGGCGGGTTCGTCGAAGGTCGAGGAAACCACTTCGCCCTTCACGGTGCGCGCCATCTCGGTCACCTCCTCGGGCCGCTCGTCGATGAGCAGCACGATCAGATAAACCTCAGGGTGGTTCGCGGTGATGGCCGTCGCGATGTTCTGCAGCAACATGGTCTTGCCGGCCTTGGGCGGCGAGACGATGAGGCCGCGCTGTCCCTTGCCGATCGGCGCCACCAGATCGATGGCGCGGGCGGTCAAGTCTTCGGTCGAGCCGTTGCCGCGCTCGAGCTTCAACCGCTCGGTGGGATGCAGCGGCGTCAAGTTCTCGAACAGCACCTTGCCGCGCGAACTCTCGGGAGAATCGTAGTTGATCTCGCCCACTTTGAGCAGCGCAAAGTACCGCTCGCCGTCCTTGGGCGGGCGGATCAGACCGGAAATCGAATCGCCGGTGCGCAGATTGAAGCGCCGGATCTGGCTGGGCGAGACGTAAATGTCGTCCGGACCGGCCAGATAGCTGGAATCCGAGGAGCGCAGGAAGCCGAAGCCGTCCTGAAGTATCTCGAGAACGCCGTCGCCGTAAATATCTTCGCCCTTCCGGGCATGCGCCTTCAAGACGCCGAAGATGATGTCCTGCTTGCGCGAGCGGCCCATGTTCTCGAGGCCCATGGTCTCGGCGAGCTTTACCAGATCGCTGATCGGACGCTTCTTGAGCTCGGTCAGATTCATCGAGCTGCGGCTGCGCGCGAGATCTGTCGGTGCAATGATTTCTAGATCATCGCCGCCCTCCGGCAGATCGCCGTAGTCTTCCTGAGGCGGTCTGCCGCCATTGGTGTTGCCGTTACGGTTGTCGTTGCGCGGGCCCCGATTGGAGCGATTGGAGCGTCCGCCGCCGCCGCCCTGGCCTCCGCCGCCCTGCTGTCCGCCTTGACCGCCCTGGCCGCCGCGGGACTGGTTCCCTAGATAGCCCCTCACAGGTTGCTGTCCAGAAACGCGGCGAGCTGTGATTTAGTGACTGCTCCCACTTTCTGGGCCTCCACGGTGCCGTTTTTGAAAAGAATCAGCGTCGGAATGCCGCGAATATTGAATTTCGGCGGGGTCGCCGGATTGTCGTCGATAT
>JAXDQI010000269.1:0-20149 GCA_034667965.1 Gammaproteobacteria bacterium
CTGAAGGACGTGTGGGAAGACCGAAGCCGGGGTGCCTGCTGGCTGCCGCAGGAAATTTTCTCGCGGCACGGTGTGGACTTGGCGCGGCTGACGCCGGTACCTTTCGATCCGCGCTTCGCCGCCGGCATGCAGGAACTCGTCGCGGTTGCCCATGGGCATCTTCGCAACGCGCTGGAATACACACTGCTCATTCCCGGCAGCGAGGGTGGGATTCGCCGCTTTTGCCTGTGGGCAATCGGGCTTGCGGTGCTGACATTGCAAAAAATTAATCGAAATCCGGAATTTACGGCAGGGGTGCAGGTGAAGGTTTCCAGACGAGCGGTGGCATTGACTCGAATATCGACGGATTTCGCTTTACGCAACGACTGGATGTTGAGGCGTCTGTTTGCACGTGCCGCTCGCGGACTGCCGCTCGCCGAAGTCGGCGAAATGCGCCGCCCCGAGCCGCTCGAGCCGGAGCGTGCGATGCGCCGTTCCTACGGGAGTTCGGCCACGTGACTCGCCCCGCTCAGAAGCCGAATGTCGTCCAGCCGGCGGAAACGCTGGCGCGCGGCGACATCGTGTCCCACACCCTCACCAAGACGGCCGTGGCCAGCGTCCTGGATCGCGCGGTGTGCTTCGCCCGCGACGCCCTGCTCGCCCGTCAGAGCGCGCAAGGCTATTGGTGTTTCGAGCTCGAAGCGGACTGCACGATTCCGGCCGAGTACATCATGATGATGCACTTCCTGGACGAGATCGACTCTTCGCTCGAACGGAAGCTGGCCGTCTACCTGCGCTCTCATCAGGCGGACCACGGTGGATGGCCTCTGTATCACGGCGGCGACTTCAACATCAGCTGCACCATCAAGGCCTACTACGCATTGAAGCTCGCCGGCGATGACCCGCAGGCACCCCACATGGCGCGGGCGCGGGCGGCCATTCTCGCGCGCGGCGGCGCGGCGCGGGCCAATGTATTCACGCGAATTGCGCTTGCGCTTTTCGGGCAGCTGCCCTGGCGGGGTGTGCCTTATATTCCCGTCGAGATCATGCTGCTGCCGAAGTGGTTTCCGTTCCATCTCGACAAGGTGGCTTACTGGTCGCGCACCGTGATGGTTCCGTTGTTCATCCTGTGCACCCGAAGACCCGTGGCCAAGAACCCGCGGCAAGTGAACATTCGCGAGTTGTTCACCACGCCCCCGGACGAGGAGCGGCATTACTTCCGCGACGCGGTCAAGCAGGGCGGGCTGTTGGCCCACATATTTCTGGCCGCCGATCGCCTTGGCCGCTTGCTGGATCCCTTCATACCGCGCGCCATGCGCGAGCGTGCAACACGCCGCGCGGAGGAATGGATGCTCGAAAGATTGAACGGCGAGGATGGCCTCGGAGCGATTTTCCCCGCCATGGTCAACGCGTTGGAAGTGATGACCATCCTCGGCTACCCCAACGACGATCCGCGGCGGGCCACCGCCAAGCGCGCCTTGCAGAAATTGGTGGTGGAGAGTTCCTCGAGCGCCTACTGCCAGCCCTGTGTGTCGCCGGTGTGGGATACCGCTTGGGGGAGTATCGCCATGCAGGAGATCGGGGAACCGGCGACCATCCACGCGTCGACCCGCGCCCTGGACTGGCTGCAAACCGAACAAATTCTCGATGAGGCGGGCGACTGGCGGGTCAATCGCCCCGGCGTCGCGGGCGGCGGCTGGGCCTTTCAATTCGCCAACAGTCATTACCCCGACTTGGACGACACCGCGGTGGTCGCCTGGTCCATGCACCAGGCGCATAACGCGGACGAGTACGGCGAGGCCGTGCGCCGGGCGTTGGACTGGCTGGTCGGCATGCAATGCACCGACGGCGGGTTCGCGGCCTTCGATGCGGATAACACCTACTACTCGCTCAACCGGATTCCCTTTGCCGATCACGGCGCTCTGTTGGATCCGCCGACCAGCGATGTCACGGCACGTGTGGTAACGGTGCTGGCGCGTGTGGCCCGTCCGGAGGACAAGGCGGCGCTGACCCGTGCGGTTGCCTATCTGCGCCGGGAACAGGAGAGCGACGGCTCGTGGTTCGGCCGCTGGGGCACCAATTATATTTACGGTACCTGGTCGGTGTTGACCGCGCTGGCCCAGGCCGGCCTCGGCGACGACGACCCCATGGTGAGCAAGGCCGTCGAATGGCTCGAGAGCCGGCAGAACGCGGACGGCGGATGGGGCGAAAGCAACGACACCTATGCGCGCCCGTTCGTGAAGGCGGCGAGCACGCCCTATCAAACGGCATGGGCCCTGCTTGCGCTCATGGCGGCGGGGGACGTGGGTTCGGAGGTGGTGCATCGGGGCGTCGATCACCTGTTGCGGACGCAGGCACCCGACGGCCTGTGGAGCGATCCGACGTTCACCGCGCCCGGTTTCCCGCGGGTCTTTTATCTCAAGTATCACGGCTACAGCGGGTATTTTCCGCTGTGGGCGCTTGCCGTCTTCCGCACGCTGAGCCGCCGCGGACCCACGCATTGAGCATGGCGGGCGTCGCGGGCGTCGTCGCGGCGCTCGACTCGGAGGCGCGCACCTTGAGCTTGACGAGTCGGAGGCGCGACGGGCTGTTCGAAGTCGGCGACGGAACTCTGGTGGTGGTGAGCGGCATGGGCCGCGCCGCCGCCGTCGTTGCGGCCGGCGCCCTCGTCGACGCAGGGGCCACCGCGCTGGTCAGCTGGGGGCTCGCCGGCGGTCTGGATCCCGCCCTGCAGGCCGGCACCATTTGCCTGCCGAGCATGGTCGTTTCGCGGGATGGGGCGGCATTCGCCACGGATCTTCATTGGCGGGAAATCTTGGCCGCGGCGATCAACCGACGGCTCGCGGTCGTGACCGGCAAGCTCCTCAGCAGCGCCGTGGCCATTGCGGACCTCGCCGCCAAGGCGGCTGCGTTCGGCGAGACCGGCGCAGTCGCGGTCGACATGGAAAGCGCGGGCGTAGCCGAGGTCGCGGCGTTGAATAAGCTGCCTTTCGTCGTGGTACGCGCCATCGTGGATACGGCCGATGATGCCATCCCGCGCGCCGTGATGGCGGCGAGCAGCGAAGGTCGGGTACGGCTGGCGCGGTTGATGCTCGGCATCGTGCGCTCGCCGCGGGAGATCGCGCCGCTGATGCGGCTTGCGAAGCGCTATCGCGCCGCCACCCGCGCCCTGGCAACCGTCGCCCGGACCGGCGCGCTGGCGCCGCTCGCCTTCAGTGCCGCCCACCCCGATAGAATCGCATGAGGGCTCTGGTGACCGGTGCTTCCGGTTTCGTCGGCGCCGCGGTGGCGCGAGCCTTGGTGGATGCGGGCTGGGAAGTCCGCGCCCTGGTCCGGCCGGCCTCCGACCGCACCAATCTGCAGAACCTGCCGGTTGCGATCGCCGTGGGTGATCTGACGGTCGAGTCGTCTCTCGCGCATGCGTTGACGGGCTGCGAGGCGCTGTTTCATGTCGCCGCGGACTACCGCCTGGGAGCGCCGGACCCTTCGCAGCTCTATCGGACCAATGTGGAGGGGACGCGTAATCTTCTGTCCGCCGCCGTCCAGGCAGGGGTCAAGAAGATCATCTACACCAGCAGCGTCGCGACGATGGGCATACCGGTGGACGGGACGCCGGGCGACGAACGAACGGCGGTGTCCCTCGAGGCCATGATCGGTCACTACAAACGTTCCAAATTTCTTGCCGAGCAGGTGGTCCTCGAGGCGGCAGCGGCGGGCGTGCCGGCCGTCATCGTCAATCCGTCGACGCCCGTGGGCCCGGGCGACGTCAAGCCGACGCCCACAGGCCAGCTGGTGCTGGACGCCGCGGCCGGCCGCATGCCGGCCTATGTCGACACGGGGCTCAATATCGTGCACGTGGACGATGTGGCGGCCGGCCATCTGGCGGCCTTTCATCGCGGCCGAATCGGCGAGCGCTACATTCTCGGCGGCGAGGACATGACGCTGCAGCACATACTTAAGTACATCGCACGACTCGTCGGCCGCAAACCGCCGCGCGTGCGCCTGCCTTACGCGGCCGTTCTGCCGATCGCCTACATCGCGGAGGCGATATCCAGAGTCACCGGCCGCAGCGGCCGGATCACGCTTGAAGGCGTGCGCATGTCGCGCAAATATATGTTCTTCTCGAGCGCCAAAGCAGTTGCTGAGCTTCAGTACCGGTGGCGCCCTCCGACCCTGGCCTTCGACGACGCCGTGGGTTGGTTCCGCGAGCGCGGCCTGCTGAGTTGAAAAAAGCTATCATGACTCGATGTGGGTCGGGGGTTATTACCGTGGATGAGGTTGTTGAGAGAAAGGGCGTAGGGACGCGGGCCGCTCCCGAGGATATGGCCGCCGTGGATACGGATGCACTCATTCTGGTGGACGCCGCCGACCGGGTCGTCGGCCGGCTCAGCAAGGCCGGGTGCCATGAGGGAAAAGGGGTCCTTCATCGGGCGTTTTCGCTGTTGATCTTCAACGCCGCCGGCGACCTCTTGCTGCAGCAGCGTGCCCCTTCCAAACGGCTCTGGCCGCTGTACTGGTCCAATAGCTGCTGCAGTCACCCCCGCAGCGGCGAGGACATGGAGACGGCCACGCAACGCCGGCTGCGGGAAGAATTGGGTATCGCGTGCCCACTGCAGTTCTTGTTCAAATTTCAATATCAGGCGCAATTCGACGCCACGGGCTCCGAGCACGAACTTTGCTCGGTTTTCATCGGAAAATGCTCCGATCCCATCGCCGCCGACCCGAATGAGATTTCCGCTTGGCGGTGGGTGGACCCGGACGAGATTCAGTTTCAATTGAAATCGTCCACCGGTGTCAGGTTCACACCGTGGTTTACGATGGAATGGGCGCGCATCTGGCGGGACCATCGGGACGCGGTGCTGGCCCTGCGGCCCTAAAATTGAGTTCCCCGCCGCCTTTGGTTAGGTAAGATAGCGCATGGCCATATCACTACTGCAGACATATCGGGTTGCCCGTTACCTCGCGGGTCGCAAGTTGCGCGGCGTCAAACGCTACCCCTTGGTTCTCATGTTGGAACCCCTGTTCATGTGCAATCTTGCCTGCTCCGGGTGCGGGAAGATCGATTACCCCAAGGACATCCTGCAAAAGAGGGTGAGCGTCGAGGACGCGCTTCGGGCGGTCGACGAGTGCGGCGCCCCGATGGTCTCGATTCCGGGGGGCGAGCCGCTGATCCACAAGGAAATGCCGCAGATCGTTGCCGGGATCGTGGCGCGCAAGAAGTTTGTCTATCTGTGCACGAATGCCATCCTGCTGGCGAAGCACATCGACGAGTATCAGCCGTCGCCGTACCTGACTTTTTCCATCCATTTGGACGGCAACCGGCAGCGGCACGACGAATCGGTCTGCCAGGAAGGCGTCTTCGACAAGGCGGTTGCCGCCATCAAGCTGGCGCGCGAGAAGGGCTTTCGCGTGACGATCAATTGCACGCTGTTCAGCGGCGAGGATCCGCAGGACGTTGCCGATTTCTTCGATACCGCCATGCAGTTGGGGATAGCCGGCATCACGGTATCCCCTGGTTACAGCTATCACCATGCGCCGCGTCAGGATGTGTTTCTGGGACGCACCGCCAGCAAGGAGCTGTTCCGGGGTATTTTCAGCCGTCGCAAGAACCGGCCGCCGGGCAGCATCCCGTGGTCGTTCAACCACTCCGGACTGTTCCTCGATTTTCTCGCCGGGAATCAGAACTACCAGTGCACACCCTGGAGCATGCCGACGTACAACGTGTTCGGGTGGCAGCGCCCCTGCTACCTGCTATCCGATGAAGGCTACGCGGATACCTATAAGTCGTTGATCGAGGACACGGAATGGGACAAGTACGGGGTCGGCAAGAATCCCCGATGCGATAATTGCATGGCGCATTGCGGGTTCGAGGGTACCGCGGTCAACGACGCGTTCAGCCACCCGATCAAGGCGCTCGTTGCTGCGCTGCGAGGGCCTCGCGTAACGGGTCCCTTGGCGCCCGAGCTGCCGATTCTATACAGCGAGTCGGCGCGTTATTCGACGGTGGCCAGCATTCCGGTGGCTCAGGTGAAACGCGTGAACCGCGAGACGGAAGACGCCGGAGCTGAGCCGCGCTGAGCCCGTTCGTTCCGATGACAGCCGATTGGATTGGAGCCTTCTGGATGGGAGAACGGGCCTGAGCGACGCAGCCGATCGAGTCGACGCGGCGCATGCCGGCGCCCCGTCACCAGCGGAGGATTTCGGCGCACAACTCGAAACCTGGCGGCTTCGAATGGAGCAGGCGCTCGCGGCACGTTTGCCCGCTGCGACGACGGTGCCGACCCGGCTTCATGAGGCCATGCGCTACAGCGTCCTGGGTGGCGGCAAGCGCATACGGCCGGCGCTGCTGTTTGCGACGGCGCGAACTCTGGGATTGACCGAAGACCAGGTGGAAGCAGCCGCCTGCGCTATCGAACTCATCCATGTGTATTCACTGGTGCATGACGATCTTCCGGCCATGGACGATGACGATTTGCGGCGTGGACGTCCCACCTGTCACAAGGCTTTCGACGAGGCGACCGCGGTGCTCGTCGGGGATGCGCTGCAACCCCTGGCCTTCCAACTGCTGGCCAGCGATCCGTCGCTGCCGGCCTCGCCGGCCATCCGCTTGGCACTGGTCGACATGCTGGCCGTGGCCAGCGGCACCTTTGGAATGGCGGGAGGCCAGGCCATCGATCTTGCGGTGCAAGGCCAGCAACCGGGCATCACCGAGGTCGAGGACATGCACGCACGCAAGACGGGTGCCGTGATCCTTGCGAGTGTGCTGATGGCGGCGGAATGCGTTCCCGATTTGGAAACGCACCTCTATGGCGCGCTGAATGATTTCGCCACCGCCATCGGCTTGGCGTTCCAGATCCAGGATGATCTCCTCGACGTGCTGGGCGATGTGTCGACGTTGGGGAAGGCTACCGGCGCCGACCGAGAGCGCGACAAGCCGACCCATCCTGCGATCATCGGCATCGAAGCCTCCCAGGAGCGCGTTCACTTGCTGCACCGGCAGGCCCTGGATTCGCTCGAGCCTTTTGCGGAGCGGGCGGCGCCGCTGCGTTCTCTGGCCAATTGGTTGCTGTCGCGTCGCTACTGAGTTTCATGGGGATGGGAGCTGACCATTGCGTGGCGGGATAGCGACGTGGCTTCTCCTCTTGCTCGCGAACTTCTCGCCCGCGGCTGCCGAAGCCGCCGACGCGCCGGCACATCGGTCCATCGATGTGCGGCTCCTGGGTGCCGCCCCGGCGGGCAGCACCTACTGGCTTAAAATCCAGCCGCTCGAAGACCTCTCGTCGCCGTCCGCCATCCCGGTGCTCGTCGTTCATGCCTCGCGGCAGGCGCAAGTCGATCTGTTTGCGGCCGGCGCACCCGTGCCGCTCGTGGCCGCGCTGGCGGGTTTCGGCGGCAGCCAGGACCGGGTCTACGCCGTGCCGGCCGGGATTCAGGCTGGCCAATCGCTCTACGCGCGAATCGACGCGAGCGGCGGCGGCTCGCGAGCCGCGAGCGTTTCCGCGGCAACCCTCGGCGAGACGCTGGCCCGTGGCGCGGATCGCGCGCGAATGATCGCCCTCGCCGTCGGCGCTCTGTTGTCGGTGGCGGTCGCCTCGTTGCTGATCTGGTTCGTGATGGCCGAAACGCTGTTCATACTGTATGCAACGCTCTTCTTTCTGCAGGCTCTGTACATCGGGTTCCTGTCAGGGCAGGCCTTCGATTGGCCGCTGCTCAGCCATGCGCAGCCGTTGACGTCATTCGCCTGGAATATCCCGGTCGGCCTCAGCGGTGCGGTTGGATGTTTGTTCACGCGCGAGATCGCGGACCTGAAGGATTTCTCGCCGCGCGCTTACAAAATTTACGGCTGGTTTGCCGTGGTGTTCGTGGCGCTCACCGCCGCAAATCTCGCCAAGCTGTGGGGGTTCGTTTCGTTGGTGAGCGCGATCGGCAATATCATCTTCTCGGTGGTTGCCGTGTTCACCCTCGTGGTCGCGTTCTTGAGCTGGCGGCGCGGCAACCGCGCGGCGGGTTGGTTCCTGATCGCCTGGACTCTGCTGGAAGGATTCACCATCGCGGCGGCGCTGCACTTCCTGGCGGCCGCAACCGATCAGGGCGATGGGCTTCTCTACTACGGGCTGCCTTTGTCGATGGTGGCCGCGGCGGTGTTGATCGCTCTCGGCGTCGCCGACCGCTTGAGGCAGCAACAGGCGGCGCTCACGGATGCGGAACGACGGGCGCGAACCGACCCCCTCACCGGTGTGCTGAATCGCCGCTCCCTGGTCGAGCGCCTCGACGCCGGGTGCCTGCGGGCCAAGGCGCGCGGGCTGCCGATTTCGCTGCTCTTCATCGATCTCGATCATTTCAAACTCATCAATGACACCTTCGGCCATCAGGCCGGCGATGCCTGCCTCCGGGCGGTCATCGATCCCATTCACGCCGAACTCCGGCAATCCGATGTGATCGGCCGTTACGGCGGGGAAGAATTCGTCGTCATCTTGAGCAGCGCCGACGCCGCCGGCGCGCTTGCGATCGCGCAGCGCATTCTCGAGCGGGTGGCGAAAGTGCGGGTGGAGGGCTTCGGCGAGCCGATCGGACTGACTTGCAGCATCGGCGTCGCGGCCAGCGACACCCTCGGAGTCTGGGGCGAGCAGCTTCTCAGCCGGGCGGATGCCGCGGTGTATGCCGCCAAGCGATCCGGGCGCAATCAGGTGCAGATGGCGGTGCCCTCGGCCGCTTAGGGTGCGTTCTTCGTTGCGTTGCCGCGTGACTTTTTAGTCGTACCGACGTCTTATGTCAGCCGTGATGAGATATGCTTCACGCAGGCGCGGACGCGCTTGTCAAGCGATAGACGCCAGGGATGTGAATGTGATCGGGGTGGTTGCGCTGCTGTCGGCAGATGGCAACGGTTGACGCCCCTGCGCATTTACCAGAATCTGGCCTTAGGGAGGAATGAATGCTCCGCCATGCCATCAGTCACACGCGACTCATGCGCGTATCCACTGATCGCGTACAGACGGCGCTGAAGAGTGCCGACAGAAACGAGCAGCTGGTAGCGCGCCGTATACTTGAAAGTCCCTCGGTGTGGTCGCAGTGGGAAAAAGAGCATTCGGTTCTGATGCGTCAGCTTGCCGATTGTGCAGTCCGGCGGGTGCAGATCGCCGCGTTGAAGCACACGAACTTCCGGCTGCTCCACGGCAAGGCATTGTTCCAATACCTGCGCCGCAACGCAGTACGGGGCAGCGAGCGCGCGCGCGTGTTGGAATATTTCCGTCCCGGCCGTAACTACGACAATGCCGTGATCGCCGAACATAGCGTCTACCTGCGCAAGGCGTGCAGCTTCATGTGCACCAGCCACGTGGGCAGCGATGTGGTCGAGGATCCTTCGTTTCTCGATCCAATGCTGCGCTATGAAGAGCTGTATACGGAGTATTTCGGCCTGTACTGCAACACCCTGCTGGAGACGCCCAGTGCCCTGGCCCAAGGCGCGTTGTTGCCGCTGCTGAAAATGCAGCTCAACGAGTATCGTTGGGCGATTCTCGATCCGCGCCGTGCCCAGCCCTGGCTGCGTCGCGAGGCGGAAATACGCGTGCCCACGGGCGACACGCAGCGCATGCCGACCCTCGGAGCACACCCGAAGGCTCGGGAGGCAGCACCGCCGAAGGCCCGGGAGGCGGCGCCGCCGACGAGCCGGGAGTACTTCGGCGAGGAGCCTGTCTCCTAAAGCGCCTGCTTGCGTTCCTTCGCCGAAGGCGGCGTCCATTGATAGATCCACGTTTCGGTGAGCGGGCGGCCGTCGACGCGCAGATACAGCCGTAAATCGATCGGTTCCACGCTTTCGTCGGTGGGCTTGACGTCGAACAGCGCGCGATAGCCGTTGAATTCCTCGACGAAATGGGCCGTGACGTGTTCCGTTTGTCCGCGTGACGCCGTGATGACGGCCTCGACGGGCGCGTCCTTCGCCAATGCGCCGAGTTCACCTCCGGCGAAGTCCACCGCGAAATGCCAGGAATAATATTGCCGTTTGACGCCCACCGTGCCGCCGATACCCGTACGGGTGGCCAAGGTCTGCGCCAGCGGCGACCCGTACGGCATCCGGGTGCCCCAATACAACCGGTAGCTGAACAGCAGTTCCTGTCCTGCCTTGGGTTTATCGCTTGGGTTCCAGAAGGCAACGATGTTGTCGAAGGTTTCGTCCACGGTGGGTATTTCCACCAGTTGCACCGCGCCCTTGCCCCAGCCGCCGGCGGGTCCGGCTTTCGGTTCGACCCACAAGCTCGGCCGCTTGTCGTAAAAGACGCCGTCGTCCTGATAGTGGTCGAAATTTCGATCACGCTGCAGCAGGCCGAATCCCCGAGGGTTGTCGTCGAAATACGAATTCAGATGCAGCTGCGCCGGATTGATGAGCGGCCGCCAAATCCATTCGCCGGCGCCGGTCCACATCGACACGCCGTCGGAATCGTGGATCTCCGGTCGCCAGTCGTTGGCGCCGCGGCGATCGTTTTCGCCGTAGAAGAACATGCTCGTGAGCGGCGCGATCCCTAAGCGCTCGATCGGTTTGCGCGGATACAGCGCCGTGTCCACATTCATGACGAGCGTGCCGCCGGGCGAGATCTGCATGCGCAACGCGCCGGTGATGCTGGGACTGTCCATCAATGCATACAGCGTCATGGTGCCGGCATCCTTCGCCGGCCGCTCGAACCAAAATGCGGTGAACCGCGGAAACTCCTCAGGACGCGGGAACGCGGTATCCACCGCCAACGCGCGCGCCGACAACCCGTACTGCCGGGTGTCGCCGCCCACGGCCCGGAAATAACTCGCGCCCAGAAAAGCCGCAACGTCGGCCCTCCAGTTGGTGACGAATTGAACCCGGAAGCCGGCGAAGCCGGCGCGGTCCTTCATCGATGCAGGATCGATCCCGCTCTTGTCCCACTCGAACATCGCGGGGTCATAAATGATCTCGCGAGCCTGGCCGTCCTGGACTTCGTACAGGTGAACCGGTTGATTGAAGGTGCGCCCTACGTGAAAGAACTGCAGCCGGAACGCTGATCCTAAGTCCGCCCAGAGAGAGTGATCGCCGCGAAAGCGGATGGATTGGTATTGGTCGTAGCCGAGCTTCGACATGGCCGGCGGCAGCACATCCTTCGAGTCTTGATGGGCGCTGCCGGCAAGATAGTGCGCTTGGCCCTTGAGCCAGGCGAAGTCGAAGGGTTGCGCGGGACCATTCCCGGTGACCGGCGGCCCTGCGCCGGGCGCGGTTGCTTGAGCGGCCTTCGGCAGATCCGCGAAGCCGACTGATCCGGCGGCCAGACCCAAAGCTGATTTCAGTAATGCACGACGGGCGATCATTCGATTGAATCCTCTAGATGACTTCGGGGTGCTGTACGTCCGGCAGGAGCGCCAGCTGATTGAGCAAACGTGCGTCTGCCGCGACTTCGACTCGTTCGATGGGGGTCAGCCATTCCAGTACCTCATCGAGCGATCCGGCGTCGATCAATTTCTGCTCCGCCGTGAATGTGTGCGGATCCGGCCTGCCGCGCGGATCCGAGGGCCGGGGCAGATTGCCGCCGATGTGTACTAGGCGCGCCTCGCGATCGCGTGCCAAATAGCGCAACCCATCTGCCGGCAGGTCGGGCGCTTGCGCGATCAATGCCTGGCGCCGCGAAACCAGCGCGGGCTGCTCCAGTTCTTCGGGCGTACGCAGCAGCGCAATCCGCAGCAAGGCGCGTCCCAGCGCTTCGCTGCCGCTGGCGCGCGACAGCGGCACGGCGAGGAACAATCCCAACAGAGCGGGTGACAACCAGGCCAGCAGCGACGGCGAGAGAACATACACGACGGCGGCGGTCATGCAGGACAGCAGCATGTGCCGCTTATGGAATTCCCAGGCATCGCCCCATGAGGTGCTGCCGCCGTCGCGGCGCTGCGGTTTCCAGCCCGAGTCCCGGCCCATGAACACTTCGAGAACATGCCGGCTCTGCACCATCATCAAGATGGGCGCGTACAGGGCCGAGAGTATGGTCTCCAGCAAGAGGCTGGCGGCGACGCCGATCACGCCGCCGCTGCTGCGGCGTATGCGGGACGACAACAAGGCGCGAATGAGACCGAGCATTTTTGGGATCAGGAGCACGAGCAGGCTGAACCAGAAAAGCGCCATCATCAATTCCACATCGAACCGCGGCCAGGTGGGGAAAAGCTGGAAATCGTGATTGAAATATTCCGGCCGTATCAGATGTGATTGCACCGAGAGCGCAAAGCCGACCGCCAACATCAGCAGCCACAACGGTGAGGAGAGGTAACTCATGATGCCGATGCCGAGATGCAGCCGGCTGGTGAAGCTCAACCCCGCGGTGCCGATGATTTTCATGTGCTGCAGGTTGCCCTGCGCCCAGCGGCGATCACGGATGGCGACGTCGATCAGCGACGGCGGCGACTCCTCCCAGGAACCGCCGCAGTCGGTCGCCATCCGCACCTTCCATCCACCGCGGCGTATCAGCGCCGCCTCGACGAAATCGTGCGAAAGCACATGTCCGCCGAAGGGCTTGCGGCCCTTGAGCGTCGGCAGGCCGCAGTTGTCCGCGAACGCCCGCATGCGGATGATGGCATTGTGGCCCCAGTAGTTGGAGCTGTCCCCGGCCCAGGCGGCCAGACCGCGCGTGATGACGGGGCCATAGACGCAGCCGGCGAATTGCTGCAGGCGGCCGAAAAACGTCCGCGCTCCGATGAGTTGCGGAGAGGTCTGCAGTATCCCCAAGCGGGGGTCCGCCGCCATGCGCTGCACGAGCAGCAGCAACGTCGGTGCATCGATCAGGCTGTCCGCGTCGAGCACGATCATGTGCTCGAATCGACCGCCCCACCGACTGACGAAGTCCTCCAGATTGCCGGACTTGCGCGCCACATTTACCCACCGGCGCCGATACCAGACCGGCATGATGGAGGCGAGCGCGGTGCGCAGCAAGTCGATCGCCGCGGTTTCGTGTATCCAGGAATTCGCGTTGGTCGAATCCGAGAGCACGACGATCTCGAAACATTGGCTGGCGCCGATACCTTGGAGTGCTTCCGCCATGGCCCGCAGCGCCGCCGTGGTACGCACCGGATCTTCGTTGTAGATCGGCATGACCAGGGCCGTGAGGCCGGCGGGCAGTCCTCGCGGCATGGGATCGCGGCGCTTGGAGGCGCCTGCGATCACCGAGCCCGCGGCGAATGCAATCCAGATCAGCGAAATCGCGAAGAAGAAAATCATCAGCCCTTGGAGAAACGTCATGCTGGCGAAGCGCACCACCTGCAGCATTTGATAGATCCCGTAGGTCGAAACGCCCAGCGTGACGGTCACCAAAATGAAGCGTGCATACAGCACCGCCGCCGTCGACGGCTCGCGGGTGCGGTGCGACGGCTTGTAGCGCAGATCCTGGGACGGCATCGACAACCGCGACTCGGGCGGCATGCCTCCGCCGGCTCCCAGATGCGGGTAGGCGAGGGCGGAGTTCAGGAGGCGGTCCATCGGTAGAGCCAGGTTTCGGTGACCGGTTTGTCACCTCGCAAGATGCGCAAGCGCAACTCGATGATTTCCGCATCACCCGGATCGATCTCGAAGCTGGCCCGCAGGCCGTGCTCCGACGCATTGGACTTCAGGGTGGCGTTCGATATCTTACCCGTGGATTGGAGGAGATCGAGCCGCAAGCCGTCGATTTTTTCACCGGCGCCCACGAAGTCCAGAATGAACACCCGGCGCTTGCCATCGATGCTGGCGCCCGAGCGGGTCGCTATCACCTTGCCCAAACCCTTGGGCACAGCGGGTTCCTCGAGCCATGTGATTTTATATTCGAAATGTCCGGGTTGGTTCGGCGTCAGGCCTCGGGCGGGACGCCAAAAGGCCACGATGTTGTCATTGCTCTCGCGGCCCGAGGGAATTTCCACGAGTTCCACCGCGCCCGGGCCCCAGTCGCCTTTGGGTTCCACCCAGGCACTGGGCCGCCTCTCGTATTGATTTTCGAAATCTTGAAAATCGCTTGGCTGCCGCGAGCGCTGCACCAAGCCGAAACCCTTGGGCGGTTGGGTCGTGAAGCTCGACACCTGCAGCTTGATCGGGTTGGCGAGCTGCCGGAATATCTCCTCGCCCGTGCTCGAGCTGACCATCAGGCCGTCGGAGTCATGCACCTCGGGACGATAGTCATCGAGACGGCCGCGGTTCGTTTCGTCGAATAGAAACATCGAGGTCAGCGGTGCGATGCCGACGACGCGGATCTCCGTGCGGGGGAACACGGTCATATCCACGTCCATCACGGTCTGGACACCCGGCCGCACGTTGAAGCGGAAGGCGCCGGTTGCCGACTCGCTTTCCAGCAGCGCATAGATGACGATCGAGTTGCCGCGCGGCTGCGGGCGTTCCACCCAGAAATGAGTGAACGCGGGAAACTCTTCGCCCGACGGCTCGGCCGTGTTGATGGCAAGCCCGCGCGCCGACAATCCATACAGGAGGTGCTGTGCGACGGCACGGAAATAGCTCGCGCCCTGGAAGACCAGGAATTCATCCCACACCTTTTTAGAGTTGATCTGGCTGCGCACGCGGAAACCCGACAGCGGCAGCGACAGCTTGCTCCCCAGCTGAGGCAGTGAGGGACTCATTTGGAACATGGCCGGAGTCGCGGTCTGATCCTGCGCCACGCCGTTTTCCACGATCGAGACCGTCACGGCGACGGACTGCAGATTATATGCGGTCCGCAGCAGCTCGAGTCTGAACTGCAAGGGATCCTTGCGCCAGATTCCCGCGTCCGTATTGAAGTGAATGCTGCGGTATTGTTCGGGGCTCAGCTTGTCGAGACCCGCGGGAAGGGTACTGCGCTGCGGCGAATAGGGTTTTTGCGCACGTCGCTTGGCATCATCCAGCAGCGTCTCGAACGAAAACGCGTAGGTGGCGGGGGGCGCCGGAGCAGCGGGCTTTGCTTGCGGCGGGGCAGCACCGTGCGCGGTCATGGCAACCGTCAGGAACCCGAATAACGCGAATGACTTGGTCAGCGAAACCGGCAATACAGCTTCCCCAAATGAGCCCGAAGGCATGATGCGGTTCTTCGACGACTTTTTTGGGTTTTGACGCCGTCTCCTCGGCTTACCTTGATGAAAGCAGCGTGGTCTGTCAACGGCCATCGCAGGGCGCCCCATTACGGACCAGCCTGCTATAGTTTCGCCGGCATGAATCCATCGGCCACACCCGCACTGGAACCGCAAAGCGCCGCCGCCGTGCTCATGGTGCGGCCGTCGCGATTTGCGTTCAACCCACAGACGGCTGCCAGCAACGCCTTCCAATCGCCTGCTCATCTCCATCCGGCCGGCTCCGCCGCGGCTCAGGAGTCCGCATTGCGGGAATTCGACGGCCTGGCCGACAAGCTGGTGCGCGCGGGCGTCGAGGTCATTGCGGCCGAGGACACACCCTCGCCGGTCAAGCCCGACGCGGTCTTCCCCAATAACTGGGTGAGCTTTCATCTCGATGGCACTGTGGTTCTCTATCCGATGCTTGCCGCCAATCGGCGCTTGGAGCGCCGCGAGGAGCTCGTTCAACAGGTTACACGAGACGGTGGTTTCCGCATCACCCATACCGTGGACTTGAGCTATCGGGAGGATCAGGGCAAATTTCTCGAGGGCACGGGCAGTCTGGTTCTGGATCGGGCTGAGCGCGTCGCTTACGCCGCCCTTTCGCCGCGGACCGATCTCGATGTGCTCGGGGAGTTCGCGCAGCAGCTCGACTACGATCTGGTGACCTTCGACGCTTTCGATCCTGGTGGTAAACCCGTGTACCACACCAACGTGCTTATGGCGGTCGGCAGCAGTTTCGCGGTGCTCTGCGGCGAGGCGATCACCGATCGCGGACACCGGGGCGCGGTGAGGGAGAAACTACGCGCCACCGGACATGAGGTCCTCGAGATATCGATGAGTCAAATGCTCCGGTTCGCCGGCAACATCCTGGAACTCGCGCCGCCGTCCGGCACCGTCATCGCCATGTCGGCCACTGCCTGGAATAGTTTCGATCCTGCACAGCGCCGGACTCTCGAGGGTCACGGCAGTGTGGTGGCCGCCGAGATCCCGGTCATCGAAGGATTGGGCGGCGGCGGGGTCCGCTGCATGCTGGCAGAAATCCACCTCCCCAAACGCTGACCGGCCTCATAATCGGCTCATGCTGGAACTTGGCCTGAAGTCGTTGATCGCCTACCTCCTGGGCACGCTGCTCGGCAGTCTGATTCTCGGGCGGCTCAGGGGAGTCGACATCCGCAGCATGGGCAGCGGCAACGCCGGAGCGACCAACGCGCTGCGCACCCAGGGTAAAGCGTTCGGATTGTCGGTATTGAGTCTCGACATCGGCAAGGGAGTGCTGGCGGTGGCGTGGGTGCCGGCACTCAATTTGCCGTATGTGGGGTTGGACCCGGCCGTTACACGTCAGTGGTTGACGCTGGCGTGCGGACTTGCGGTCATTCTGGGCCACGTCTATCCCGCGTGGTTCGGCTTCCGCGGCGGCAAGGGCGTGGCGACCGTGGTCGGCGTAATCGGCGGGCTGGAGCCGCGCCTGTTGGTGCCCTTGTTTTCATGCTGGTTGCTTGTCGTGCTGCTCACCGGCTACGTGGGACTTGCCAGCATGCTGGCCGGGGTGGGACTCGTCATCGCCGTGTACTGGTTCGATCCAGACAACACCCCGCTTCTGGGGTTTTGCATCCTGGTCACCGCCCTCGTGATCTACACGCACCGCGGCAACCTCGCGCGCATGGCGGCGGGTACGGAAAGCCGCGCGCGCCGGTTATGGCTGTTTCGCTCTCGGGTCTGAGGCTCCTGAGCCACCCGTCGCTGCTCATGCTGCTGGCCGACGGCCGGCTGCATTCAGGTGAACGGTTGGCGCAGGTGCTGGGAGTGAGCCGGGCAGCCGTTTGGAAAGGCATCGAACGGCTCCGCATGCGGGGCATCGACGTCGAGGCCGTGCCGCGGCGCGGATACAGACTGCCGAACGCAGTGGAGCTGCTCGATGACCAGGCAATTCGAATCGCGGTTGCCGGTGACCGGTTGCACCGCCTGCGCCGTCTGGATCTGCAGTTCGACGTGGATTCGACCAATACGCGATTGCTGGCCGCGGGCCCGCCCCCCCATGGGTGCGCGGATGTCGTATTGAGCGAATTGCAACACGCCGGCCGGGGACGACGCGGGCGGCACTGGGTCGCTCCTTTCGGCGGCAGCATAGCGCTGTCGATGAGTTGGTCGTTCACCGATGCATCGCGGGCGAACCCTACCTTGAGTTTGTGCGTGGGTGTGGCGATCGCCCGGGCGTTGGGGCGCGTCGGAGCTTTAGGCATCGGGCTCAAATGGCCGAACGATATCTGGTTCAATGACCGCAAGATGGGCGGCGTGCTGGTCGAGGTGCGGGCTGAGGCCGGCGGACCTGCGCATGTCGTGATCGGCGTCGGCCTGAACGTGAGCTTGACTGCCGGGATGCGTGCTCAGATCGAAGCGTCCGGCGTCAAGGCCGCAGCCGTTGCCGACGCCTGCACCACCCCTCCGTCGCGCAATTTCATTGCGGGCGCGATCATCGATGCACTTTTGAGTATGCTGGCAGACTTCGAGCGCGACGGATTCTCCGGATTTCGGGAAGCTTGGACGGCGCTCGATGCTCTTCGCGATCGGCCGGCGCAGGTGCTGATGGGAGAGGCGGTGGTTTGCGGAACGGCTCGCGGTGTGGACGCGCAGGGCGCATTACAGCTGGAACGGGACGGCCTTTTACAGGCGTTCGTGTCCGGCGAAGTCAGTCTACGTGGGGTGGAGTGCAATTGACGGTCCTCAAAAGCATTGTCGTATGCCTCGCATTGGCGAACGCCGGGTATTTTCTCTGGGCGCATGGCGTTGCCGCGTCGACGGAGGCGCCGGTTGCCGTCGCTCCCGCTCCTACCACGACCCTCAAGCTGGTCGGGGAGGCACCGAGCGTCTCCCATGGAGCGGTGCCCGACAGCGGCGGCACCGTCGGATCGACTCCCGGGCTTCTGACCAATGTGAAACGCTGCATCACCGTGGGCCCGTTCCGTGACGTTGCGGAGGCATCTCATGCGGCGAGCTTGTTGCGGGGCGGCGGTTACGATCCGCGGCAGCGCGTCGTCGACGGCGACGTGTGGGCCGGCGTCTGGGTGTATCTGCCGGTTCCAGCCAGTCCCGTGGCCCGAGAGCAGCTGCTCTCCAAATTGAAAGTTGCCGGAATCGACGACGCCATGGAAATGCCGGGACCGGCCGACGCGTCGGTGATCTCGCTCGGTCTTTTCGGCGAACAGAAGCGCGCGCAAGCCCGGGTGTCGCAGGCGCAGGTGCTGGGGCTCAATCCGGCAATCGTCGACCGCAAGCGCACCGGGAACGTTTACTGGATCGACATCGATCTCAAGCCCACCGACGGGCTGTTGAATCCCGCGGATTTGCAGGGGGAGTCGGGACATATATCGAGGCTGGAAATCAAAGCGTGTCCATCGGCCGCCGCGGCACCGCCATGAGCGCAGAGCCCTCGACCAGCACCGAGCCCTCGACCGGTGCCGAGCCCCCGACCGGTGCCGCGCCCTCGACCGGTGCTGATCCTTCGAGCACCGTCCCGCCAGCCCCGAATGGCGGCGCCGTCTTGCTTCGTATCGCCGGCGCATGCGGCGCCGTGCTGGGCTATGGTTGCCTCGCGGCATTTCTGTACCTCATCGGCTTGCAGCTCTACCGATGGTTTCGCGGAGGAGATTGGACTCGATTCGGCGTGGTCGACGGCATGCAGGTCTGGCTGACCCGCTGTTGCGTCAAGGACGGCGATACCGGCCGGTTGGCGGCGTTGGTACGCTGGCTGGAGGAGCCGACGGATTGGACGGGATTGCACAAAGTGCTCGAGGTCGTGCCGGCTTCGCTGGCATTGTTCGCACTCAGCATTCTCGGCAACAGTATATTCATCTACTGCCGCGACCGGCGCGAAGGGCGCGGCCGGCCGGATTAGCCGATCCTAGAGGAATGAAATGCGATGAGTAAGCCGAACATACCGGGACGTGCATCCGCCGGGAGGTACGCGTCCGGGATGCGTGCGCCGCTGGCGGTCTGCGCCGCCTTGCTGGCCGTGGGTTCCGCGTTCGGCCACGCCAAGCTGCTGAGCTCATCGCCCGCCGCTGGTTCCGAGGTTACGGGATCGCCAACCTCGCTGACGCTGACGTTCAACGAGAACGTGCGGCTCGGAGTCTTGAAACTAACCACGGCGGGCCACGCGGTGCCGGTCGCCATCGAGCCGAATCCGGCCCCCGCACGTGCGATCACGATCACGCTCCCGCCGTTGACCGCCGGTAGCTACGAGGTGCAGTGGAGCGCATTGACGCCCAGCGACGGCCATATGGTGAAGGGCAGCTATACGTTCGTGATTCGCTAACGGTCGTGCGGCGGTGATGACCATCGGCATCTGGGATGCCGCCGTTGTGACCGCGAGGGCGGCCACGTATGCCGCGACGATGGCTGCATCGGGTGGTGTTTTTTTCCTGGTCTACAGTCACGCTCTGCTCGACAGCGGTTGCGTCGCACGGATACGCCGCCTGATTCGGCTGCTGGTGATCATCGCAGCGCTCGCCGGTGGCGCGATGATCCTGGCCACTGCGGCCTCCATGTCGGGCGATGCGGGCGGCCTCGTCGATGCCGGCCTCGCGCGCATGATTTTGCAGGCGGGCGAGGGCAGAGCGAGCCTCGTGCGCCTCATCGGGTTGATACTGATTGGCGCGAACCTCACGGCACGCCGATCACCGCCGGCCATGGCGCTCCTAGGATCGGTCGCGGCCGCGACGTCCTTTGCCTGGACCGGACACGTCCACTCGCTCGGTTCTGTACTCCCGTCCGCCTGGCTACCGGCGCTCGTGATCGTGGTGCATTTGTTGGCCGTGGCGTTCTGGCTGGGCGCGCTCACCCCGCTGCTCATGGTGGCGGGCGACGCCGATATGGCGCGGATTGCCGCAGCGGCACGGCGCTTCGGCGCCGCCGCGCTCATCGTCGTGGGCGCCTTGCTGGCGGCCGGCGCGGGTCTGTTGTGTCTGTTGTTGCGCAACGTCAGCGACTTGTGGAACGACGACTACGGGCGCCTCGTTCTGACCAAGATCATTATGGTTTGTGGCTTGTTGGCGCTGGCGGCGGTCAATCACCTGCACCTGACGCCGAGGCTGTTCGCGTATGATGAGGG
>JAXDQI010000270.1:0-26638 GCA_034667965.1 Gammaproteobacteria bacterium
CCATAGGCGTGGTCGCGCAAGCGATTGATAGTCCGTTCTATGGCGAGGGGCTGCGAGGAATCGAGGCCTGTCTACGGCAGCGCGGATACGCGCCGCTGTTCATGAGCGGCAATTGGCACGAAGAGGACGAAGAACGGTGCATGCGGGAATTTATTGCGCGTGGCGTCGACGGGATCATCGTCTTCGCCGGTCGCCTCAGCGATGCCAAGCTGAAGAGTTACGCCAAGCAAGTGTCGATCGTGGTCACGGGCCGCCGTTTGCGGGCGCCTGGACTGTTCAGCTTGCAGATCGACGATCGGCATGGCGCGATGCTTGCCGTTCAGCACCTGATCCAGGTTGGGCACCGCAATATCGCCTTCATCGCCGGGTCGGAAAATCATCCGGATGCGGTCGAAAGGCTCGAGGGATACAAGAAAGCGCTGGCGGACGCCGCAATTGATTTCGATTCCAAGCTGGTGGCGGTCGGTGATTGGCACGAGGAAGGCGGCTTGCGCGCAACGCTCGAATTGCTCGGCTCGAAAGCCAAATTCACCGCGCTCTTTTGCGTGAACGACCAAACGGCCTATGGCGCCTGCCTCGCGCTTTACCGCAAAGGGCTCTCGGTGCCCGGCGATGTGTCGGTGATTGGTTTCGACGATTTGCCGTCGTCTGCATACCGGCTTCCGCCGTTGACTAGCGTACGACAATCCATCGGCGAGCTCGGCGATCGATCCGCGCAGGCAATTCTTCAGCTCGTCGCCGGACGTCGACCGCGTCTCAATCCTCCCCCAGTCGAGCTCGTGATTCGCGAGTCGACGGATCGCAGCGGACTGCCACGTAAATGAACGACCTTAAATCTCTCGATGAGCTCTCCAATCGGTTCCCGACGAGTTTCGTCTGGGGGGTTGCCAGTAGTGCCTTTCAGATCGAGGGTGCCTCGACCGCCGACGGCAAGGGCGCTTCCATCTGGGATGAGTTCTGCCGTCTGCCCGGTGTCATCGCAGACGGCTCCGATGGAACGATCGCGTGCGATCACTACAACCGACTCGAGTCGGACCTCGACTTGATCGCGGGGCTCGGCGTGGGGGCGTATCGCTTCTCGATCTCATGGCCGCGAATTCAGCCGACAGGATCCGGCGCGGTCGCGGGATCCGGCATCGATTTCTACAATCGTCTGGTTGACGGATTGCTCGAGCGCGACATTGAACCTTTCGCGACTCTCTATCACTGGGATCTGCCGGCTGCGCTGCAGCGCGAACACAATGGGTGGGCCGACCGGACGACCGCCTACCGATTCGCGGATTACGCGGCGCTCGTTGCCGAGCGACTCGGGGATCGCGTGCGCTCGTTCGCGACGCACAACGAACCGTGGGTCACCGCGACCATCGGCCACGAATTGGGATTGTTTGCACCGGGAGTCAGGGACCGGGCGGTGGCGATGCAGGTATCGCATCACTGTCTGTTGAGCCACGGACTGGCCATGAAGGCGATGCGCAGCTCGCGCAGCAATCTCGACGTGGGTATCGTCCTCAATCTCTCGCCGGTGTATTCAGCGACCGACTCGCCGGCCGATACAATGCTCGCGTCGCGCGAGGACGGCTTGCTGGTACGCTGGTATATGGACGCCATGCTGCGCGGGAACTATCCAGCGGACATTCTGGAATATCTCGCGCAAGATGCACCCGATGCCCGGGATGGGGACGCTCAGTTGATTGCTCAACCGCTCGACTTTCTCGGCGTGAATTACTACAACCCGATCATATCCATCGCCGGCCGGCCATTTTCTCCCGCGCGCGAAGGCGCCGCCGTCACCGACATGGGTTGGGAAGTGGCGCCCGCGACCCTGACGGACTTACTGCAGCGGCTGGATCGCGACTACGACCTTCCCCCTCTGTTCATCACCGAAAACGGTGCAGCCTATCGGGATCTGGTCATTGACGGAGGCGTCAACGATGAGGAGCGGCGCGCCTATATTGAATCTCACATACGCGCCATCGCGGACGCCCTCGATCAAGGTGTCGATGTACGCGGCTACTTCGTCTGGTCTTTGCTCGACAACTTTGAATGGGCCGCGGGTTACACTAAGCGCTTTGGGATTTACTATGTGGATTATCAGACGCAGGCCCGCATTTTGAAGCGAAGCGGTTTTTGGTACAAAGATCTGGCCACCGCATTCAATCGGACTCACGGAGGCGGGACATGAACTGGCATTCACGGGCGGCTGGTCTCGCCATTTGCCTGTTCGCTCACGGAGCGTGCTGGTCGCAGCAAGCGACGGAACCCTCCCGCCCGTGGATGAACGCATCGCTGACCCCCGACGCGCGCGCTGATATGGTTGTGAAGCAACTGACGCTCGACGAGAAGATTCAGCTGGCGCACGGCATCGGTTGGGGGCCATTGAAGCCCGGCAGCCCAATCCCGCCCGACAACAATGGTGGGGCTGGAGAAATACTGGGTATTCCGCGTCTCGGCATACCGTCCGTCCAGCAGGCGGACTCGGCCGTTGGCATTCGAATGGCGGCCCCGGAGGGCCGCTACGCGACATTGCTACCGTCCGTGTTGGCGGCCGCATCCACGTGGGATCCAAAGGCGGCACATCTATACGGAGACGTCATCGGACGCGAACTCCGTGCGCAAGGCTACAATCAGTCGATTGGCGGCGGCGTAAATCTCGCGCGTGACCCGCGAAATGGCCGGCTATTCGAGTACGCCGGCGAAGATCCGCTGCTGGCCGGTGTTACCGTTGGTCATGTCATTCGCGGCGTTCAAGACAACCAAATCATGGGTGACATCAAGCACTATGCATTCAACGATCAGGAGACTGGTCGCACTGTCATCGATGTTCGCATCTCGAAAAAGGCTGCCCGGGAGAGCGATCTATTGGCATTCGAACTTGGCATACGCATCGGACAACCCTCCTCCGTCATGTGCAGCTATAACAAGGTGATGGGAGATTGGGCGTGTGAAAACGCTTGGCTGCTGAGTCATGTGCTGAAAGGCGCCTGGCATTTCCCCGGATTCGTAGTCTCCGATTGGGACGGGACGCACTCCACGGACAAGGCGGCGATGGCCGGTCTCGATGTGCAGATGCCCGGCGACGAGTACTTCGGTGAGGCACTCAAGGGAGCGGTCTCGTCCGGACGGGTTCCCTTGCAACGGCTCGATGACATGGTGCACCGCCTGCTGCGCTCAATGTTCAGCGCCGGCGTCGTCGACCACCCGGTAACTCCGCGTAGTGTGGTCGATCCGTTTCGAGGTCTGGAAGATGCGCAGCATATTGCTGAAGAGAGCATCGTTCTGTTGAAGAATGACGGTACGCTTCCCCTGTCTGTTGCCTCCGTACGTTCCATTGCCGTGATCGGCGCACACGCCGACGTCGGAGTACTATCCGGGGGAGGTTCGGCGCAGGTCGATGCACCGGGCGGAAATGCCATCAGTCCCGCCACCCCGACCAAATGGGGCGAAGCGGTGTACTTTCCGTCGTCGCCGCTGCGATACATTCGGGAACATGCGAAGGGAGCCCAAGTGCATTTTGATGCGGGCACGGATGCTTCCTCGGCGGCATCGCTCGCGAAGTCCGTGGACGTCGCGGTTGTGTTCGCCGATCAGTATATGAGCGAGGGAGGCGATGCCCCAACCCTGTCTCTGCCGGGCAAACAGAATGAACTCATTTCGGCAGTCGCGGCTGCCAATCCGCACACGATCGTCGTGCTGATCACGGGTAACCCAGTGACCATGCCGTGGATCGATCATGTCGCCGGCGTGATGGAGGCGTGGTATCCCGGAGTCGCGGGGGGACAGGCAATCGCGAATCTCATCTTTGGGACCGTGGTTCCCTCCGGGAAGCTGCCCATCACCTTTGTAAAATCGGCGGGCGACCTGCCTCATGAACGCATTTTCGGTATGACGTCCAACACGACTGCCGGAAATTCATCGGGATATTGGGCCGCCGACGATCAAGAGAGACAGAGCTTTGCTGCCGACTACGACGAAGGTGTGCGCTTCGGATACAAATGGTTCGACTCCGAAGGCAAGAAGCCGCTCTTCCCTTTCGGCTACGGGCTCTCTTATACGAAATTCAAGTACAGCGGTTTGCAGGTTGATCCGGCAGCGAAGACCGTGACATTTACCATTGAGAATGCCGGCACTCTCAGCGGAACGGAGGTAGCGGAAATATATGTCGGACTGCCCAAGTCCAGCGGTGAACGCTTCCGTAGACTTGCCGGCTGGCAACGCGTTGAGGTGAATGCAGGGCAACAAAGGGCGGTGACGGTTCCGCTCGAGCCCCTGGCTATTGCGACCTTCGACGAGAAAAATGACGCGTGGGCGTGGCTGCATGGCAGGTACACGGTATTCGTCGGAGGATCTTCTCGCGATTTACCGTTGCAGGCGGAAGTCGTGCTCTACTGATCGCACGGCGTTGGGGATTCACCGTCCGTATCGTGCCACCAGCACCGCCTTCCCCAACAAGTGCTCGGAGAGGGTTGAGACCACCATCGCACCGCTCGAATCAGCGGACACGGGTAGAGTCGCGATATTCAGTGCATAAATCGTGAAAACATAGCGGTGCGGCGCATCTCCCTTAGCCGGGCATGGACCGTGATACGCGTCCACTCCGAGATCTGTACGACCCTGGAGGGTGTGCGGAGGCAGGGCATTGCTGTGCAAAGCGCCCGCCCCTGCGGCCAGCTTGGTAACGTTCGAGGGAATATCGTAGACCACCCAGTGCCACCATCCTGACGGCGTGCTGCGCTCATCCCTGTCGAAAAGCGTCACCACGAAGCTCAGCGTCCCCGCCGGCGCGCCGCTCCACTCGAGCGGAGGCGATTCGTTGCCGCCGCTGCAGCCAAAGTCGTTCAGGACGTACCGATCGGGAAAGTGCGCGGCGAGTTTCGTGTCGCCGCTGGTCAGCACAAAGTTCGAGCGTGGCGCCGACCATGCAAAGTGCGCGGCGATCAGACCGGCAATCGACGTCAGGATGCCGACAGCGAGATGGCGGCGCCGACATTGGGTTCTGCTGACTGGCATAGGGCTCTCCAAGGGTGGGCGCGCTGCGGTCAATGGGACATCGAACTCTGTTGGCTGACATACGCGGCCCAAGCTTGGTCGACAAGATAGGCGTGAATCGCTTCTGCGTCGGCTCGCGACAGTACATCGTCCCATCGCGCCATACCTTTTCCGCCGTAGGCGCCATTGAGCACAATTTCGTAAAATAATTGATGGGTTGGTCCCGAGAGCCGCCGCAGATCGGGCAGCAGTCCAACGCCGAACACGTGGCAGCGCGCGCAAAATCGGTTGTACAGCACTTCACCCGATGCGATCGAGGCAACTGAGCCCTCGCGCGCGGGTGGCTGCTGAAAGGGCTCTTCGATTCGCGCCGCCGGCTTGGGCACGGCGCCGCCGCCCAACTTGAACGCGACGATCCTGCCGGCGTTGCCGTACTTGCGCGCAGCGCTGTCCACCGGAAACGGCAAGAATAGCGTCCCGCCTCCGTAGCCCGCCATGATCGCTATATATTGCTCGCCGCCCACGCTGTACGTCATGGGCGCCGCCATCATCGATGTGCCCACGTCGATGCGCTGCAGGATCCTGCCGCTGTCCGCGGCATAGATATTGAATTTTCCCTCGGCGTCACCGCGGAGCACGAGGTTCCCCGCGGTCGAGAGAATCCCGCCATCCCAAATACTGCCGGGCTGCTCCCATGCCACACGGCCGGTGAGCGGCTCGACGGCACGAAGCACCCCGCGCGACTGCAGAGCACGGGGTATCTGCTTCTTGAGCTGGTCCATTGATGGTAAAGACCCGAATAGGCTCGAGAGCCCCTGCGGATCGTAGTCCTCCGGCAACACGCCAACTACGTTGAAATTACCCTCCATCAATCCCGCCCGGCGTCCCGTGGTGTCGATGTACACCATTGATGCATCAATGACGGGGATGTACAGGAGCCCGGTCGACGTGCTGAACGACATGGGCTGCCAGCTGTGCGCGCCGGTCATGGCCGGAAAGATCAGCTTCGGTTCGAGCGTATAGTCCGCCATGGAGTTGCGGATCGGGCGATGGGTTTTGGGGTCAAGACCTTTCGTCCAGTTGACGAAAGCAAAGGGATGCGCCGATAACAATTCACCGGTCGCTCGATCAAAGACGTAAACGTACCCGTTCTTTGCCGCCTGCAACAACACTGCGCGCTTTACTCCGCTGATTTCGAGCGTAGTGAGCACCGTCTTTTGAGTCGCGTCGTAGTCCCATCCATCTCCAGGCACTTCCTGGTAATACCAGGCCAGTTCACCGCTTTGAGCGTGCACCACCACTATGGAAGCTGCATACAGCTCATCGCCGTGCGGCGTGTCTTTGCCGATTGAATAAGGCGAGGGGTTTGCGGTGCCAAAGTAGATCAGATGCAAATCCGGGTCATAGGAGAGTCCATCCCATACTGAACCGCCGCCCCCGCTCGACCAATCGTAACGCCGATCCCACGTGGCGATCGCTCGCTCAAGATGCTTCTGATCCTGGGCCCCCTGCGCGGGGTCGCGCGGTACCGTGAAAAAACGCCATCGAAACGCGCCGGTCGAGAGGTCGTAGGCTGAGATGGAGCCGCGCGCGCCTTTGAAGTCGGCGCCTCCATTGCCGATCACGACGGCATCGCCGGCAATCAGCGGCGCGCCGGACACGAAATAATGGAAGTCCGTCGGGCCACGGCCGGTCAATGCATCGACCTTCCAAACAAGACGACCGGTCGCAGCGTCGATTGCATGTAGATAGCCGTCGAGCGAGGCCACATAAACCTTACCCTGCCAAACGGCGACGCCGCGATTGACTGCATCACAGCAGGCATAGCGGCCCCACTGCGCGTCCACCCCGGGGTCATATACCCACAGTTCGTGGCCTGTTGCTGCGTCCAACGCATACACCCTGCCCCAATTGCCGGACGTGTACATCGTGCCGTCGACGACGATGGGTGTCGCCTCGAGGCCGCGGCTGGTATGTAATGCGTAATCCCAGGCGAATCCGACTTGTCCGGCGTTACGATCGTTGACCTGGGCGAGGTGCGAGAAGTAGGCGCCCGACCCGTCGCCGCCGCTCGTGTACCATTGGCCGGGCTGCTCGGCCGCACGCGCGACCCGGTCGGCGTCGATCGCGCCGAATGCTTGAGGCGGCGCCGAGCCCGGCGTCGGCCCCGAGGCGTCAGGCGGCCGACACCCGACCAGCAAGGCGAGTGCCGCCGCCACTATGGCGCCCGGGACACGCGGCACGCGTCTTTGCTGCGGCACCAAACTCACTTGAACGTCGAACGAAATTCGATGCCAAGAGTAATCGGTTGATTCGTCACGATCCGGGGCCGGCCCGGCAACTCCACCGCGATCGAGCGGTTGTCTGCAAGATTGGCACGTTCATTGGTCAGGTTCTTGCCGACCAATGCAACCTCGTACTGGGCGAACGCGAGCGCGAACCGCGCATCCAATAATGCGTAGGGAGCACGCGTGCGCGGAGCGGACGGATCGTTGTTCGCGCTTTTGCTGTCGCCGACATACGAGTAGCTAAGATTGTTGATCAGAGTGAAGCGCGAATTCAGTTCAGTAGTGTAAGTAATGGCCATATTTGCGGTCCAATCAGGCACTTGATAGACGCGATCGCCCGGCTGCAGTGGCGAGGCCGCTCCGCCGGCCCCTGCCTTGGTGATGACTGCGTGCTGATAGCCGACGCCGCTCGAGATATCCAAGCCGTGCAACGGACGCGCGTGCACCTCGAGTTCGCCACCCTCGCTTTTGGCCGCTCCCGCATTCGTCCGAAACTGAAACCCGCAGCTCAGCAGGATCTGCTGCTGTATGTTCTTCCAATCGATGTAGAAAACATCGGCATTGACGGTCAGGCGGTTTTCAAACCAAGCGGTCTTCGTACCTAGTTCATAATTCCACAAGCTGTCCGATTGGTACTGATGGGTCTGCTGAGTCGTCAATCCGAGCGCCGCCAGCTGCGTCGGGCAGCCCAGGGCGGCGGCGGACGGCACGGTGGGCACGATGCCGCCCGGACGGAAGCCCTTCGCGGCGGTTGCATAGACCATTGCATCATTGTTGATTTGGTAGTCGGCCTGTACTTTAGGGTTGACACCCACCTCCGTTAATTTACCGGCTGTGTCGGTGACCACGACACCCACCGCGGCGCCCTGTTCAGTACCGCTCGCGCTCGACTTGATTTCGTACCAACGAGCGCCTGCGGTCAGCTTCAATTTGGAGGTCGCCCTATATGACAGCTCACCAAAGGCCGCGGGCTCGCGAATAGAGCTGGGATAATTCTGATAGAAGAATAAATTCCCAGGATATCCCGACAGTGCTGTGAGGCCCGGCACAATTGTCGGGGGATAAAGGCCTGGGGTAAATTGTCCATTCGTTGCGGAAAAATAGCCGCCTAGCACGAATTGCCATGGCCCCTGCAAGGTAGAAGCGAAGCGCACTTCTTGAACGAAACGATGCAGCGGCTTGATTTCCGTAATCTGCGATTCGACGGGCGGCAATCCTGCCGGCGTGTAGAAGAACAACGAAACGACCTCGGATTCGTCCTCACGCTCGATGATCTCTCGATCAAAATAGGACGTCGAGGACACGAGTTCGCCCAGTGGAAGCGTGTAATGAACGCCGAGCGAGTAAAGCGTCCAACGGTCGCTGCCGCCTTCCGGGACGTTGAACGTGCGCGACTGGATGAAATTCGCCGGACTAAAATTCGTGGCGGTGCCGTCGGCGAAAGGGAATCCGTTGTACGCGGTCTCCTGGTGCAGGATACGGGGCGTCACGGTCAAGGCATCGTTGACCTTCAACATCAACGACAGCGAACCACCGTGAACCACCGAGCGTCCCACGTCATCCACAGTCGACAGCGAAGCGGCGCCGGGCGTCGTCGGGAATTGCCGTTTGAAGAACCCCGCTTCGCGGTCGAAGAAGCCGACCATCCGCAGCCCCAGGGTGTCTTGGATCAGCGGCAGATTGATGACGCCGTCGGCCACGTAGTTGGGCGCATTGGTGTGCTCGGTCGACGAGATGCCCGTATGCACGCTCGCCGAGAAGTTGTTTGCGTCGGGTTGATTCGTCAGCAATCTCACCGTTCCACCCATGGAGCGCGCGCCGTACAGCGTTCCTTGGGGACCACGCAGCACTTCGATGTGGTCGATGTCGACGATTCTTGGATCGAGCGAATCCGGTAGCGGCGTCTCGTCCAAATAAAATCCCGTCGTGTTGTCGCCGCTCACCCCGCGAATCGAGATCGTCCGCGAATTCGCCGCGCCGTCGCCGGAGGCGCCAAAACCCAGATTCGGTACCGACGTCGCATAGTCGATGAAGCTCTCCACAGCACGGTCCTTGAGCGCCTCGGCGCCGAAGGTGGTGATCGATACCGGCACAGTCTGAAGACTCTCAGTGCGCTTCTGCGCGGTGACCACGATTTCGGGAATCTGGTCTGCGTCGGTCGGTGTGTCGGCCAGCGCCTCGTGCCCGAAGGCGACCCAAGGTAGTGCCGCCAACAGGCGGCATGCGCGTTTCTTCATCCCTCGTCTCCTATATAAAATCCGTCTTCCCGAGGCCGAATGGGCCTGGATATTGGGCTGATGCACTGCGGGACAGACGTTTAGTCTAAAATAGCCGGTGACGCATCCGAAGCGTTATCCGCTTTGCGCAAATATCTCTCCCCAGGCTAACACCTGCTTACTTATTCTGGCGTTTGTACGGCTGCTCCGGTGGGAAAATCTATGGCGACTGACCTTTCATTTGAGCCGCGGCCTTGGATACACGGGGGACATTTCCGTGACGTTGACGCCCAGGCGGCCCAATTGCATGGCTACGGGCAGCAATACCTGCAGCTGAGCCGAGGTCCGTTTGAAGGACGGTTCCGCTCTTTCATCTTCGGCGATGATTTGGGCATCCACTTTGAGATGGCTAATCGAGTTCTGGCGCAATCAGCCTCGACACCGCCTGGTCGCTACGCCGCGTGCCTTCTCAGTGAGATATCTCCGCCTTGCGCGATGAACGCGGGAGTGTTCTCCCAGAATCACGTCGCGCTTTGTCCGGAACGCGAGAGTCTGGAGGGCAAGACAGCGGAAGGTGTGAGCCTCTGTTGTATAGACCTGTCCTGCGAGCTCGTTTCCGACGGCGAATTCCACTTGCGGAACGCCCGCGTGGTGAGTGACGCGGCTCGATCGCGGCAGCTGCGGAACCTGATCCGCTCTGGAGTAGCCACGTTCACTGCTTTGCAGGACCTCGCCGGCTACCCGGCGGCGATCAAGGGGTTCAAGTCTTCGCTGGCGGATCTGCTCTGCCAGATGTCCGCTCGCTCGAGCGACAAGGATGTCAAGACTACGAACCCTTACGCCACCACTCGCACCCTGCACGTCTTCAGACGGGCACGCGATTGTATCCACGACGGCCTGGCGGACGGCATATCCGTCGTGACGCTCTGCCGGGATCTGGGAGTAAGTCGAAGATCGCTCGAGTACGTGTTCCGATCGGTCGTCGGCATGGGTCCGGGCAATTACGCCCGCACGTTGCAACTCAATCACATCCGTCGAGACCTGATGTCGGACACGGGCGGGGACGTCTCTATCGGCGTCATCGCCGCTCGGCGCGGGGTCTGGCACTGGAGCCGATTTTCACAGCACTACCGATTGCTGTTTGGCGAATTGCCCTCGCAAACCCGCCTTCGCCACGGTGCTCACCGCGGCACGTCGATAAACATCGAATCTTTCGGGGCACAGGAGTCCCAGCCTCCGGACCAGCGACTTGCTTGCTACTCGAATCGCCGATTCTTGGAGAAGTCGTAGTCGCAGCTCTTGCCGCTGACGAAATCCCAGACGATGCGGCCATTCGGCCAGCCCTGGACGAAGACATCATCGAGAAAGGTCAAGAGCGTTTCCCAGGCTTTTTCGGATTCCGCCTCGCGGTAACGGCCGGGCATGGTGTCGTTGATGAAGCCATGGGGCATGTCGGCGATGATCCGCATACGATAGGCCACATTGGCACCCTCCAGCGCGTCGCGCAGCCGGCGCATCTGGTCGACCGACATGGTGTGGTCCTTTTCGGCCAACACGAACAACATCGGAGATGTCAGGTCCTTGACCATGTCGGGCATCGCCACCGGCTGATCGCTGCTGGTGCCCCAGTCACGCTCGCTGGTGGCGCCGTAGAAGATGACACAGGCGCTGATATCCTTGCGCTTGCTCGCCACCACGATCGGATAGCGGCCGCTCTGGCAGACGCCGAACAGCGCGATCTTGTCAGCGATGGTGGCCGGTGCCTGGGCCTTGATGTAGGCGACCCAGTGATCGAGCTGGCTCACGCTGTCGGCATCGCTCACCACCGCGCGGACATCGCCACGGTGCAGCGCCGCCTTGTCACCCTCCCAGAGAGAGAACAGATCGGGCGCCAGCACCAGATAGCCGCTCTCAGCCAGGCGATTCGCGACGTCCAGCGTATGCTGTACCAGGCCGTAGCGCTCGTGGAAAACGATCAGGCAACCCAAGGGTGCCTTGCCCTGGGGATTGAAGAGAAAGCCCTCGCAATGATTCGGCAGTTTGACGTGTTCTTTGGTCATGGATACGCTCTGCTCACTGCCCGTTGATATGGAATGTCGAATTGAACTCGCTGGCATAGTCGGCGTAGCCGGCGGCGTCGTTGGGGTCGCTATAGATGACGGGGTCCTTGGTCGGATCGATGATGCTCTTCTCGCCGGGCACGTCGAGCCTGGTCGGCGTGCGGCCGAACTTCCTTTCGACGAAGGCCTGGGTGTCCTTGGAGATGATCCAGTTCTCGAACAGCTTGGCCGCATGGGCATGCGGCGCGTTCTTGACCAGTGCCACGAGCTGCCATTCGGCGACGGTCGGCTTGGCGTTCAGTACCACCAACGGATAGTGATCCTTTTTGGCCGAGGCGAAGGCCTTGTAGCCGAATGTCCCCAGCGAGATCGGGAATTCCCCGGCGATTAGCCCGTTGAGCGTCGTCGTGTGGCCGTCATTGAACACCGGACCATTGGCGGCGAGGCGCTTCATCAGATCCTGGCCGGCGGATTTGGCCATGACGTGAAACCACTCGGAATCCGTGGATTCGACCGAGAACTTGCCCTTGTATTCGGGCTTGGTCAGATCCTGGTAGCTGGTCGGCGGTTTCAGGTTCTGCAAAGCCAACGTCTTGGTGTTGTAGACGATTGGAATGGTTAGAACGAACTCGCCGAACCATTGGTGTTTTTTGTCGACCGCCTCGGGGATCAGGTTCTTCGCTTCCGGCGGTTCGTAAATGTCGAGCGCCCCGGTCGACGCCAATGCGGAGACCTGCCAGGCGCTGGCCGAGGTCACGTCGACTTGGAATTTACCGGCGCGCTGTTCGGTCGAGATGCGTATCGGAATCTGGTTCGCACGCATCACGACGAAGTTCACTTTGATCTTCGGATAGAGCTTGTTGAACTCATCGGCCAACGCCTTCGCCTCGGCGGGCAGCATGGCGGCATACCAGGTAAGGTTGCCCTCCGCCTCGGCCGCCGAAGCCATATCGGCGCGCGCTTGACCGGGCATATGCACCGCCAGCCCCAATGACAGAGCGGAAACAAGCTTGAGTACTCGACTGATGATCATCGTTCCTCCGTTGAGCGGCGCCAACCCATTGACACTATCGTGACAGCTTTGGCGGCAAGAGTCCTGGCGCCGGGGGACCTGTTTATCCGGGCATTTTTTAATTGATGGGATTCAGTGCGATCTTGTCGAATGTCCCGTTCCTTGATGAGGAACAGTGATTGACAGCGCGGAAGTCTGCTCTAGACTGAGTTGGCTCGCGGCATCGAACCTACGCTTGCACGCGTTCCACGGAAAACGCCACCACCATGACGCTCGAACTGAACCCGGAAAAGACCTGCCTGCTCTTCTTCGACATGCTGAACGGGCACGTCAAAAAGGAGGATCCGGACACCAAGATGCGCTACAGCACGGTCGTGCCGAATGCGGTGGCGCTGCTGAACCAGGCGCGCGAGTTGAACATCATGGTCGCCTATGTCGCCGCCAACCATCGCGCCGATGATTTGACCACGGCGATGGTCCTGCGTGACACCGACAACAAGATGCGCCCCGTGGCGCCGGGCAGCAGCCTGCATTTGTTCCATGTGGGATCCTGGGAAGTGGCGGTGATCGACGAGTTGAAGCCGCTCGAAACGGACTACCACATCCCGAAATATCGCTGGAGCGCCTTCCATCAGACCTATCTCGATCTGGCGCTGCGCACGCGGAAGATCGACACCGTCATCATCTCCGGCGGCTCGACCGATGTCGGCGTGGCCAGCACCGCCTTCTCCGGCCGCGACCTCGACTACAACCTGATCTTCGCCGAGGATGCTTGCTCCTCGCATCAGATGGACAACCACCATCACTTCATGAAGCGAGTCTTCCCGCGCATGGGCCGGGTCCGCTCGACGGCGCAAGTGCTGTCGATGCTCGGCGCCTGAGCCGACACCGTCCCGACATGACCGCTCCCCGATCCGGCGCCACGGCTGACGCCCCCAAGATCGGCTCGGGGTCGCCTGGTCCCGTTCGAATGCGGCGCGGCTGGCAACGACTGTCGCTGAACGCCAACGCGATCATCCTGATCGTGGTCGCGGCGATCGTCGCCTATCTGGCGCTGGTACCGCTGGCGACGCTGCTGATCTCCAGCTTCCAGAGCGGCTTCCTATCGCGCTCCAGCCATTGGACGCTGGGCAATTTCCAGCATTTTCTGTCCAGCCCGATCTTCTACCGCCTGCTGGGCACCTCGCTGATTTACGCCGGCTGCACGGCGGTCGCGGCCACAGTCATGGGCGTGGGTCTGGGCTGGCTCTATGCGCGCTCCGACATGCCGGCCAAGAAATTCGCCTTCGTCGCGGTCATCATCCCGTTCATCATTCCCGGTGTGCTCTATGCCATCGCCTGGATTTTACTGTGTTCACCCAGGATCGGCATCTACAACGTCTTCCTGCAGGCGCTCACCGGCCACACCCTGTTCAATATCTATTCATTGCAGGGCATGATCCTGGTCGAGGCGCTGCATAATGCACCGCTGGCCTTCCTGATGTCGATCTCGGTGTTCTCCTCGATCGACGCCTCGCTGGAGGAGGCCGCCTCGATCGCGGGCTACGGCAAGTTCGGCGTGTTCCGAGAGATCACCCTCAAGCTCGCGTGGCCAGGTATCCTCGGCGCCTTGCTGCTGATCTTCATCCGCGTGATCTCCAGCTTCGAGGTTGCGCAGTTGATCGGCACGCCCGCGCATATTTTTGTCTTCGTCAGCCAGATCTACGCGGCGATCCAAAGCTTCCCGCCCAACTACGGCCAGGCCAGCGTGATCGGCGACGTGTTGCTCGTGCTGTGCGTCGGCGGCCTCTACATCTCCAACCGCACGACCCGGAACCGCAACAAATACGCGACCATCACCGGCAAGAACTTCAAGCCGGGGCTCACCGGCCTCGGCAAATGGCGCTGGCCCTGCGCCGGCATCTTCATGGTGATGTTCTTGACTACCGCGCTGGGACCGCTCTTGGCGATCCTGTGGTCTTCGCTCCTGCCCGCATATCAGGTGCCGTCGATGGAGGTTATGTCGCGGCTCACCTTCGAGAATTACCTCAACCTCTTCCGCTATCCGGATATCGCGCAGGCCGTCGTCAACAGCGTGGTCGCGGCGCTGGCGACCGGTGTCATCACCATGATCCTGACGACTTTCGCCGCCTACATCACGGTTAAATCACGCGCGCCTGGCCGCTGGCTGCTCGATCTGCTGGTCTTCGTGCCGATCGCCATGCCGGGCATCATCATCGGCATCGGCATCCTGTTCTGGTATCTGGTGGCGCCCCTGCCGTTCAGCCTCTACGGCACGCTGACGCTGCTGATCATCGCCTTCGTCACCACGCATATCCCCTACGGCATGCGCTACATGACGACTGGCATGATTCAGATCAACGATGAGATGGAGGAAGCCGGGCTGGTTGCCGGCGCCGTCTGGTTCACGGTGTTCCGCAAGATCTACCTGCCGCTGCTGATGCCCTCATTGCTGGCCGGATTCGTCTATACGGTGATCACCGTGTTCCGCGAGGTCTCGACAGCGATCTTCCTGTACTCGCCAAATTCGCAGATCCTGTCGATTGCGGTCTATACGCTTTGGGAAAACGGCGCTTTCCCGATGGCGGCCGCGCTCGGCGTGCTCATCGTCTTGCTGGTCCTGGTGCTGTTCGGAATGATCCATTGGATCTCGAAGCGGCGCGGCGTCTCCTGGTCGATTTAGGCTTACTACCCCATGCTCAAGATCACGAACCTGGTCAAAGCCTATGCCGGCGGCGATCCCAAGAATCCGGTGGTCAAGGGCATCGACATCGAGGTCGATGCCGGCCAGTTGGTGACCTTGCTAGGGCCGAGCGGCTGCGGCAAGACGACGACGCTCAGAATGATCGCGGGCCTCGAACAGCCCAGTTTCGGCACGATCGAGATCGCCGGCACCACGGTCTATTCGTCAGCGGCTAAGATCGAGATTCCGCCCAATCGGCGGCCGATCGCCCTGGTGTTCCAGTCCTACGCGATATGGCCGCACATGGACGTGTTTCACAACGTCTCCTTCCCGCTCGAAAGCGGCAAATTCCATCTGAGCCGCACGGATATCCGCCAGCGCACGGAAGAGGCTCTGGCCATGGTCGACCTCGCCGACTACTCCAAGCGCTCGCCCTCGAACTTGTCGGGCGGCCAGCAGCAGCGCGTGGCGCTGGCACGCGCACTGGTCATGCAGCCGAAGATCCTGCTGCTCGACGAACCCTTGAGCAACCTCGATGTGCGCCTGCGCGACCAGATGCGCGACACGATCAAGGAGCTGCACGAGCGCACGCATCTGACGACGATCTTCGTCACCCACGACCAGAACGAGGCCATGGCGCTCTCCGACCGGATCATCCTGATGAACCAGGGACGCGTCGTCGAATCCGGCGCGCCCGAAGCGGTGTTCCAGCGCCCGCGCGACCCGTTCACAGCCAGTTTCATCGGCAAGTACAACATCCTCGAGGGCACGATCGAGGATGTGGCGCCCGATGGCCTGATGACGATCGGCACGGCGCTGGGAAAGCTCACCGCCCACGCCAACGATTCAAGCCCAAAATCGGCCACGCCCGCCCATGTCTACATCCGCCCCGGCAGTATCAATCTGGAGCGCCCTGCTCCCGGCGTGCCAGGCCTCATCGGCCACATCGCCGCTGCCGTCTATCAGGGCAGCTATTGGGAGATGCGCGTGAAGGCCGCCGACGGCACGACGCTGCTGGTCCACGCCAGCCTCGCCGCCACCCGCCGCATCGATCCCAGCGCAGGTGCGGCGGTGCTCCTCATGCCCGATCCGGATGAGGTCGTGGTGGTGCCGCGGTTGGTTTGACGACACCGGCCCGTAGCGAGAAATACCATTCCTTCGCTCGACAATTCACAGAATGGGCGGTTGCGCGGCAGCGGCGCCGGCGTATGATTTCGTCCAGCCGGCATGTTCCAGCCTTGCGCCGTGCCCTGCGATCGAAGGGAGAGACCATGAATAAGAAATTGATCATCGCGTGGATCGTGCTGTTGATCGCGTGGTTCATCGGCAGTTTTGTCGTACACGGCGTGCTGCTACGTTCCGACTACATGCAACTGGCCAGCCTTTTCAGGGCGGAGGGAGACCAACAGAAGTACTTTCCCCTGATGATCCTGGCGCACGTGTTTCTGTCCGGCGCGTTCGTCTGGATCTATGCGCGCGGCGCCGAGGCGAAGCCTTGGATGGCACAGGGCGTGCGCTTCGGTGTCGCCGTCGCACTGCTGACTACCGTGCCAACCTACACGATCTACTTCGTGGTGCAGCCGATGCCAGGGGACGTAGTTATTAAGCAGATCGTCTTGGACGGCGTTCTGATGGTAATACTCGGGACGATCGTCGCCTGGCTGTATCGAGACACGGCGACACCGCTCCGTGCCGGGTGACCGGCCGCCCGCCCATGGTAGCTCTGGTCGTACTGTCGTAGCGCATATTTGTAATGGGAGATTGGCGTGCCCGTTACAGGTGAAATGTCCTGCGCAGCGCCCGCAATAGCCGCATGTTCTTCGGATGTGACCATGATCCTGACCTGGCGGCACTCTCGCTCGCCGGATGACAGGAGAAGCGATATGACTAGTTCACAGTTGAGATTTGGATTTCCGTTGGCGATCGTGCTGGCAACGGCAAGCGCGGCGGCGGTGGCGCAGCAGACAAATCAGACGCCCGACTTCAAGATCGAGGCCGGAAAGGTTCAGGAGACCGTAAAACTCTCATATGATGGCGTTCCGATGGAGCGCCTCCAAGTCGATGTCCCGGTGAGCTACGCCAATCTGGACCTTACGACGACGTCCGGCGCGGCTGAGCTCGAGAAGCGTGTTGCCGAGGCTGCAAAGGCCGCTTGCGAAAAAGTGGACGGCGCGGATCCCTTTAATCTGTCGGACACGGACGACACCGATTGCGTGAGGACTGCGACGAACGGTGCAATGAAGCGGGTGAAGGCGGTGATTACTGCCGCGCGAACCAACAGCCCGTCAGGGAGTGAATCTTAACTACGTACAGCGACGAAGTCGGCCGGGAACCCCCTCCTACAGCGGGCTCTTCCCGGCGATCCCCCGCTCGAGCCTTAGGCGCCTGGAAAGTTTGCGTCAATGGTCGTGCCATCAGGCGTTTGACACTGCCCGCTGCCTCCGCCGTTCATTCCGTCGGATGGATGCGCAAGCTGAAATTGACATCGCATGTGCTTGCCGCTCGGCGAGGTGAGATTAGCGACCACGCGGCCTGTGTAGTGCGTGATGAAGTCCGGTGACGGGTCTGCGTCCCAGGCTTCCCAACCGCCCCAACCACCTCGGCCGCCCCAACCAGCTCGACCGCCCCAGCCTGGAGACCAGAGGGGCCCGATGCTATCGACTGTCGTGTCCTTGGTGATCTGAAAGTATCGTCCGCTGTATGTCTGGCCGCCCGACATCGCTGCAGTCATAGTTCCAGAAACTCCGTCGGAACTCTTCCAGCTAAATACCGTTGGACTCGCACCGGAAGGCGTGGAGCCAGACCCGGTCCCCATGGTGGTGCAACCACAAGCCATGACGGCGAGCATCGGCAGCATCGTCCGCAAATTTGAGCGTCGCATTGTCATACTCCTCTAGCGTCTCGAGGGATCAATTGCTCGCTGACAACCGGCTCTGCTGGTCGTTGGCGAGCACATGCGCCCGCATTCGCAAATCAGGCTAGGTTAAATTCCGGTCGATTGCTTGTGACTCCTTACCGCGAATTGTTCGCTGTTGACTTCCTGGCCATACGACGCTCTAAATGAACCATACAGCTGAATCTTGCCGCCGCTAGATCGACTTCGAGAGACCGAAGAACAGTCCACGACGCGGGCCGAATTGCGGCGCGCCCACGCCGACTCCGGTTCCATCGCGAATTTCGTAGCGCTTATCCAGCACGTTGATCACGTCAAACCGTGCCGTCAGCGTACCGGCGTCGTCTAAGTGAAAGACATGGCTCGCACCCAAATTCACCTGCGCGTAGTAAGGCAAGTGCGCGCCGTTCGGAATGGAGCTGCCGTCCGGCAGCGTCAAGTCGGCTCGCAACCCGGAGCCGACCAAGAAGTCGGCGCTGAAGCGCGTATGGCCCCAGAGATATGACGCGCCGCCGGAGGCGGTGATGCGCTGTTCATGGTCTAAGTGGATATAGTGTTGGGCAATATAGGCCAAGTCGTCGGCGGCGAAGTTGAATTGGGCGGAATCGATATTCTTGCCGCGCGCGCTCTGCCAAGCGAGATTCAGGTAGGCGGTGAAGTCCTCGGCGGTAAAGCTGCTGGTCAGTTCCACCCCATACTGCTTGCCATAGGTATAGTTGAACGGCGTCAGAATGATGGGGGCGCCAAATTGGCCTTCGTCAATCAGGTTATGCGACTGCTTGTAGTAGCTATCGAGCCCGACGGTGATCTGATCGGTGATTTTCTGCTGAACCCCGATGTCGTAGTAATTCGCCTGCTCAGCCAGCGGAGTGTCCGCCTGCAAGACTGCTGCGCCCGCGGTCGTATTGACGAACTTCGAGACGGTCTGGGTACCCACGAGTTCGAAGGGCGGCGGGGAGAAATAACGAGAATATCCGGCGTGCACGGTGGTGTCGGCGAGGGCCTGCCAGACGATGTTCGCGCGGGGACTGACCTGATGGCCGGAAGCAAACGCCGTGAATTTGTCGAACCGCAATCCGTAGTTTACCGTCACGGCTGGAATCAGCTTCCATTCGTCTTGCAGGTAGAGGCTCTCGATCCATTCGGTCTTTGCGCCGTTGTCGATGATCGTGACCGGGACATCGCTCACCTGATTGCCGGCATCATCCAGCGCGATGACGGCTGAGCTCGTCAAACTCTTGGAATGATCGCTTTGCAGGAAGACACCCCCACGCAGCGTGTGGGATTCATCCAGCTTATACGCCCCGTCAGACTGCAGGGCGTAGGCTACATTTTGCTTATAGGCATTTTGTGCGATACCGTTGAAGAGAATATCGCCCAACGGATCGGGCACGAAATTCAAGCTCGAGTAGCGTGCCGTCAGGGAAGTTTGCACGTCCAAGGCCCCTTGCGAGTGCTGCCAGCTCAAGATGGCGAAGTGGTTCAGTTCGCGTTGATTTTCATTGAGGGCATCGCTCGGATAGGTGGTCTGACCGTTTACTTTGAGCGGCGTACCGTCGGCGTTGGTGATGCCCGGCACCTGGTTGCCGCGATTCGGAATTTGAAACTTGCCGGTCGAACTCGAGAGTACGGCGCTCAAGCGGTTGCTCTCATCGAGAATGTATTCCAAGTATGCAAACTCATGATACTGCGTGGTGTGATCATGATCAGGGCTCGAGCGGCCGTCCGGCGACTCGATACCCAGATCATTGCGTAGAAAATCTCCGGAAACGAAATAGTTGAATCTGCCGGCGCTGCCGCCGTAATTGAAGCTCGGCTCGATCGTTCCATGGCTGCCGCCGTAGATCGAGACTGAGCCACCCGGATCGATCACCCCGCTCTTGGTTTTCAAGTCGATGATGCCGGCGGTGCGCAGGCCGTACTCCGCCGGTAGCGCGCCCGTAATGAGCGTCATCGAGGAAATGAGGCGCGGATCGAGCGATTGGCCGAACACGCTGATACCTTCCGGTAATATGATGCCGTTCAGGCGATATTGCAGTCCGTTGTGCTCGCCGCGAACATGAAATTGGCCGAAGGAATCCTGGGCGACATCGGGGGCTTGCATGACCACTTGGTTGAGCAACTGATTGTCGCCGCCCGGCTGGGCACCGATCGCCGCTTCATTGATCGTATAGATCGAAGCGCCGGTTTGCGTTTGGATCCCGTTGCGCGCCTCGTTCAGGCGCTGTGCGATGACGACGACCTCATCCAGGGCGGGGGACGAGTTCACGGAGCTGCCGGGGGTCGCGGCACCATCAACGGCTTCGGTATCCATCGCTGCGTGCGCGAGCGCCAGGGCGCAAGTCAAATACAGAATAGAAGTCGTGGCGAGCGCACGGCACGCCGAGAAACGATGAGACTGGGACATGGATAAAGTACTCCTAGGAACACGCGTGGCCGCAAGAATTGCGGCTCAATGAATCTCGAAGAGAGTCAGCGTGTGGCGGGCGGAGCGCGGGACCGGAAAGCGAGGTAGGTACGATGATCGAGAAAAGACGCGGGCGCTGCCGAGGGCGGCGCGCTCTGGCCGTGCTGCAGAAACAATCGCGGCGCCGCCGGCGTTCCGGCCGACGCCAGCAACGGAGCGAAATTCAGGCAGTAGCCGCAAATCTCATGACTGTTCTGGGTCTGCCGATAGGCGGAAGTCTGGGCCGTCGACGGTCGGTGGGTATACGCATGGGCGATCGCACCCAGCTGGGCAATGAATAACGCCACCGCAGCCAGGGCTACGATGCGAAATTCGAGGCGATGTGCGCGTTTGGACAAGGTCACAGCCCTAACTCGGTAGGGCAAGATGCTATCACCGTCCATGTAGGTGCAGCAATGACCAACTTGGCGTGGCTAGCGCCGATACTGACAGTAACGCACGGCGCGGAAGTTTACGGCCGTCCGGTACTAGTGGATTTCGTACTGGGATCCCGTAGCATCTGGCGAGGTCAACAACGCGGCGACCGCGAGTGGCAAACAGGTTGTGCGACCTTTGCCGCTCGCCTTGCTGATCCACAGACACTGGTCAGCTGCGCGGAGCACCTCCACTACGAGCGTGCCGGCACGTTCTTCCGGTGTCTCGAGCGCGGTGACGCCGATACTCACCGTCGTTCGCACGGGTCCTGCGCTCGTCGCGACGGCATTATTCGCCAGTGCCAGCCGTATCTCTTCCGCCACGATGCGCGCTGCATCCAGGGTGGTTTCGGTTAACACGATCACGAACTCCTCGCCTCCGACCCGCGCAATCCGGTCAACGGACCGTCGCATGCAGCCCATCGAACGTGCGACGAAAGCCTTGAGTACTTGATCCCCCGCCTTACGGCCAAAACGGAAGTTGATGCGGGCAATGTCGTCGATGTCGCAGCTCAGGATGGCGGTCGGATGGCCATGGCGCCGCGACCGGTCGATCTCGAGCGCCAAATATTTCATCAAAAACCCGCACGTATGCGCTCCCGTCAGGGGATCTGGCAGAGATAGCCGTCGGCTCTGTGAAACAGCTGATCGCGGTAAATGCCGAACACGCGTAACACTTCTGGCAGCGGCAATCCGTGCCAACAGGTCGTCAGCATCTGCTCCTTTTACGACGTAGTCGTCGACCCCCGCCTCGAGACCGGCCAGGATATCCGCCGCGTCGCTTCGAATGGTTAACATCATGACATAGGTGTGGTGATCGCTTGCACCGAGCTTCAGCGCTCGGCAGAGTTCCAAGCCGTCCATGTCGGGCATCTGCCAATCCGTTACAACAATTGGACAAGGCGTTTCGCTGAGGATCCAGAGGGCTTCCGCACCAGAACCGGCACCGTGAGCTTGGTAGCCCGCACGACTCAACAGCGACATTAGCTGGGCGCGTGTCAAAGCATCATCATCGACCGCCAGTACATGGCACGGCAGGGAGGTCTGGGTCGCCAATTCCGGAATTCGCAGGTTTGGACTGAAGTCAATCATTGGTGAATGCTCCTACTGTTGAATGGCGCGGCAAAGATCGTCCTGGGCCCGGCGCCGGGGGAAGACGCTTGGATGATCGAAACAATTCTTTGACCTCAGTCGCAGCGAAGTCACACCATTCGATGCCGACGTCATTACCGCGCTTCCGCGCGACATAGGCCCGGAGCAGCACCTGGCATTCGGATGAGTCTGGCAGTTGAATGCGGATCTCGATAAGAGAATTCAACCGGAGGTCGCAATCGGCGCGGATGAGCGCGCCGCTCAAGCTCAGGTTCATCAATCGTCCCTCTATTCCCGACATCGTTTGAGCGGTCATTTGAAACGGTATATCGACCCACACGCGTTCTCCCCACCGGTGTTCGATCGCGTTTGCGCGTTGTGCCATGACGTATTTGAGTCTACGCGCCTGCTGCCGAGTGACCAGGTTCAATCCGAGAACTGAGCCGCAGACTTGCACTTCGTTGCCGCCGCCTGTGCCGGGATAGCATTAAATCGCGCGCAGCATTTCCCTGAGCAATCCGGAAGGATTGCGCATCGAATTCGAAGGACCGCGTGCCACCGGTGTAGCGGACGTTCCGCCCATCATCTGGGGTATTCTAGAGGCCGCCATGAAGCATGGCCGCGCGGCAGCGAGACTCCGCTCCACTGCCGCGATGAAAGTAGTTCACTGGAACATGTGGTGAAGTCGTGGGCAATCGGGCATGAACGGGATTTCGGCCTCGCGTGTCGCCACAGGGTACGCCCGGGTCGTCGGCTTGCTGGCGTGCGTGGTCAGCCTGGTGGTGTTGTCGGGTTGGTCGTTCGGCGCTCCAGCGCTCACTTATATTGTAGTGGGCTGGCCGCCAATGGCGCCTCTGACGGCGGTGGTCATCGCTCTGTGCGGCATATCGCTCGTGCTCGGTGCAGGTGTCCCTGCAGTTTCGATTGGCGCGGCGCAAGGGCAATCCATCGCACGTCGACGGATCGCGTACTGCGGCGCGGTCCTCGTGCTGCTGCTCTGTCTCTTTCGACTGACCGCCTATCTCTTTGGGTGGAACCTCGGGCTCGACAGCATTGGACTGACACGACGCATTACCGCCTACGGAATTCAGCCTGTCAGAACGGCACCCGCGACGGCGCTCGGTTACGCCTTGTTGAGCGTGGCTCTGCTTGAGGTCGGTCGGTTGCGGTGGGCTCGTGCATTTCAAGCATGTGCCTTGCTCGCTCTGCTCATCGGCTGGCTGGGTTTCGCGCGCATCATCTATGGCGGGGTGTCGCTCGTTCCCTACACTCAGATGGCAATTCACACGGCGCTCGCATTGATGCTGCTCGCGCTCGCGGTTCTTGCATTGCGACAAGATGACGGCCTCATGGCGTTGTTCGTCAGCGCGGGTGCTGGTGGGGGGAGTCTCCGTCGGCTTTTGCCGGCGGCACTGACCGTTCCACTTGCTGCCGGTGCGCTCGCGCTGTACGCCCTGCGTAGCGGCTGGCTCGGCGTGGAGTCCGGTATGTCGTTGTTTGCGCTCTCAAGCGCCGTGGTATTCGCGGGTCTCGTCTGGGCAAATGCGGCGCGGCTTGCGCGTGCGGAGACGGAGCGAAAGCGTACTCAGCGTGCGCTGGAGGCGAGCGAAGAGCGCACGCGCCTGATTATCGAAACCGCATTGGATGCCGTGATCACAATCGACGCCGCGGGAACCATCACCGGCTGGAGTGGACACGCGGAAGTCTTGTTCGGCTGGACACGGGCTGAGGCAATCGGTAGCTCTCTCTCGGACACGGTAATTCCTGAGCGCTACCGCGAGGCGCATCGCAACGGCCTACGCGGCTATCTCGCCACGGGCGACGGGCCCATCTTGAACCAGAGGATCGAGCTGACGGCACTGCGCCGTGACCGTCACGAGTTCCCTGTGGAGCTGGCCATCACGCCGATCCGTTTCGACGAGCAGATCGCCTTCAGCGCATTCGTGCGCGACATCACCGGGCGTAAGCGGGGCGAAGAGCGGCGGCGCGCGCAACTTGCCCGCATGCACCTGCTCGACAACATCACACGTGCAATCGGTAAACGGCAGGATCTTAAAAGCATCTTCCAAGTGGTCCTTCGCAGCCTCGAGGAGCACATGCCGATCGACTTCGGCTGCATTGGCCTCTATGAACCGACCCGAGGAGCGCTGCAGATCGTCTGCGTCGGCGTGCAAAGCCAGGCAATCGCTCTCGAGCCCTCGCTGTCCGACCAAACGCGGATTGATGTCGACCAAGACGGGCTCGGACGCTGCGCGCAGGGACAACTCGTTTATGAGTCAGACATCGCTGGATCGGAATACCCCTTTCCCGCGCGACTGGCGCGTGGCGGCCTGCGCGCGCTGGTGTTTGCGCCGTTGATCGTTGAGAGCAAAGTATTCGCCATCTTGGTGGCCGCCCGTCGCGAGGCCGGCAGTTTTGCCAGCACTGACTGCGAATTCCTGCGCCAACTCAGCGAGCACCTGGCGCTGGCCACCCACCAATCGCAGCTCCACTCCGCTCTTCAACAAGCCTACGACGATCTACGCCAAACGCAGCAGAGTGTCATGGATCAGGAGCGGCTGCGTACGCTGGGGCAGATGGCAAGCGGCATTGCGCATGACATCAATAATGCGCTCTCGCCGGCAGCCCTTTATGCCCAGTCGCTGCTCGAGTGCGATCAGTCACTCAGTCAGCAGGCGCGCGGCTACCTGGCCGTGATTCAGCGTTCGATCGAGGGCGTTGCCGGCACGGTCGCCCGCCTGCGCGAGTTTTACCGCCCCCGCGAGCGGCAGCTTGCGCTCGTGCCGGTGGATCTCAACATGATGCTCATGCACGTCGCCGAGCTTACGCGAGTCCGTTGGAGCGACATGCCGCAACAGTATGGGTTCGTCATCGAGCTGCAGGCTGACCTGGCACCCGCTCTGCCGATGATCCTTGGCGCTGAAAACGAGATCCGGGATGCTCTGACGAATATTGTTCTCAACGCCATCGATGCGATGCCCGCTGGCGGCGTCCTCACGCTTCGTTCGAGCTTGAGCGATGCGAGTGCGGAGCCGGCGTCCGCTCCCGCTGATCGTGCCTGGGTGGAAGTAAGTGACACAGGCGTTGGTATGACAGAGGAGGCTCGCCGCCGCTGCGTGGAGCCGTTTTTCACAACCAAGGGCGAGCAAGGTACGGGGCTCGGACTTGCCATGGTCTATGGCATGGCGCAACGCCACAGCGCAGATCTCACGATCGAGAGCGAGCTGGGCAAAGGCACTATGGTGCGTCTGACCTTTCCTCCCGCGCCGGCCCGCGAGAATTCGCCTTCGCAGCGTTTGGCGCAGGCGGTGCAACCGCTGCGAATCCTGTTGGTGGACGACGACCCGCTGCTGCTCAAGTCACTGCGCGACATTCTCGAATCTGACGGCCATTCGGTGCAAACGGCTGACGGCGGGCAGGCCGGGATCGACGAATTTCTGGCGGCCTGCGCGCACGCCGAGCCGTTTGCCGCGGTGATCACCGATCTCGGCATGCCGAATGTGGATGGGCGTGCCGTGGCATCCGTGATCAAGGCCGCGGCTCCGACGACACCTGTAGTACTACTCACGGGCTGGGGTCATGGCCTGCAGGGGGATAAGATGCCGGAATATGTCGATCGCGTGCTTAATAAGCCCCCGCGGCTAGCCGAGCTGCGTGCCGCGCTTGCGGATATCGCTTCCGCCCGACTGACACATTATTGAGGCGTAAACCTCTGGCTCGACCTTCAGTGGAAGCCCTGCAGCGAATCGCCGTGCGGCTATTCTATGGACTTCGTTAGAACGCTGAGCGCGGCGATTAGGAACTTCAATGGGCCGCCACGCCGCGGGAAATGTGTTGGCCGCCGGCGATCAGGAGGGCATTACTCATCCACCCCGTCGCCCGGCGGCAGCGCCGGGAACCGCAGCCGGGCCTGGCTACCGTTCGGCTTTGGCAGACCCCAGCTCAGAAACTGGTTCACCTGGTCCACGAAGAGCTCTGGGTATTGATATTGCGAACCGTGGTTTGAATCGGGATATAGAATCAGCGCGGCGTTCGGCAGATTCTGCAGCAGGTGATAGGAATTTATAGTCGGCACGATGACGTCGTTGTTGCCATTGACCACGAGGGTGGGCTGCTTGATTTGTTTCAGGTAGTCGTATTTCCCCATGCGCCCTTCAGAGTATCTGATGACCGCCGCCACTTGAGCAGGTCCCACCCTGTCGTTGGGCTCCGGATCGCGGTCCTTGACGCGCAGGTGTTTGCGCTCGAGGAACTCACGGCCCGCTGCCTGGCCGGAGGGCGACGGCGAGAAGTGTACGGCGAGCCAAAGCTCTTCCGGCGGATCGTACTCGGCGCTGAAGATCTTCGCTGCCTCCGGTGGCATGGGCTGCATACCCTCACCTCCGCGTGGACCGGTGCCCGCCAGGATGAGCCGCCGCACCAACTCAGGCGCCTGCAACGTCACCTCCTGCGCCACCAGGCCACCCATCGAGAAACCCAGCACATCGACTTTCTTCAAACCGAGCGCTCTGATGAACGCGATGGCGTT
>JAXDQI010000271.1:0-4961 GCA_034667965.1 Gammaproteobacteria bacterium
TACCGACGGTACGGTTGCGCAACGTCGCCTTGGTAAGCGGATAGCCGCGCTCGACCCATTTGCCGGCGCGCAGGAAGCGTTCAGCCTGCGGAAATTCGCGCACTGTGCAGAGAAGGAGCCCGAGCCCCGTGTCGGCGACTTCTTCGGTCAGCACATGCGGCGTATTGGTAACAGTCACGCCATGCAGGGCTGCCCACTGGACGTCAACGTGATCGTAACCGACCCCGAACGTCGACACGATTTCAAGATGCGGCAGCCGTCCCATCATGCCGCCGTCGATCTTCTCCGAGGTAACGCTTGCCGCGATGCCACGAACTTTCGGTGCGATCGTCGCCAATAAGGCATTTTGATCTTTGGCCTCGCCGAGGCGATGCACCGTGAAGGCCGCCAGACCATTGACGATGGTCGGCTTCGGCGGCCCGATCAGGAGAATTTCGGTTTTATCAGTCATGGTATTCCTCTTCCTACACCAATGCGGTCACGGGCTGTTCGATAAAACCACGAAACGCCGCGAGCAATTCCGCCCCCAACGCACCATCGACAACGCGATGGTCGCAGGACAGCGTCACCGTCACGACGCTTGCAAAGCCGACGCTGCCGTCAGGCTTCTCTGCCGCCTGCCGCCGCGCCGCGCCGACCGCCAGGATCGTGGCCTGCGGGGGATTGATGATGGCTGCAAATTCCCGCACGCCGTACATCCCGAGATTGGAAATTGCCGACGAGCCACCCTGATATTCCGCCGGCTTGAGCCGCCGCTCGCGCGCACGCTCTGCAAGCTCACGCATCTCGGCGGAAATTGCTGAAAGGGATTTTGTTTCCGCCTTGCGGATGATCGGCGTGATCAGCCCCCGCTCTATGGCGACCGCGACGCCGATATCGGAATGTTTGAAGCGCAACATGCGATCGCCAGCCCAGGCTGCGTTGGCCGCCGCAACACGCTGCAACGCCGCTGCCCATGCCTTGATCACAAAATCGTTGACTGAAAGCCGGAAGGCCGGACTGCCATCTGTATTTTTTTGAGCACTCGCATTAACCTCATGGCGCATCGCCAGCATCCGATCAGCCATGACATCGGCGGTGAGGTAGAAATGCGGAATTGTCTGCTTGGATTGCGCGAGGCGCGCCGCAATGGTCCGGCGCATGCCGTCGAGCGGAACTTCTTCGTATGGCGTGTCGCGGTAGAGTGCCTTGACGGATTCGGCGCCCGCGTCGATGACAAGTGCGGGAACCGTCCGTGCGTCGCTGGCGGCGGAAGCCTCAATGTCGCGTGCCACGATGCGACCGTGCGGACCAGAGCCTGAAATCCGCATCAAATCGATACCGGACTCGGCCGCCAGCCGGCGCGCCAAGGGCGTCGCCACGGATCCGCCGGCAAGTTTCGCAGGTCCGTAGTTTCGCGCGGGCGTGCGTACTTCAAAGAACGCATCCAACTTGACCGGTGTGGACGGCGCAGCCGTAACAGCGGCGGCACGTTGTGGCATTTGGTTTGGCGTCTGGGGCGCGACGACGGGAGCCGGCGCTGACGGGGAAGGAGATGTACCACCCGCATCCGCGATCACAGCTACAACAGCACCCACGGGAGCCACAGCACCCGCGCTCACACGAACTTCAGCCAGCACGCCAGCCTCGGTCGCCGGCACCTCCATCGACACCTTGTCGGTTTCGATCTCGAACAGGTTGTCGCCCGGCTTGACCGCGTCGCCGGCCGATTTAAACCATTTGGTGATCTTGCCTTCGGCAACGGTTTCGCCGAGTTGCGGCATCAGGACGTTCATTTAGGCCTCACCAGCTCACCGAAATGTATTGCGTCTCCAGGAACTCCATCAATCCCTCATGCGCGCCTTCGCGCCCGATGCCGGACTGCTTCATGCCGCCGAAGGGAGCTGCAGGATCGGAGACAAGCCCGCGGTTGAGCCCGATCATCCCGAAATCGAGCTGTTCGGAAACCCGCAAGCCGCGGCCAAGGTCGCGCGTATAAAGATAGGCCACCAGCCCATATTCAGTGTCATTGGCGCGCCGGATCACTTCTTCTTCCGACTTGAACGTCTGGATGGCCGCAACCGGCCCGAAGATTTCATCCTTGAGCATGTCGGCTGTATCCGGCACATTGGTGAGCACGGTCGCGGGATAAAAGAACCCCGGACCACCCGGCACCTTGCCGCCGGTCAACAGTTTGGCACCCTTCTTCACCGCGTCGGCGACCAGGCTCACGACCTTGTCGCGGCCTTCCGCGTTGACGAGCGGCCCGAGCGCCACGCCGTCGTCGAGGCCATTGCCCATTTTTAATGAGCCCATCTTGGCCGAGAGCTTTTCAGCAAACGCATCATGCACACTCTCGTGCACATAGAAGCGATTGGCGGCCGTGCAGGCTTCGCCCATGTTGCGCATCTTGGCGATCATGGCTCCCTCGATGGCGGCATCGATGTCGGCGTCTTCGAACACGATGAAGGGCGCATTACCGCCAAGCTCCATCGCGGGATTGACCACATTGTCGGCCGCGGCACGCAACAGCGTACGGCCGACCTCCGTCGAGCCCGTGAACGAAACGACCCGCACGCGCGGATCATTTAGCATCGTGCTGACCACCTTGCCCGAGGCGCGCGACGGAATGACGTTGACGACGCCGGCCGGCACGCCCGCCTCCTGCAGGATTGGCATCAGCGCCAGCATGGTCAGCGGCGTGTCGGACGCGGGCTTGAGCACGACCGGACATCCGGCTGCGAGTGCCGGAGCGATCTTGCGCGTCGCCATGGCGGCAGGGAAATTCCACGGCGTCACCAATACAGCAATGCCCGCCGGCTTGTGATGCACGAAGATGCGCGCGCCCGATGACGGCGCCCGCGAGACTTCTCCCACATTGCGCACGGCTTCCTCGGCGTTCCAGCGGAAGAATTCGGCCGCATAGGCGACTTCGCCGCGCGAATCCGACAGCGCCTTGCCATTTTCGATAGTGATGAGTTTGGCGAGACGCTCGGCGTCACGCATGATCAGTACGAAAGCCTTGCGCAAAATTTCCGCACGCTCGCGTGGCTTGCGCGCAGCCCAGGGCCCGAATGCGTCGCTTGCGGCATCGACCGCCGCCTTGGCATCGTCAACGGTGGCGCTCGCCACCGAGGCAATCTTGTTTTCGGTCGCCGGATCGATGACATCGAAGCGTCCGCCATCGGACGCTTTGCGCCATTTGCCACCAATCCACAGATCGGTCGGAACATTTGCGAGAAGATTTTCGTACATGACGAGCCCTACGAATTCATCGACTTGCGCACCCGCTCGACAATGCGATCGACTGTCGGCAATGCGATATCCTCCAGAATGTCGGCGGCCGGCAGCGGAATATGCGGCGTCGTGATCCGCACCGCCGGGCCGTCAAGATCGTAAAACGCTTCGTCCGCGACAATCGAGACGATCTCCGCGCCCCAGCCGCACAGCCGCGGGTTTTCCTCGACCGTGAACAGCCGATGCGTGCGGGCAACCGACCCCAAAATGGTCCGCGTATCGAGCGGAACGAGCGAACGCACGTCGACCACTTCGCAATCGATCCCATGTTCGCTTTTCAGCCGCTCGGCAGCAGCGAGCGCGCGCGGCACCATCAGGGCAAGCGCCAGGATGGTCGCGTCCTTGCCCGGGCGCGCGATGGCGGCCGTGCCAAGCGTGTCGACGATCTCGCCGTCCGGCACTTCCCCCTTGGTGGCATAGAGCGACTTGTGCTCGAAGAAGATCACCGGATCGGGGTCGCGCACCGCGGCAGCCAACAATCCAATCACGTCGCGCGGATTGGACGGCGCCACCACCTTGAGCCCCGGGATCATCATGCACCAGTTCTCGACACTCTGGGAATGCTGGGCGCCGAAGCGCGAACCTGCACCATTTCCGGTTCTCACCACAAGCGGACATTTGAGCTGGCCGTTCGACATGTAACGGCTCTTGGGAATCTCGTTCGCGATGTAGTCGAAACAGACCGCAAAGAAATCCGAGAACATGATTTCGGCGATCGGCTTGAGGCCCGTCATCGCCGCTCCCATGGCGGCGCCGAGAATGGCCTGCTCGGAAATCGGGGTGTCGCGCACGCGCAAAGGCCCGAACTGTTCAAGCAGGCCGACCGTTGCCTTGAACACGCCGCCGGCGGCGGCGACATCCTCTCCAAGGAAGACGACATCGGGATCGCGCGCCATTTCCTGCGCGATGCCACGGGCCACCGCATCGCGATAGGTCAATTCCGCCATGCGAAGCCTCCGTCGGCATAAACGTCGGTCGTAAGGAGGTCGAGCGGCGGCATGGGCGAGGCCTTGCAGGCGACCGTCGCCTCATCGACGATCCGCTTCACATCGGCATCGATGGCCGCAACCACATCGCTTGAGATGCCGAATTGAGCCAGGCGTTCGCGATAGATCTTGATGGGGTCGCGCTCCTTCCAGCGTTCGAGTTCGCCCTCCGGCCGATATTTGGCCGGGTCGGCGCGTGAATGCCCAGAGTGGCGATAGGTCATGCATTCGATCAGCGACGGCCCAAGGCCCGCACGCGCCTTCTCGTAGGCCGCCATCGCGGTGCGATACACCACATCGGCATCGTTGCCGTCGACGACGATGCGTTCGAGCCCGTAAGCTGACGCGCGATCAGCCGCCGGATGCGGCACCGCGGTCACCAAACCGATGGGCGTATATTCCATATAGAGATTGTTTTCGCAGACGAAGATCACCGGGAGCTTCCAGACGGCCGCGAAATTCAAGGCCTCGTGGAAGGCGCCGATATTAGTCGTGCCGTCGCCGAAGAAGCAGACCGAAACGTCCTTGTCGCCCTTGTATTGCGCCCGCCAGGCGGACCCGCACGCGATCGGGAGATGCGCCCCGACGATGGCATAGGACCCCATCACGCCGTGGGCCGCCGAGGTGAGATGCATCGAACCGCCCTTGCCGCGCATGAGCCCATTGTCGCGCTGCATGAGTTCGCCAAGTACCTGTTCC
>JAXDQI010000272.1:0-2850 GCA_034667965.1 Gammaproteobacteria bacterium
CGGTCATGAACAAGAGCAAGCGCATGGTCGGCATCATCAGTCTGGGTGACGTCGGCCATTCTGCGTCCAGTGATGATTTGCTGTCCGAGTGCGTCAGGAGCGTTTCGGCCCATCACTGAAACACGGCGCTCGCGGTAGCCGCCAAGCCGCACGATCCGACCCTGAGACGAGGCCGAGCGATATCCTTGTCATGCAAAGCGTCGCACGGCGCGAAAGCTTGGTCGCGGAAGTGCCCTGCTTTGCCCGATAAATGGCGCGTCACTCAGACTCTTCCCTCCGCGATGCGGAATGTTGTCCTGCGCGAAGGCGGATGCACCCAAACATAGGCTGCGATCTCGCGCCGCCTCATTCTATTACCTCGTCGGCCGGAGCAAACGGGACCGGCGGCGCGGTGATGTTCAGCGGTAATGCTTCCGATTGCTGCGGTCGTTCGAGATCGTATTCAGCCGTCCACAATGGCCAGTCCACCATTAATGTAGTGTTCGAGCTGAATAATCATGAACTTCTGATCACCAATTATGCTTTTAACAAGATCGCCGATTGAAACAATGCCAACTGGCTTTTCACCCTCAACCACCGGTAGATGACGCACGCGCATCTCAGTCATGACGGCCATACATTCGTCAACGGATTGTTCTGGCTGTGCAATGACGACGTGTCTTTCCATGATGTCCCGCACGGGCGTTGCGGGAGACGTTTTACCCTTGAGAACAACATTACGCGCATAGTGCCTTTCGGTGATGATGCCAACGAGTTCGTCGCCTTCCATAACCACTAGCGATCCAACGTCTTTTTCAGCCATTTTCGCGACGGCATCGAAGACGGTGGCATCCGGATGAATAGACCAAATGTTCGTGCCCTTCTGATCGAGCAACTGTCGTACCGTAGTCATTTGGATCCTCCCTCGGACACAAGCCCCGGCAAGATTTTTGATGCAATCTGTCAAATTTCCATTGTCGCAGCCCCGTAATGAACGGCGATTGTGACGCGGTCGCACTAGGGCACCTTACGCCCACACGATCGAATTGCTTATACTGTGCGGCAGCTTCTCGCTAAAGCGGCCGCGTCGTGCGTTTCCCATCAAGCGAGCAAACTGCGCATGACTTATGTGGAGCAGCGTCTCATGATCGCCCGCCTCCATATAGATCTCCGGCTGTGCCTCGATGCTGTCGTCCACAATGAGAGGCAGCGCGTAGCAGTGACCAAGCGGCGGAACAGCCCCGTGCGCGCAATCCGGGAATAGCGGATCGATCTCGGATTCCTTGGCCATTTCAACATTACCGCCAAGCTGGTCCCTCAAATCCGAAAGACGAAGGTTATGCGACGCTGGAAGGACGGCGAGCATATAGCCGGCATTGCGCCGGAGCACGATTGCCTTGGCCAAACGATCCCCGGAAATCCGACACGCCTCGGCGGTACGCGCGGATGACATGGTAGGGTCATGCGGGATCACATCGTATTGGATGTTTTCCGCAGCCAAGTATCGCTGGAGTGTGGGAGCTATGGACATGATGATGGACCCCTCCGCTGCGGGTTACAAGCCTCGCATCACTTCTCACGACTCCACGGGAAGAGAGAGGCCGGGAAATCTGCCGCATAGCGGTGACCTATCGGCGCGCGGGGCTGTTCTTCTGGGGGATTCGGGTCAGGCTCCACCACCTTCCGATAAAGATGCCAGGTGGCATGACCGAGCACCGGCAGAACGACAGCGAGACCGACGAAGAACGGTAGCGAACCGATCACCAGCAGGACCGCAACAATCAGGCCCCACGCGGCCATCGGAACTGGATTCTCCATCACGGCCCGCAGCGACATCCGGACCGCGTCTATCGCAGACGCATGGCGGTCAAGCATCAACGGAAAGGAGACAACGCTAACGCACAGGGCCACGACGGCGAACAGGAAGCCGACGCCGCAGCCGACAATGATGAGCGACCAACCTTCCGGCGTTGTCAGCACGCGCCTTGCGAAATCAGGGATGTTTGCAGCGGGAGCATTGCCGAAGGTTGCAACGTAGATAGCATCCGCGGTGGCGATCCAGATACCGAACAGAACGAGCAGTAGCGTGCCGAGTCCGAGAATGGCGCCGAAAGACGGCGCGCGTAGTACCTGCATGGCGTGCCACGCCGCGGCCTCCTCGCCGCGCTCGCGGCGGCGGCTGAGTTCGTAGAGACCCAGCGCGGCAAAAGGACCAATCAACGTAAAACCGGCGGCCAGCGGAAAGAGCAGCGGCAGCACGGAATAGCCAACGACCAGTCTGAACAGAACAAGGCCGAGAACGGGATAAATCACGCACAGGACAACGGCGTGAGTTGGTATGGCCTTGAAGTCTTCCCAGCCCAGGCGCAGAGCGTCGCTCAAGTCGGAAAGACCGATTTTGCGAACGACAAATGCGGTGGAGACGCCGAACAATTGTAGCTTAGGTCTTGCGAAATACTGTGTGGCCATGGCCGCAGTCTCCCTCGCTCGTGGTCGCCGTGGTGAAAACGGCGCCCTTAAGTCACGCGTGTCCGCCCCATGTGCGAAAATCGCGGTCGAGCCGAGTACGGCAAACCAACTTCAACGAAAAGGAGCTTCGCCGGACGAATCCGGCCGCGACCTTTGCGGTGAGTGTAGCGCGATACACGATAGAAGGAAACTCGTACCCACGGTCGGGGGAATTGTGCATCTGCACATCGCTTGCTGCGTTGCGGCACCAAACGATTAGTGCCGGCTGACGCTCGCCGGCTCGCGGTGTTGGGATAACACGCGCCGGACTAGGGCGGGGCATACTCCTCCATTGAGCTATTGACGCCGGGCGCGGCGGGGACCATCTTAAAATTCTAGACGCCCCGAGCTCCGACGAGATGA
>JAXDQI010000273.1:0-18445 GCA_034667965.1 Gammaproteobacteria bacterium
AGGCTCCGGGGACTTCGGCGGCCAAGAATCGCGGCTCACCCGCGGTTGCGCGGATCGCCCGGCCCCGGAAAATCGCGCGCCGCCGCGAAAATCCATTCGCGAAACTGCGCCACCTTCGGCAGGCCGAGAAACGCTTTCGGACACACGAAATAGTAGGACGATCGGAATGGCAGCGCCTCTTTGCCGGCGAGCTTGAGCGTCCCCTTTTGCAGCGAACGGGTCACCAGCGTCCAACGCGCCAGCGCGAACCCCAGCCCCTCTTCGGCCGCGGCCAACAGGCCCGCCGAATCGTCGATGGCGGGCGCGCGCGATTGCCAGGCGACTTCTGCATCGGCCTTTCGCCAGACGCTCCAGGGCTCATCGTCGCTTTCCAGGAGCGGGTACTTGGACAGATCGGCGCCGCGCTCCAGCATGCCGTGTTGCTTGATCATTTCCGGGCTCGCCACCGGCACCAGCCAATCATCCAGCAATTTCTCGCTGTGCAGATTCGGATAGTTCCCGTGGCCGAAGCGTATGGCTACGTGCATGGACGTGCGCGAAAAGTCGATCAGTTCGCGCGATGTATGGAAGCGCAGCTCGATGTCGGAGAATTTGCGGCGGAATGAGCGAACTCGCGGCAGCAGCCACATTTGCAGAAATGACGCGAGCGTGCTGATCTGCAGCGGTCCGGCACGGCGGTGCTGCTTGATCTGAAGCATCGCACCCTCCAGCCGCTCGAGTCCGTCCCTGACGGCGGGCAGAAGTTCCAGCGCCTCGTCGGTGAGTTCGACCCGCCTGCCCGTGCGCCGGAAGAGCGGAACTTGAAGATATTCCTCCAGCACTTTGATCTGCTGACTGACGGCGGCAGGTGTCACGTTCAGCACGTCCGCCGCGGCCGAAAAATTCAATGCAGACGCGACGGCCTCGAAGACGCGCAACGCGCCGAGCGGCAACCGGTTATAGGCGGCGGGCATGTTAAGTTTTTCTTAACACTGTGTCAGGGATTGCGTTTGTCGAGCCGGAGTGCGTGGAGCAAAGTAACCGCCATGGGACAGTCATTCAACGGAGATTGCATCATGAACGAAGTCTACATCATCGCAAGGGCCGCCCAGACGCTGCTCGCCGTCAGCATCGTTGCCGGCACCGCCCTTATCTTCCAGTACGGCTACTACGTGATTTGACGGCGCGGGAGTCAACCATGCTACTCGGTAAATATGTTGGAGCGGTCGGGACGATGACGCACACACGATGGGTGCCACGCGCCCTCGAAACACTATCGCTCGGGTTCGCGGCGTTCTTGGCGGGATCCCGCTCGGTTCCGATGGGCGACAACGGCGCGGTGCTGCGCGAACTCGCGGCGCGCGTAGACCGATCCAGCCACGCGGGCGGTTGAAATCCGCGCGGGCGATGGGGGGTCAAAGATCGATGATTTCGATGTCTTCGGCGCGCAGCGTCTCGCCGAGAAAGACGCCGCTCACCCGCGCGAAGCGCGCAGCCCCATCCGTCGCGAGCCAGGTCACGCCGCCTGGCTCGGAAGGGTTCGACGTCGGCGGCAGTTCGCGCGTGACGGCGGCCGCAACGGTCGCCGCCGAGTCGACCAGGACGACATGGTCGGGTAGAACGGCGCGCAACGTAGCGGCCAGAACGGGAAAGTGCGTGCACCCCAGTACCAACGTATCGGGAACCCCCGAGGCGGCGCCGCTCGAATGCCCGGCGGAGAAGATCGGATCCAGATAGCGATGGGCGATCGCTTCGGCAATGGGACCCGCCACCCAGCCCTCCTCGGCCACGGCCACGAACAGCGAACAAGCTTGGGCAGTAACGCGAACGCGGGCATCCAATCTCTGAATGGCCGCCTGATATGCGCCGCCGCCGATCGTGCCTTCGGTCCCGATCACTGCGACGTGCCGCGTGCGGGAAGCCGATACCGCCGCCGCCGCACCGGGTTCGATGACGCCGATGACCGGAATGGCGGGGTACCGCAGGCGCAAGGCGTCCAATGCTGAAGCGGACGCCGTGTTGCAGGCGACGACCAAGCATCGAATGCGGCGCGCGACGAGCGCTTCCGCGCATTGCAGCGAATACCGCACGACGCTGGCAGCGCTTTTCGTTCCATAGGGCAATCGCGCCGTATCGCCCAGGTAGATGAATCTCTCCTGAGGCAACACAGAGCGCAGCGCCCGCAAGACGGACAGACCGCCGATCCCCGAATCGAAAACGCCGATCGGGCCGCCGGCGTCGATCAAAACTCGGGGCGCATGTGCGGAAACAACAGGACGTCGCGAATGGACGGAGAATCGGTGAACAGCATCACCATGCGGTCCACGCCCAAGCCGAGGCCGGCGGTGGGCGGCATGCCATACTCGAGCGCGCGAATATAGTCGGCGTCGAAGTACATGGCCTCCTCGTCGCCGGCTTCCTTGCGCTCGGCCTGCTCCTTGAAGCGCTGGGCCTGGTCCTCGGCATCGTTGAGTTCGGAGAAGCCGTTCGCAAGCTCGCGGCCGCCAACGAAGAACTCCCAACGATCCGCGATGAAGGGATCCTGATCGTTGCGGCGCGACAATGGAGAGACTTCCGCCGGATAGGCATAGGCAAAGGTGGGCTGAATGAGCGTATGTTCACCCGTTTTCTCGAAAATCTCGATCTGCAGCTTGCCCGGACCGTCCCCGGCCTTGTGTCCGATCTTCATCTGGTCGCACACGCGGCGCAGATAATTCGCATCGCGCAACGACATCGGATCCATATCCGGATTGTTCGCTAAAATGATCTCTTCGATGGTCAAGCGCGCGAAACTCTTCGACAGATCGTACTCGGTGCCCTGATAGACCAACTTGCGCGTACCCAACAGAGCATCGGCAACCCCCTGGAACATCAATTCGATCATCTCCATGAGATCGTGATAGTCGGCGTAGGCCTGATACAACTCCAGCATCGTGAATTCGGGGTTGTGCTTCGTCGACACGCCTTCATTGCGGAAATTTCGATTGATTTCGTACACCCGCTCGAAGCCTCCGACCGTGAGGCGCTTCAAATAGAGTTCCGGCGCGATGCGCAGATACATGTCCACGTCGAGGGCGTTGTGATGCGTCTTGAAGGGGCGGGCCGCGGCACCGCCCGGAATGGGATGCAGCATCGGCGTCTCGACTTCGAGAAAGCCGCGCGCATCGAGAAAGGCGCGCAGATAGCGCACTATCCTCGAACGCATTTCAAACACGCGCCGCGAGCCCTCGTTCATGATGAGGTCGACGTACCGGCGGCGATAACGCATTTCCGTATCCGCGATGCCGTGCCATTTGTCGGGCAGCGGCCGCAGCGATTTCGTGAGCAGCACCAGGCGATCCACCCGGATCGACAGCTCGCCGGTCTTGGTGCGGAACAACACCCCGTCGGCGCCGATCACGTCGCCCACGTCCCAACCCTTGAACTCGTCGTAAACACCGCCCAGCGCCTGTTGCTGAAGGAAGATTTGGATGGAGCCGCTCGAGTCCTCGAGCCTGGCGAAACTCGCCTTGCCCATGACCCGTTTGGCGCGCATGCGGCCCGCGACGCTGACGCTGACAGGATCAGCCTCCAGTGCTTCGGTGCTTTTCTCACCATAGGCGGTCAACAGATCGTTGCTAAGCGCGTTGCGGCGAAAATCGTTGGGAAAGGGATTGCCGCGCTCGCGCAGAAGCCTGAGCTTCGCACGCCGTTCGGCGATCAGGTGGTTCTCGTCGCCGGGCGGGCCGCCGTGGTTGTCGGTCATTCCTAAAGTCCCTGTTTCAAACTGGCCTGCATGAATTGGTCCAGGGCGCCGTCGAGAACCGCCGTGGTGTTGCCGACCTCGACCCCGGTGCGCAAATCCTTGATGCGCGACTGGTCGAGCACGTAGCTGCGGATCTGATTGCCCCAGCTCACGTCGGACTTGGAATCCTCGAGCACTTTAGCAGCCGCGTTGCGCTTATTGAACTCGAGCTCGTAAAGTTTCGCCTTCAGCATTTTCATTGCCGTCGAGCGGTTCTTGTGCTGGCTGCGCTCATTCTGGCAGGCCACCGCGATGCCGCTCGGTACATGGGTGATGCGCACGGCGGATTCAGTCTTGTTGACATGCTGTCCGCCGGCGCCGCTCGACCGGTAGACGTCCGTGCGCAGGTCCGCCGGATTGATGTCGATGTCGATGTCATCGTCCACCTCGGGCGAGACGAAGACCGACGCGAACGACGTGTGACGGCGATTTCCCGAATCGAAGGGTGATTTTCGCACCAGCCGATGAACGCCGGTTTCGGTGCGCAACCAGCCGTAGGCGTAGTCGCCGGTCATGCTGATGGTGGCGCCCTTGATACCCGCAACTTCACCGTCGCTCTGGTCGGTGATTTCAGTTTTGATGCCGTGCGAGTCCGCCCATTTCAGATACATGCGCAGCAGCATGGCAGCCCAGTCTTGCGCTTCGGTGCCGCCCGCCCCCGCCTGAATGTCGAGAAACGCGCTGTGCGAATCCATCTTGCCGGGGAACATGCGTTGGAACTCCAGGCGCTCCACTTCCGCGGCGAGAGCAGTGGCGTCCCGCTCGATTTCCTCGGCGGCTCGGGTGTCGGCCTCGTCAGCCGCGAGTTCCAGCAACTCTCCCGCGTCGCGCAGCCCCTCCTTGAGCCGGTCCAGACTTTGAACGACGCCCTCGAGTTTCGAGCGTTCCCGCCCAAGTTCTTGGGCGCGGTCGGCATTGTCCCAGATACCGGGCTGCTCGAGTTCCCGGGTTACTTCCTGAAGGCGTTCGTGCTTGTTATCGTAATCAAAGATACCTCCTCAAGGAATCGGTGCGTTCCTCGAGATCTTTGATGAATCGTTTGAGTTGATTGATTTCCATAGCCGGTCACTTTAGCAGCATTTGCCCCTGCTGCGCAGCTGGCAAAAACCACGCTTTTTGCCAGCGGAAACGAAGCTGATGTCCGACAAACGCGCAGGAGCCCGTTTGGTCGACCGGAGGTCGACCCGAAGGGTGCCGTCCAGGGAGGGACAGGCACAAAAAGCGCCGCAGGCGACTTTTTCTAATGGACTAGACGCGCCGTAGATACTGGCAATTGAGCTGCATGCGCTCGGCGCCGCGGTACTCATTGACTTCGAGCCGGTACGCGAGGTGCGCGCGCGTACCGGCGCGCAGTTGCGGATCCTCCGCCGCGCCACCGATGTAGCCGAAGGCTATGGCATCGATCGGTAGGCCGCCGCACTGGGGCGGGCCGCCCCACTGGGACGTGCTTTGCTCGCGGACCGACAGCTTGAGATGCCTGCCGCCGACGATACGGGAATCCAGAATCTCGAACTCGCCGTCGAAAACCGGCTCGGGAAATCCCTGCCCCCACGGTCCCGCGAAGCGCAGCAGCCGGGCCGTATCCACACAAAGCTCCTCGCCTGTGAGTTCGCCGTCGGAGTGTATGACCCCGCGCAGCGATTCGGCGTCGGCGCGCGCAGCGATTTCGGCGGCGAAAACAGTTCGAAATAGATCGAGGGCTTCCTCCGCCAGGCTCATGCCCGCGGCCATGGCGTGACCGCCGAACTTGTCGATGAGCCCCGGATGGCGGGTGGCGATGCTCTCGAGCGCATCGCGAATATGGATGCCCGGGACGGAGCGCGCCGACCCGCGCAAGCCGCCGTTCTCGGCCCGCGCAAAAGCGATCACCGGCCGATGCAGTCGGTCTTTGATCCTCCCCGCCACCAGCCCGACGACGCCTTGGTGCCAGCTCGCATCGAACAAGCACAGGCCGAGCGACTCGTCGCCTGCGACGCTGAATCGCAGAGTTGCGGCGATGTCGACCGCCTCGAGTTGCATACGCTGCTCGATATCGCGCCGCTCCGCGTTGAGCGCGGCCAGTTGCGCCGCGAACCGCGCGGCTTCCGCAGGATCATCGGTGAGCAAGCACTCGATCCCGACGCTCATGTCGGTGAGGCGCCCGGCCGCATTCAACCTCGGTCCCACGACGAAGCCAAGATCCGCGGCCGTGATTTGTTCGAGCTTACGGCCGCCCGACTCGAGCAGAGCGCGAACTCCGGGCACGCAACGGCCGGCGCGAATGCGACGCAAGCCCTGCGCCACCAAGATCCGGTTGTTGCGATCCAGCGGCACGACGTCGGCGACCGTTCCCAGCGCGACCAGGTCCAGCAACTCGGCTGCGCGGAAGCCGGAATCGCCCGCGAGCCGAGCCAGCGCCGCCACCAAGTAGAAGGCCACGCCCACGCCGGCGAGTGCGGGGCTGCCGAAGGTGGACCCCACCAGGTTGGGATTCACGATGGCGAGCGCGGACGGCAACACCGGCCCCGGGAGATGATGATCCGTCACGACCACCGGAATCCCAAGGTTGCGCGCGGCCTCGACTCCCTCGATGCTGGATACGCCATTGTCGACGGTCACGATCAACGATGGCTCGCGCGTTGCCGCCAATGCGACGATCTCAGGAGTCAGCCCGTAACCGAACTTGAAACGGTTCGGCACGAGAAAATCCACATGGGAGAATTTCAGCCCGCGCAACCCGCGTACCACCAAGGCACTGCTGGTCGCGCCGTCCGCGTCGAAATCGCCGATGACGAGCACACGACCGGTGCGGTGCGTGAGCAACAGCGCCGCCGCCGCCTCCACGCCGGGCAGAGATCCGATCGGCAGCAGGCGCTCGAGCGAGAGATCGAGATCTTGGTCAATTGTCACTCCGCGTGCAGCGTAAATCCGCCGCAGCACCGGATGCACGCCCGCGCCCAGGTCGGGCGACGCCGGAATCGCCCGGCGCCTGATCTCACTGAATTCCATAGGACTCCCACCAGGGCCGCGGCCGGCGCCAAAAACGTAGATTCGGGCCTTTCCCGACGCTGAAACGCCGGTCGGCGGCGGACAGCTCGAGACGCTTCAGCCGGCCCGATCGCAGGGCGGCTACTGCGGGGAGCAGCCATCGTCGTTCCGCCTCGAGCCATTCGTTCGACCCAGGTTGCTCCGCACATACAACCACGCCCGAACCCGCCGCGCACGGGTATTCATGTTCGCTTCCGAAGGCGCCGAAGAACGGATCCTGCCCCGCGCACCATCCCCGCACCGACGGCATTGCTTCCCCGGCGATCGCGCCGCCCCACAGCCACAGCCCCGTGATCGGCTGCCGCGCCTGCGCCGCGCGCGCGCGATTGACCGGGTGGTCGAACAGCCACATTTCCATTTCGCTCATCAGGCGACGCAGGCGCGCCCCATCGGGGCCGGTCGGCTGAAAGCCGAACACATCGTTTCCGGCCACCTCCTCGGGGTCGCTGGTGGCGACCTCGATCGCGCCGTCGAACAGACACGACAACAGCGCCCCACGGCTGACCGACAACCGCACGCCGGCACCGCCGAACACTCGATTGAAGTCGGCCGACAGCTCCGTGGCTTCGCCAGGTGCGAGATTCAAGATTCCGTCCGTCGCCATGGTGACGCTGCGCATACCCGCAGTGAAATGCACCGGCGTCGCAATACAGGCCCATGCAGAGGGATGAGCCGTCGACGCGCTCTCCTGCACGATCGGCGCCGCGATCGACGGCAAGCGCTTCGCGCCGGGGGCGATGACCCGAAAGGCCTCGGTGCGCCAATCCTGGACGCACGACGGATCCCCGGCACGCGCGACCAATCGCTCCAGCATCGGAGATCGCCGCAGAACGTCCGATCTGCGCGCCGCGAAACGAAAATAGAGAATGGACAAAGGCGTTCCGCTGATAATTTGAGTATCTTAATGGTATGCGATTCACTCAAGACACGAGCCCCAACGTCAACGTCATCCGTGGCTATGGGCCGGGCGAGTTGCGCATCAACGACGAGGTGTTCCGCACCACCATGATGGTGGCGTCGACCACCATTCGGGCGGCTCCCACGATCTCCAACGCCGCCGAGCTGAACACCGAGCACGCGGCGCACCTTCTCGAATTGCAACCGGAAGTGGTGCTGATCGGCACGGGGCAGCGGCAGGTGTTCCCCGCCCCCGCCTTCGGCGTCCAGTTTCTCAGATCCGGTATCGGCTTTGAAGTCATGGATACGGGCGCTGCGTGCCGGACTTTCAATGTGCTCGTGAGCGAACAGCGGCTGGTGGTCGCATTGCTCATCGTATGAATAATCTAAGGCGCGGGGCGCAGATACCGCAGCGGATCGGTGGGCTTGCCGTTGACCCGGATCTCGAAGTAGAGGGCGGAGACCTGATGAGGCCCCGCGCCCATGTGAGCGATGACCTGGCCCGCCGCGACATCCTGCCCTTCGTGCACCAGGAGTTCTCGATTGTGCGCATAGGAAGACAGCAGACTGTCGCCATGCTTGATGATGATGAGGTTCCCATAGCCGCGCAATCCGCTGCCGGTGTAGACGACACGGCCCGCGCCCGCGGCGCGCACGTCTTGACCGAGTCGGCCGAATAACAGAATCCCGCCGCCCGGCACCGCCCGCGGCACCGACAATCTGTCGGTGGGCCAAACCCACTTCGCATTGCCGCCGCTCGATGCCGGCGCGGCAACGGGCTCTTGGCCGCGCGGAGACGATGCGGGCACGGGGGGAGGCGCCTTCGTTGCAGGGCCGCCGAGCGCGCCCGCCGGCGGATCAGCAAGCGGAACAGGTTTGCCGACGCTGGGCACATTCCCGGCGCGAGGGTCTCGAATGCCGGCGGAAGTGGCCGGTTGGGATGTGCTGGGCCGTCCGTTCGGTGCCGCGACCACCGGCGCGGGAGGCGACGCACGCGGCGCGCGAGGTTCACCGGACGATTGAAGAACGAGCACCTGTCCGATCGAGAGACGATAGTCGGCGCCTATGCCGTTCCACTTCGCCAGATCCCGGTAATCGAGGTTGTGGCGCCAGGCGATGCTATACAACGTGTCTTCCGGGCGGACCACGTAGGTGGCGGGTTGGTACGGACCGCGGGATGCGCAACCGCCGATCATCATGCAGCAAAGCCCGGCGACGGCCATTGCTCGCGTGAGGCTCACCGCGCCGCGCGTCAGGTTCACACTAGCGCTGCAGCCCTGACAGCAAGGGAACAAAACTCACCGCTCCGAGCGATTCCTTGTGCAGCCGGTTCTCGCCCTTGGTATACCGCATCAATTCCTGGCGGCCGTCCGGCCCCACCGGAGCAATCAAGCGCCCGCCCACGACGAGCTGATCGAACAGCGCCGGCGGCACCTGATGCGGCGCGGCCGTCACCAGAATCCCGTCATAGGGCGCGCGCGCGGGCCAGCCGGCGCTGCCGTCCTCGTGGCGGCAATGGACATTGCGAATGCGAAGCTCGCGCAACGTACGGCGCGCCTTCCCCAGCAAACTCGCAATGCGTTCGATCGTGTAGATTTCCCCCACCAAGGGCGATAAGACCGCGGTCTGGTATCCACACCCGGTGCCGATCTCCAGAACTTTCGCGGTGGGACCGGCCGCCAGCAGTGCTTCGGTCATGCGTGCGACCACATACGGCTGGGAAATAGTTTGTCCAAAGCCGATGGGCAAGGCAGTATCTTCATAAGCGCGGGTCGCAAGCGCTTCGTCCATGAAGAGATGCCGCGGTACGTTGCGGATACGGTCGAGGACCCGTTGATCTTTGATGCCCTGGTCCTGCAGACGCTGTACCAATCGCTCGCGGGTGCGAGCCGACGTCATTCCAATACCGCTGAGACGTGGACCTTCCATGAAACTACTCAAGTTTTAGCCATCGCTCCACCTCGGGCAACGCGGCATGGCGCGTCAGGTCGATCTGCAAGGGCGTGACCGAGACATAGCCGTTGGCGATCGCATGAAAATCGGTACCGGGACCGGCGTCTTGCCCCGCACCGGCGGAGCCCACCCAATACACGTTCCGGCCGCGCGGATCCTTTGCACGCACCACTCTTTCGGCCCGATGACGATTGCCGAGGCGCGTGACTTGAATGCCGCGAATCGCGCCGTCCGGAAGATCGGGCACGTTGACATTGAGGATAACCGACTCCTGCAGCGGCGATTGCGACAATCGCTCGACCAGCCGCGCCGCGATTTGGGCGGCGCTCGCGAAATTACGCGGACTTCCGGGTTCGACGCACAAGGAAATGGCGATCGCCGGCAGACCCAGAAACCGGCCCTCCACGGCCGCTGCCACCGTTCCGGAATAGAGGGTGTCGTCTCCCAGGTTGGCGCCGTCGTTCACGCCCGACACGACGATGTCATGCTCGAAATCGAACAGGCCGGAGATCGCGAGATGCACGCAATCGGTCGGGGTGCCGTTGCAATAATAGGAATCGACGGCATACGTGGTGGCCCGCACCGGGACATCCAAAGTCAGCGAGTTGCTGGCGCCGCTGCGATTGCGATCCGGCGCCACCACCGTGACCGCACCCAAAGGTTTGATGGCGAGGGTCAACGCCTTGAGGCCCTCTGCCTGATACCCGTCGTCGTTGGAAAGAAGAATTTTCACAAGGTTTGATAGCCTGACTTGCGGACTATACTGTAACGCTGGACACCCTGCGCGATCGGATCACCAATCATGGCCAAACAACGCACACCCCCCGGCAGCGACGACGCGCAAGCGTTTCGCGCCGCAGTTCGCGATGTCAAGCCGCTGGCGCAGACGCCTGCGCCGGAAGGTCTCGTCAAGAGGAGGCCGCGCGCGCACTTGGGTAAGGCCGCGCCGGCCCGGATCAGTCTCGACGAGTTGATGCCGCTGTTGCCTGTTCCACCGATCGAACCCCGCGATGGGCCGTCGGGCGGCCCGCAAGCGGCCGGCGCCATCGGCGGCGCCGATGCGCTGTCGTTTCAGCGCGCCGGTGTGCGCACCCAAGTCGTGCGCCGACTGCGCCGCGGCCTGATTCCGGTCGAGGGCGAACTGGATCTTCACGGCTTGAGCCAAGCGGCCGCACGAGACCAACTCGCGGAGTTCCTGGCCTACAGCCGCAACTCAGGCAGGCGCTGCGTGAGAATCATCCACGGCAAAGGTTACCGCTCCGGCGCACGCGGCCCCGTGTTGAAGATGGCAGTCGACCTGTGGCTGCGGCGGCACCTCGACGTGATGGCATTCACGTCCGCCCGTGCCATCGACGGCGGCACCGGCGCCGTCTACGTGCTGCTGCGCAGCTGACGCCGCGCGCATTGCTAGTCCTCGTCCGACTCCAGCGATAGACCCGACCCGAGTTCACATATTTCGCGCAGCACCGAGGTGGCGAACTGCCCTCGTCCCAACGTGAAGACGAGCGTGATCGTCCCGGACTCCGCTTCGACGACGAGGTCGCGGACCGCACAACGCAATGAGCGCCGTTCCTGTGCAAGATTTTCGGCGACCAGCAGGTCGGCAACATCCTTGATGGCCTCGGCAGCCTCCATCTCATGCCTGCGAGCCTGACCCTCCGTAGGCAAATCGCCCCGGCCCCACAGCGGTCCCGACGGGTGAATGTCGAACGCCGCCAAGCGTTGCCGCATTTCATCGTCGACGGCCGCGACCTTGAAATGGCTGCCGCTGCCGTCCAGACTCGCGAGGTCGCCCGGCGAGAGCTGCGACCAATCGCCCGCATCCACGCGTCGCGCCAGTACCGCATTGAACAGCAACGAACGGGCCGCCGACAATGCGAAGCCCCGCTCGGTGCGGCCGCGCGGTGCTTGACCGCTCTGCACCCAGGCTTGCACCCGGTCGAGATTGTAGCCTTCGCGGCCGAAGCGTTGCGGGCCGAAATAGTTCGGAACACCGTGCGCGCACACGGCCGCTAATTTTAGGTCCAGCTGTTCACGGGACCAGGCCGGCTTGCGCAATCGAATGCGAAAGCGGTTGCCTGTGAGAGCTCCGCGTTTCAGTTTTCGCGAATTGCCCAGGACCTCGAGCACCCGGAACTCGGCGCTGCGCACCGCGCTCCAGTATTCGGCCGTGGCCGAGCGAACCGGCACGCTGAACCATTGCACGGTGACGGCCTGACGATCCTTGAGCCCGGCGAAGCCGACATCGCTTGCGGGCACCTGCGCCAGCCGCGCAAGCTCTGCCGCCACCCATCGTGTATTCGCGGCCCGCTTCTCGACGCGCACCAGCCAGTGCGGACCGCTGCCCGACGGGATGAACGAGAGCTGCTCCTCGACCCGGAAATCGTCGGGGGTCGCCTTGAACTCCGCCGGCGGCAGCGGCGCGCCATGTGCGCGCGGCGGGGACAGCGCGGCGCGGTTCCATGCGTCGGCGTGCCTACCATGCGCGTTCATGGCGGTGATTTTGCCGGAAGCCCGTCTGAGTATTTCGCGTGAGCCGCTCCCAGCAGGACGGCCGCGCTCGCGGCAAGTCCCTCGCCGCGGCCGATGAAGCCCAATCGCTCCGTCGTGGTCGCCTTGATGTTGATGAGGTGGACCGAAACCCCGAGATCGGCGGCGAGGTTTTCGGCCATGGCGGCGCGATGCTTGGCGATGCGCGGCGCCTCGGCGAGGACGGTGACATCGGCATTGACCAGCTCGAGGCCGGCCGCCCGCATGTGCGCCGTCACCTCACGCAAGAACACTCTGCTGTCGGCGCCGCGGTACCGGGGATCGCTGTCCGGAAAGTGCTGACCGATGTCGCCCATCCCGAGAGCGCCCAACACCGCGTCGCACAGTGCGTGGATCACGACATCGCCGTCGGAATGCGCGACGACGCCTTTTGGGTAGTCAATTTTTACGCCACCCAAGACGACGTGGTCGCCGGCGCCGAAGGCGTGTACATCGAATCCTTGCCCGATCCGCATATGGCTGCTCTCCGTGCCCCGCAATATGGATTCCGCCATGACGAGATCCGCTACGGTGGTCACCTTGATGTTGAAGGGCGATCCGCGCACCAATTGTGCGGGCAAACCCAGCCGCTCCATCGCCTGCGCCTCATCGGTCACCGCCAACCCCAAGGTCGCCGCATCCTCGAGGGCTTGCGTCAGGCGCGCGTAGCCGAACACCTGTGGCGTGAGCGCACGCCACAACCCGGTGCGATCGACCGTATCGACCGCGATACCGCCCCGTTCCCGCTTGACGGTGTCGTGGACGGGCGCTGCGAGCAGCGCTCCGTTCACTGCCGCCGTATTGCCTGCATCCTCGCTGACCTGGACGGCATCGATGAGCGCCGTCAGATCGGCGGACGTGAGGCAAGGCCGGGCTGCGTCGTGCACCATGATCCAATCGTCGGCGGCAGCTTTGCCCTCGAGAGCTTTGAGCCCGTTCATGACCGACTCCTGCCGGCTGGCGCCGCCGATCGTCGTCTCGATCTTGGAGGCTGTCATCGACGCCGCAATTTTCGGCCAGCGCGTATCATCGGCGGCCAACGCGACCACGATGCCGGCGACGCGCGGCTCGTGCAGGAGGGCGGATAGGGACCATTCGAGAACGGTTGCGCCCGCCAGGCGTGCATACTGCTTGGGTCCGTTTGTCCGCATCGACTCGAATCGCGCGCCACGCCCGGCTGCCGGAACCACGGCCCACACGCGTCGCAATGGGGAACTCACTGTGCGCGGGCGGTAATGGCGGTGGCGGGTGCGGCAGGCGCCGGCGTCCCGACGGTGACCACTTGATAGAAGGTTTCGCTGTTGCCCACCATGCCCAATTCGCTGCGCGCCCGCTCTTCGAGCGCCGTTAGACCTCCCTTGAGGTCATTCACTTCCGCCACCAGCTGACGATTGCGTTCCCGCTGCTCCACATTCGCCGCTGCTTGAGCCTCCACGGCCAGCCCAAGGCGCGAAACCTCGCGTAGCCCGTGATCCGAGACCCACACCCGGTACTGGAGGAGCACCAGGCTCAAGCCCAATATGCCAGCAAAAATCCTCATAGGGACAGGAGCTTAGCACGAACTCTTAAGGCTAAGGAACCACCGCGCATGCAACCGCCAACGCGCTGCGGCCGGCGAAAGCCGCATCCGCGCCCAATTCGCCCTCGATTCGCAGCAACTGATTGTATTTCGCAACTCGATCGGAGCGGGACATGGATCCGGTCTTGATCTGGGTGGCTGACGTACCCACCGCGATGTCGGCAATCGTCGCATCTTCCGTTTCGCCGGAGCGGTGCGAAACCACCGCCGCATACCTGGCCTTGGCGGCCATGTCGATGGCGGCCCGCGTTTCCGTCAACGTGCCGATTTGGTTCGGCTTGATGAGAATCGCATTGGCGATGTTCTTGGAAATTCCCTCGGCAAAAATCTTCGTGTTCGTCACGAACAAATCATCGCCCACCAGCTGCACTTTGCGCCCGAGCTTCTGCGTCAGGATCGCCCAGCCGTCCCAATCGCCCTCGCTCATTCCATCCTCGATGGTGACAATGGGATATTTCGCAACCAAACCGGCCAGATAGTCGGCGAATTCCACGGCATTGAATTGACGGCCCTCCGATTCCAGATGATAAACGCCGTCCTTGTAGAATTCCGTGCTCGCTACATCGAGTCCCAGGTAAATATCCCGCCCGGCACGATACCCAGCCTTTTCGATGGCCTCCAAGATGGTGGTGAGCGCCGCCTCGTTCGACGGCAGGTCCGGCGCGAATCCGCCTTCGTCGCCCACGGCGGTGTTGAGACCTTTCCCATGCAGCACTTTCTTCAGCGTGTGGAACACCTCGGCGCCGTATCGCAGCGCCTCCGAAAACGATGGGGCGCCTATGGGCAGGATCATGAATTCTTGAATGTCGACGCTGTTGTCCGCGTGCGCGCCGCCGTTGATGATGTTCATCATGGGCACCGGCATAGTCATCGCACCGGCGCCGCCTAAATGCCGATACAGGGGCATTTTGCGGTCACGCGCCGCGGCATGGGCTGTCGCCAGAGACACGGCGAGAATGGCGTTGGCGCCGAGATTCGATTTGGTCTCCGTGCCGTCGGCTGCGATCATCTTGGCGTCGAGGCCTGCTTGATCCTGCGCATCGAACCCCATCGCGAGATCGCGTATGGTCTTGTTGACGTGCGCGACGGCGTCGCGCACGCCCTTGCCCATGAAGCGCTTCGCATCTCCATCGCGCAATTCAACCGCTTCGCGTGAACCCGTGGACGCGCCCGAGGGCACGGCGGCGCGGCCCACTACGCCCGAGGCCAACACCACATCGGCCTCGACGGTGGGGTTGCCGCGGGAATCGATGATTTCGCGGCCGCGGATATCAACGATACGACTCATAATCGGGACTCCTCGAATGGCTTCTTTTTGACCGCAAGATCCAGCTCCACGAGCGTCGAGAGCAGCGATGCCATGCGGTCCAACGGCCACGCGTTGGGGCCGTCCGACAGCGCCTTCGCGGGATCAGGGTGTGTTTCCATGAAAATTCCCGCAACGCCGGCGGCAATCGCCGCACGGGCCAGGACCGGAACGAACTCGCGCTGACCGCCGGAGGAGTCGCCCTGGGCGCCGGGCAACTGCACGGAATGGGTGGCATCGAACACGACCGGGCATCCCGTGCCGCGCATCACGGCCAATGAACGCATGTCGGCTACGAGGTTGTTGTAACCGAAGGAAAATCCGCGCTCGCAGACCATGATTTGCAAGTTGCCCGTGGAACGCGCCTTGTCCACGACGTTCTGCATCTCCCAGGGCGACAAGAACTGGCCCTTTTTGATGTTGACCGGCTTGTTCTGGGAGGCGACGTTCACGATGAAATTAGTCTGGCGGCACAGAAACGCCGGCGTTTGCAGCACATCGACGACCGCGGCCACTTCGCCGAGCGGCGTGTCCTCATGCACGTCGGTCAAGACGGGGACACCGATCTCCTTGCGCACGCGGCCGAGAGCCTTGAGTCCCGCATCGATGCCGGGACCGCGAAAACTCGATCTCGAGGAACGATTTGCCTTGTCGAACGATGCCTTGAAGATAAAGGGAATGCCCAGCGTGGCCGTCATGTCGCGCAAGCGCCCCGCCACCTCGATGACCAACGCCTCGCTCTCGATGACACAGGGACCGGCGATCAAGAAAAACGGGCGATCGGACCCGACATCGAAGGTCCCGAGCTTCATGCCGTTGCGCGGCCGGGCCGGAGCGCCGCCCGATACTCCCTGGCCGCGCGGATGAATCCCGAGAACAGCGGATGGCCGTCGCGCGGGGTCGAGGTGAATTCCGGGTGAAACTGGCTGGCGACGAACCAGGGATGACCCGGGATTTCGATGAATTCCACCAAGCCATCGGCCGAGAATCCGGAGAACGTCATTCCGGCACGCGACAACTCGTCCAGGTAGTGATTGTTGAACTCATAGCGATGGCGATGCCGCTCGTAGACCGATTCCTTGCCGTACAGCGCATGCACCAGCGAGCCCGGAACCAGGCGCGCTTCCTGTGCACCCAAACGCATGGTGCCGCCCATCTCGGATTTCTCGTCGCGCACCTGCTGCCCGCGCGCCAGATCCTGCCACTCCGTGATGAGCGCGACCACCGGGTGATTGGTGGCGCGGTCGAATTCCGTGCTGTTGGCCCCCTTGAGAGCCAGCACATTGCGCGCATATTCGATGATCGCGAGCTGCATCCCCAGGCAGATGCCGAGATACGGGATTCGATTCTCGCGCGCGAAACGGATGGCCTGGATCTTACCCTCGATGCCGCGGTCGCCGAAGCCGCCGGGCACGAGGATCGCATCCATATTCTGCAGCGCCGAAGGACCCGAGCTTTCGATGTCCTGCGATTCGAAGTAATGGATGTTCACGCGGGTCCGGGTTTTGATTCCGCCGTGCATGAGCGATTCGTTCAAGGAAATATACGAATCGCGAATTTGCACGTACTTGCCGACCATGCCGATGTCGACCACCGCCTCGGGATTTTGCCTGGCGGATACCACGGCGCGCCAGTCGGACAGGTCGGTGGGCGGCACTTCGAGGCGCAGCTTGTCGACCACGATGTCGTCCAGGTCCTGTTCATGCAGCAGCATGGGAATCTTGTAGATGTCGTCGGAGTCGACCGCGGAGATGACGGCGCGCTCTTCCACGTTGGTGAACAATGCGATCTTGCGGCGTTGCTCGTCCGGCAGTGACTGGGCGCAGCGGCACAGCAGGATATCCGGCTGGATGCCGATGCCGCGCAGTTCCTTCACTGAATGTTGCGTCGGCTTGGTCTTGATTTCGCCGGAGCCGCCCACCACGGGAACCAACGTCAGATGCATGTACAAGACGTGATTTCGCCCGAGCTCGACCCCCAACTGACGGATGGCTTCGAGGAAAGGCAACGACTCGATGTCGCCGACCGTTCCGCCGATTTCGACCATGCATACGTCCGCATTCCCGGCGCCCATACGCACCCGGTATTTGATCTCGTCGGTGATGTGCGGAATGACCTGTACGGTCGCTCCCAGATAATCGCCGCGGCGTTCCTTGGCGATGACGCGCTCGTAGATCCGGCCCGTGGTGAAATTGCTGTTGCGGCCCGTGGTCGTGCGTACGAAGCGTTCATAGTGCCCGAGATCGAGATCGGCCTCGGTGCCGTCCGCGGTCACGAATACTTCGCCGTGTTGGAAGGGGCTCATGGTGCCGGGGTCCACATTGATGTACGGATCCAGCTTCACCATGCTGACTTTGAGTCCGCGTGCCTCGAGGATGGCGCCGAGGGACGCGGATGCGATGCCCTTGCCCAGCGAGGACACCACGCCGCCGGTGACGAAAACAAATCGTGTCATGATGGGTCACCGCCGATTAAATATTGCCACGAGCGAACCCTTGGGTACGCGCGAACGCAACAAAGCCAATTGAGATTAATGGGAATTCGACGGGAATTCAGGTTACCACATCAGACCATGCGCGACAATATCGCCCGCGCGCAACAATATCGCCCCCTGCGCCTCCTGCCCTACACCAGAATCGGAGCGCCCCGCCAAGCGCAAACGAAGCCCGGGGCCCCGGGAGCCACGCACCACCGGGCGTCCTGCCAGAGGTCGCCGACGGCGATGAGTTCATGACCGGCGTACACCAGCGGCAGGGCATCGCGCATCCAGGGCAGGACGCCGAGGGATTGACACAGATGTTGCAAGCTCTGAGTCCTGGCGTGGCGCTGCACCTTCAGTGTTTCGCCGCCGCGCCGCGGCCGAACCGAGAGCGTGTCCGGCAATCGAGCGCCGTCCAGGCCGCCGATCTGCGGCGACCACCGCAAAACGCCGAGTTCGCCGCCCAAATCCAGACTGGGGTCATCGGCAACCGGCCATTCGCGATTCTCTTTCAAGGCAGGCGGACTCGCCGGCGTCAGGAACAAGCGGTTCCGGTAGCGGCGCAACGCATGGCCGCCCCAGATCACGGCCGGCTGATGATCGGCGTCCGCGCCAATGATCTGGCGCAGCGCCTCGTTGAGCCTCGCGGTGGACGGAGGCGCCGCGGCGTTCGCCCCGATCCAATACCGAAGCGTGTTGACTTGCTCCGGCGAGGACAGGGCGCGCAGACCCGCGACCGACAATGCGTTGCCGTCTCTCAACAGGTCGACTGCCCGTGCCGCCGCACGGTCCAACAGACCTTGCGCTTCGGCCACGTGCCCGGCAGTGCGCGACACTGCGATCGCCGCGCCCGGCCACCGCGCTTCGATCACCGGCCACAGATGCCGGCGCAAATAGACGCGATCGAAGCGC